>CAYQRF010000024.1:0-22079 GCA_964419775.1 uncultured Rikenellaceae bacterium
GCGGCTCGTTTTCCGGCCGAATCAATTTTATCAGTGAGCATCTCCCAGGCACTCTCCCTGTCGATGACCTGGTTGTACTTGCTGACGAGCTGCGATGATCTGTTTATCGACTCGATCTCTTCCGGAGAAAGAATATCCATCCTGCTCTGCGGAGCCCTTACCATTGCAACTGCCAGGGGAGTCGGAATACCTTTTTCGTTAAGCGCCGTGACAAGCGCCTCTCCTGTTCCAAGCGATGTAAGCACCTCATCGGTTTTATACCAGTCGGATAAAGGAAAGTTTTCGGCTGTGAGCTTGATGGCCTGCCGGTCAATTGCAGTAAAAGCCCTCAGGGCATGCTGCACCTTGAGCCCCAGCTGGGCAAGAACCTCATTGGGAACGTCCATCGGGTTCTGGGTGACAAAAAAGACTCCCACACCCTTCGATCGGATAAGCTTGACAATGGTCTCTATCTGGTTGAGAAGAGTCTTGCTGGCCTCCCTGAAGATAAGATGAGCCTCGTCGATGAAAATCACCAGTTCCGGCTTATCCAGATCACCCCTTTCGGGCATTTCATTGTATACTTCAGCCAGCAGGCACAGCATGAACGTGGAAAAAAGCTTGGGCCTGTCCTGGATATCTGTAAGCCTTATTATGTTGATGTATCCTTTCCCGTCGGAGTCTTTTCTCATCAGATCCCTTATTTCAAACGACATCTCGCCGAAAAAGAGATCAGCATCCTGCTGCTCGAGCTCCAGAAGCTTTCTGAGTATCACTCCTGTCGACATGGCTGACACTTTACCGTATTCGCGTTCAATCTCAGTCTTTCCCTCGTCGGTTGCATACTGAATCACTTTCTTAAGGTCCTTCAGATCGAGCAAAGGCATTTTATGGTCGTCGCAGTACTTGAAAATAACGGCCAGAACTCCGCCCTGGGTATCATTCAGATCAAGGATCCTTGAAAGAAGCACCGGTCCGAATTCGGAAATGGTTGCCCTCATCCTCACCCCGGGCTGCTGAGAGATTGACATCAGCTCCACCGGGTATCCTGTGGTTTCGTATGGGACACCGATCTTTGCCATCCTATCAGTAATAAACGGCTTCTCCTCTCCCGGCCTGGAAATCCCGCTGAGATCGCCCTTGACATCCATAAGCAGAACAGGAACCCCTTTTTCCGAAAGATGCTCGGAGATCACCTGCAGAGTCTTCGTCTTTCCTGTACCAGTCGCACCTGCAATAAGCCCGTGCCTGTTCATTGTTTTCAGGGGAATCCTCACCAGGGCATCGCCTCCCAGGGGAGCTCCGTCGAGCATTGCCCCTCCAAGTATTATCGAGTCGCCCTTGCATGCATAGCCACTATTAATATGTGCCGAAAATGATTCTTTCTTGTCCATGACCTGTTTGTTTTAACCCTAAACGGAGGAATGCAATTTAGCACTTTAGGTTCAGTTTTCAAAAAAGGGAAAAATATTATGAAGCCAGCGGGCCGCCATAAAAATGCTTAATGATTTTCAAGTACATACTTAAGTTATGAATAAAACGACATAATGGCTAAATCAGCCGTCTAACGGCATTTATTAGCATACGTATTGGCTATAAACCCGGACGAACAGGCATTTTCCTGACTTATTATAAATCCGGGTCTTCTAAAAAATCCAAATAAATATTATATTTGACATGGAAAGTGGTTTAAGAACATATACCTGTTTCACTTATATTAATTCATTAAATCTAATCTTATGGCAAAGTTTGAAGTTTATCAAAGCGGGAAAAACAAGGAATTCCGTTTCCGTCTGAAAGCCGACAATGGCCAGACAATACTAAGCAGCGAAGGCTATACAAGCAAGGCATCGTGCATGAACGGGATCGAATCGGTAAAAAAGAATTCTTCCGATCCAAAAAGATTCACTAAAACTACCACACCCACAAACATGTTCAGGTTTGCTGTTACTGCTGCGAACAGCCAGATTATCGGCACAAGCCAGAACTACAAGACTGAAAGCGGCCGCGACAATGGCATTGAATCAGTAAAGAGGAATGCTGTAAAGGCTGAAGTTAAGGAAGTTGAAAAATAGGTAAATCCCTGTTTTAATAACCGCATTGAGCTTTCATTGCGGTTATTTTTATCTCATTAGCATGTGCTTAACTAAATCCCCCACCATGAAAACAAGACTTTCAGTTGTGTCAGTGGCTTTTATTATGCTTGCCACCACTACTATGGCGCAGGTTACCGACGCCGAGAAACTACTAAAGACAATAAATACAGACACCATAATGGGCTGGAAAAAGGGAGGGCTTTTTGCCCTGAACCTTTCCCAGACTTCTCTTACCAACTGGGCCGCCGGAGGTCAGAACTCAGCCGCCGTAAACGGAATCTTCAGTGCGTTTGCAAACTACAAACAGGGCAAATCAGCATGGGATAATTCACTCGACATCGGGTACGGTATCCTGAAACAAGGCAAAGATGACGTGATGAAAACCGATGATAAGATCGACCTTCTTTCAAAATATGGAAGGGAAGCATTCGGGAAATTCTACTGGTCAGCCCTTGCGAACTTCAGAACCCAGATGCGCCCCGGATACAAATATCCCGATACCGATAAAAAGATATCCGATCTTTTTGCTCCTGCCTACCTGCTCTTCGCAGCTGGTCTCGACTATAAGCCCAATCCTTATTTCAGCGCTTTTCTTGCACCTTTGACTTCAAAATTCACCTTTGTGACCGACAAGGCTCTTTCGGATGCAGGGGCGTTCGGAGTTGAGCCCGGAGAGACATCAAGAGGCGAATTAGGAGGTTATATCAGGGCAATCTGGTCAAAAAACGACTTTACAAATGAATTCCTGAAGAATGTGGCGTTCACCTCCAAAATTGACCTGTTCTCAAATTATGCCAGCAACCCCCAGAATATAGACGTCATGTGGGAAAATCTCATTGGTCTGAAAGTGAATAAGTTCCTCTCCGTTAACTTCAACACTGTGCTCGTCTATGACGACGATATCATGGTACCGGTCGACAGGAACAACAACGGAGAGTTCGAAGCATTCGAAGCCCCCGGAAAAAGAGTACAGTTCAAGGAAATATTAGGCGTAGGATTTTCTTATAATTTCTGATTATAAACCTTTAAAACCTGACACAATGAAGTTCTTAGACGAATTCAAAACCTTTGCCATGAAAGGCAACATGGTTGACATGGCTGTTGGTATTATCATCGGCGGTGCCTTTGGGAAAATAATTTCATCCCTTGTTGCCGACATTATCATGCCGCCGATCGGGGCGCTTCTTGGAGGGGCCAATTTCACCGACCTGAAACTGACAATAAAGGCAGCAACCGACACAGCCGAAGCTGTCACATGGAACTATGGAAATTTTATCCAGGTTGCCATCGATTTTCTTATCATAGCATTTGCTGTTTTTATGCTTGTCAAAGCCATCAATTCAATGAAGAAGAAAGAGGAAGCCGCACCTGCAGCACCTCCTGCTCCGACCAGGGATCAGGAATTGCTTTCAGAGATCAGGGACCTTCTGAAGAAATAAAACCAATTAACCGCATGAATAAGGACATGCTCCAGGTATGTCCTTATTTGTCTTATATCCAAACCTCCATGAAAAAATATCTTCTCTCCCGTACCTGTATTGCTTCTCTCATATTCTTCCTCCTCCAGGTTCACTCTCCGGCACGGGGAAATGAACCAGCCATGAAGCTTTGGTACAACAAGCCGGCAGCAACATGGAATGAAGCCCTTCCTGTCGGTAACGGAAGCCTGGGGGCAATGGTCTTCGGGGGTACGGCGAGGGAAAGGCTGCAGCTTAACGAAGAATCGGTGTGGACCGGAGCTCCGCGGTGGGATGCAAATCCCGACGCCAGGCGTAACCTCCCCGGAGTACGAAAGCTTCTGTTTGAAGGGAAATATGCGGAAGCCGAAAAACTTGCCCAAAACGGCATACTGGGAAGCTTCAAAAGAGACAATGCATCAAGTTACCAGACACTGGGCGATCTGACCCTCGATTTCACCAATCCGGGAGGAATTTCAAATTACCGCCGTGAACTCGATATTTCAGAGGCAATTGTAACGGTGACCTATACATCCGGGCAGATCAGTTTCAGGCGGGAAGTGTTTTCGAGCGCCCCCGACCAGGCACTGGTGATAAGAATCACTGCCGATAAGCCAGGTGCCATTACCTTTACAGCAAGAATTTCACGTCCCGGCAACAAGGCCCTGATAAGAGCATCCGGAAGCCTTATCTCGATGAGCGAACACGTTGGAAACGGCAATGGGGTGAAGATGGAAACCCGGCTGAAATTGCTGAACGACGGCGGAACTGTTTTGCCGGGAGGTGACAGTATAAGAATAGAAAAAGCAAACTCAGTCCTTATCCTCCTGACGGCATCAACCGATTATTTCTCTCCCGACCCTTCGGCCCGGTCCGAAGAAAGGCTTGAAAAAATATCGGCACGTCCGTTCGCAGACATCAGAAAGGACCATGTGGCCGACTACAGAAGCTATTTCGACAGGCTCTCAATCGACCTCGGATCGTCCGACGGCAATTACTTCACTACTGATGCCCGGATAGCTGCAATGCAGAACGGATATGAAGATACCGATCTTGTCGAACTGTATTACCAGTTCGGCAGATACCTGCTGATAAGCAGTTCCCGTCCGGGTAGCCTGCCCGCCAATCTGCAGGGCATATGGGCCGACGGTCTGAATCCGCCCTGGAGCGCCGATTATCATATCAACATCAACATCCAGATGAATTACTGGCCGGCCGAAATAACAAACCTCGGGGAACTGGTACTTCCCTTTGCCGATTTCATCGATGCCATGCGTCCAAACGCCAGAAGAACCGCGAGTGAGGTTTATGGTCTGAAAGGCATCGTGGCCCATTACACAACCGACGTCTGGCACTACACCGAACCCCTTGGAGCAGTGGTCTACGGAATGTGGCCGATGGGAATAGCATGGAGCTGCCAGAACATCTGGGACCATTACCTGTTCGGCGGCGACATTGAATATCTCCGCAGCAAGGCCTACCCGATCATGAAAGAATCAGCGGAATTCTGTGCAGGCTGGCTGGTTACTGATCCCCGCACCGGTTACCTTGTTTCAGGACCATCGATATCGCCTGAGAACAGGTTCAGGATCCCCGGGGGTGAGGGAACCGCAAGCATGGTAATGGGTCCGACCATGGACCACATGATAATCCGCGATCTGTTACAGAATACAATTCAGGCAAGCCTGCTCCTCAACACTGACAAGGCATTCCGGCGAAAACTGGAGCTTACTCTTGAAAAACTCACTCCCACAAGGACCGGATCGGACGGAAGGATCCTGGAATGGTCGGAGGAACTTGAGGAGCACGAACCCGGTCACCGGCACGTCTCACATCTTTACGGATTACACCCGGGGAATCAGATAACTCATCAGCAGCATCCCGAACTTCTGGAGGCCGCGAAGAAGACAATTGAATACAGGCTTGCTCATGGCGGAGGACATACAGGATGGAGCAGGGCCTGGATAATAAATTTCTTCGCACGCCTGAAAGACGGCGACAAAGCATGTGAAAATGTGTACGCCCTTATCACTAAATCGACTCTCGACAATCTGTTCGACAACCACCCTCCCTTCCAGATCGACGGTAACTTCGGAGGTACAGCCGGAATAACCGAGATGCTTATCCAGAGTCATGCCGGAGAGGTGGAACTGCTACCCGCCCTGCCTGAAAAATGGAAAACCGGACATTTAAGCGGGGCTATGGCAAGGGGAGGTTTTGAGGCCGATATAGAGTGGGAAAACGGGGAACTGAAAACGGCAACCATCACATCAAGGCTTGGAAATCCGCTGAAGCTCTCCTGTAAAGGCCTTACATTCATGCTCGATGCAACAGAAAAGGGGAAATCATACCGGTTCAATGAAAAACTGGAACTGGTGCATGGTCGATGAACGATCCTGTATTATTCCTTTCTTCCTCCCCTGAGGGTACCCTGCCATTCCTTCAGTTCGCTCCACTGATTCAGGAAGGCCAGCCGGCACTGCTCCGGCCAGGTTTCAGGCTTATGAACCCTGTAATTCGGACCGGCTTCATCCAGAATCTTCTGGCAGGTTTCAACCGGAGTATCGCTAAGTGCCTTCCATGTGGTGATACCTGCTTTATGGAACAGTTTTTCAATCTTGGGCCCTATGCCCTCAACAATTTTAAGGTCATCCTGGCGTATCCTTTTCCCATAGGCCATGGCTGCCAGGGCTGCATCAAAAGTTGAGGCTGCCGGAGCAGCTGCAAAATTAAGCCTGAAATCGTCAAACTCTGTTTTAAGACTGCCGTATTTGCTGCTCCAGTCGTCGTTCTCAGTCTTTATTCCGTTGAAATCTGACTGAAGGGAGTTGAATTTCAACTTCCAGTCGTCAAGGTCGTTTTTAAAGGTGGCATTAAGTGAAAGAAGTCTTTCCTTTTCCTTTCCGCAGGCTTCGAGATCGGTGCGGAGCCGGATCAGTTCTTCGGTGTTCTTTGATGAGAGGCGGCCCAGCAGATAGCCGAGTATGGCACATATCAGGCCAACCAGTACGGGTAACAGGATGCATAGTAAAAACATATCGGGTGGTATTAAGATTATTTGATGAGGATAACTGTTCTTCTGTTCAAAGCCCTCCCTTCGGGAGTGCCGTTATCTGCTGCGGGTTCATCGGGTCCCCGGGATGCGAGCTCTGTCCTGCTTTCAGGCACACCTCCTTCAACGAGCCTGGCGCCAGCAAACCTGGCTCTCTCCATGGCCAGAAGGACATTGCCTTCCCTGTCGCCCGTGTTGTCGGCATGGCCCGTAATGGTTACCACCGCTTCCGGAACCTTGATAATGTAACCGGCGATCTCAGCAATACGCTGTTGTTCTTCCGCGGTAAGCCGGGTTTCATTCTTCCCGGTCGCAAAATATAATACCAGGGGATTGGCATTATATCTCTCCCTGAACTTCACAAGGGCATACTGCCCGGAAGTGTCAGGTACTACGGCGGGCATTGCGGCAATCGGCTGTTCGGAGGATTCAGACAATGCTGCTCCTGACTTCTGCCCGCAATTACAGTTTAGAAGCCAGTGTAGTAACGTTCCGATCAGTATTGTCAGCAAAATACCCAGAAGATAGAGTAATTTCCTTGACATGATTCAGGTTTTTTAAATTCTTCTAAACTTATTAAAAAATTTATAATGATCCAAATTATTTTGGCTTAATATCAGATATTTACATATCACTTCCTGAAAAGCGCAGGCCTAACATGAAATATACCCGTCTCTGGTCAGGATGAATCATTTCCGGCTTTTTTAACACAAAGAAAATCTGATTACATTTGCGTTGAAAAATGTACCGTCGGTACGCTGACAGGCACTTCATCTAAAAAATTTCTTTAATGGCTAAATATTTCAATCTCGACATCAGTACTACTGTAAAGCAACTGAATACTGATGCGACTACCGGATTAAGGACTGATGAGGTTAAAAGAAGACTGGAAGAACACGGCTACAATCAGCTTCTGTCGAAGCGCAGGAAAAGCTTCGCGGCAATGTTCTTCGGGCAGTTCAAAAGTTTTATGATAATAATCCTTCTGATCGCTGCCGTAATATCGGGAGTTGTAGGGGTAATGGAAGGAGAAGGACTTCTTGACACCTTTGTGATATTGGGTATTCTGGTGCTTAATGCCTTTGTAGGGGCATTCCAGGAAAGAAAGGCCGAAACCTCCCTTGAAGCTCTCAAGAGCCTGGCCGCTCCTCTCACAAAAGTACTGCGCGACGGTGTAATAAAGGAGGTTCCGACAAAGGATATCGTTCCGGGCGATGTGGTAATACTTGAAACCGGGGCTGTGATCCCTGCAGATATCAGGCTCACCGAAGCCGTCAACCTGAAAATACAGGAATCAGCCCTGACCGGCGAATCGGTGCCGGTGGATAAGATTACCGATCCTCTTACAGTAACGGATCCGGCTCTCGGTGACCGGATTAATATGGCTTTCTCGAGCGGGATGGTCACGTACGGCCGGGGCCGAGGTGTTGTTGTTTCCACAGGCATGCTTACAGAAGTCGGGAAAATAGCCAATATGCTCCAGCATACTGACGATACCGAGACCCCTATGAGCCGCAGGCTTGAACAGCTTGGAAAGATCCTGGGTACCGCCGCACTGATAATATGCGGAGTCATTTTTATTGTCGGGATCCTTTACGGCAACTCCCTGATGAGCATGTTTATGACGGCAGTGAGCCTTGCTGTTGCAGCAATACCCGAAGGCCTGCCTGCAGTTTCAACCGTAGTGCTTGCAATAGGCGTGCAGAGGATGGTAAAAAGAAATGCCATCATCCGCACACTTCCATCCGTCGAAACGCTTGGAAGCGCAACTGTCATCTGTTCCGACAAGACCGGTACACTGACCCAGAACAAGATGACCATAGTTGAAGCTTATGTCAATCACAAACACGATGTAATAAACAGGGCCTCACCTGCAACAGTCCTCAATGAAGAGGAAAAAAGACTGCTGCTGATCTCGGTGCTTTGCGCTGATGCCCGGGTAAGGACCAACGAGGACGGCAAGTTTGATTATACAGGCGATCCCACCGAAACTGCCCTGCTTGACTTCGGGATTCTCTATAACATGCACAAGGATACCGTGGAGAAGGAATTCCCGCGTGTGGCTGAGATACCTTTTGACTCCGAAAGAAAGAGAATGACCACGGTGAACCGAATGAAGGAAAACAGCACCAGGGTAAACGTAAAGGGAGGACTTGAGGAAGTTCTGAGTGTATGCGACAAGATAATAATCGAAGGAAATGTAAGGGCGATCACCGGTGATGATCTTGAAAAGATAAGGAGCGCCAACGACAGGATGACCGATTCGGCTCTCAGGGTTCTTGCAATGGCCTATAAGGATTGTCCCTCAGCTCCCTCCAATGTGTCGATCGGCGATCTCGAGAACGGTCTGATATTTATCGGTATGCTGGGCATGATCGATCCGGCCCGACCTGAGGTTATTGATGCCGTTGCCTTATGCCGGACCGCAGGCATAAGACCTGTAATGATAACCGGCGATCACAAGGGAACAGCCATGGCAATCGCCCGTGAGATAGGAATTTTCAGGGAAGGCGATACGGCCATAACCGGAGCCGAGCTCGAAAAACTCAGTGAAGAGGAATTAAGGGAGAATGTTGCCAGGTATTCGGTATATGCCAGAGTAGCACCTGAGCACAAGGTTCGTATCGTAAAGGCATGGCAGAGCCACAGTGAGGTGGTGGCCATGACGGGCGACGGGGTAAATGACGCCCCGGCACTCAAACAGGCCGATATCGGAGCTGCAATGGGGATAGTCGGAACCGATGTAGCCAAGGGGGCAGCCGACATGGTACTCACCGATGACAATTTTGCAACTATCGTGTCGGCTGTCGAAGAAGGAAGAAGAATCTACGACAACATACTCAAGGCAATCACTTTCCTTCTCTCAACGAATATTGGTGAAATATTCCTGCTTCTCGTCACCTCGGTTTTCAACCTGGGCATCCCCCTGCTTCCGATTCATATCCTCTGGGTTAACCTTGTGACCGACAGTCTGCCGGCCCTTGCGCTGAGCATCGATCCGGCCGAACCGAACATAATGAACCGCAAGCCGCGCAATTCAAAGAAAGGCTTCATGACAAACGGAATGATATGGCGGGTAGTCTACATGGGAATTATGATAGGTGCAATACCCCTTGTGGCATTTATTGCCGGCCTGCGTGAACAGGGAGTGGAACTTGGTCAGACAATGGCATTTGCCACCCTTATGTTCGCACAGCTTGTGCATGTCAGGAACCTGCACTCCAACACCAGATCTTCCCTGGCAATAAGCCCGTTCAAGAACCTGCCTCTTGTAGGCGCTATTCTGGTTTCGGCAGGCCTTGCCCTGGTAGTTCTCCTTATTCCTCCCGTCAGAGATGCTTTCAGCCTTGTCGAACTCGACGGCAAACACTGGCTGATAGTCGGTCTGATGTCACTTCTCCCCATTCTGGTGGTAGATATCTTTAAACTTTTACGGATCAACACTACCAGGGATGAAAGAAACGACTGATATTAAAAATCCCGGTAACATGTTTTTCGTAAATTTATAGCCCATTAAAATCCCGGCCGAATGAAACAGGTACTGAAGTATACCGGCTACATCCTTTTGCTTTTTATCATCGGATATTTTATCTGGAGATTCTCCTATATCATAGTATGGGTACTGATTGCCGCAATGGTTTCATTTGTCGGTCAACCCCTTGTTACCCTGTTCGACAAAATTCACATCCGTAAACTGAGGATGCCGCGCCTTGCCAGTGCTTTGCTGGCACTGCTGGTCCTGGTGCTGATTGGCGTCGGATTCGTGGCTGTCATTGTCCCGATGATTATTAAACAGGCCGAAACGGTATCATCGATCGACGTGAATGCACTGGTTGACAATCTTCAGGGTCCGCTTGACTGGCTCGACGACAGGCTTCATGAACTTGGTGCCATCCCTTCCGGCGAAACCATTGATCAGTTCGCTGTTGCACGGCTCAGGGAACTTGTAAATCTCGGAAGCATCGGCACTGCAATTGGCAAATTTCTTAGTATCGCCGGGAATATTTTCGTCGGAATATTTTCCATCCTCTTCATCTCCTTCTTCTTCCTCAAAGACGAAAATCTTTTCGAAGACGGGCTCCTCCTTTTCATTCCCGAGAAACATCACAACGCAACCAGAAAAGTGGTTGAAGATTCAAAAAACCTTCTGATCCGCTATTACCTCGGCGTTCTTCTTGAGGTTATCGGGGTAATGACGCTTGTTGCTGTTATGCTTAAGATTTTTGGCTTCCAGAATGCCCTGCTGATAGGATTCTTTGTAGGACTAATGAATATCATCCCTTATATCGGCCCTATTATCGGAGGGGTAATCGGACTGATACTGGGAACAATTTCCATTCTGGCTGCCGGAGCCTATGATGAGCTGCTCCCGGCTTCACTTAAACTGCTCGGAACCTTCGCAGGGGTCAACTTTATCGATAACAACATACTGATCCCGGTGATTTACTCCAGGAGTGTTAAATCGCACCCCCTTGAGATATTTCTGGTCATCATTATCGGAGGGGGAATTGCAGGATTTCTGGGAATGCTTTTCGCTGTTCCCGTTTACACCTTGCTCAGGGTTATTGCAAAGGAGTTTTTCAACCAGTTCAGAGTAGTCAAGAAACTTACCCAGACAATCAATGATGACTGACGGGATAAATGTTGTACAAAATCACCCTGACCAGGATTAATGCAGATTTTATTATCAAATAATGTAATATTATGGAGACCAGCATCAAAAAGTACATCTACCGGATTATCCCCTTATTTATTATTGCTGTTTCGCTGACAATCATGCCTGCATGCAAGCGGACAAAAGCGGGAGCACCCGAAAAGAAACTAAACAATGCGGAAAAACTCGGATTCCCTGAAGGCAGCAAGGTGATTATCCTTCACTGCGATGATGCAGGAATGTGCGGGGAGGCCAATATTGCGGTGAAACACTATTTCGAAACAGGCGATATCAGGTCAGCGGCTGTTATGGTGCCATGTGCCTTCGCCATGGATATGATTGAATGGGCAAAGACACAGGATTCTCCTGATATAGGCGTTCACCTTACACACACAAGCGAATGGAAGACCTGGCGCTGGGGCCCCGTTGCCGATCCGGCAAAGGTACCCGGGCTGATCGATCCCGAAGGCATGATGTGGCACAGCGTACCCGAAGTGGTTACCCATGCAACCGCCGAAGAAATAGAAACTGAAGTCCGTGCGCAGATAGACAAGGTAATAGCGGCAGGATACAGGCCATCCCATATCGATACCCATATGGGCACAATGTACGGATCACCCGAATATGTAAAGGTGTTCCTGAAGATCGCTGAGGAATATGGAATACCTGCAAACGCCATTGACCTGTCAGATGAAAAAGTTGCAGAGTTTTTCAGGAAAGCAGGATACCCCCTTACGCCCGAGGTTGTTGATATGCTTGCAGGCTATTCCCTTCCCAAGCTCGACTTCTTCTCAAGCGTACCTGACGGCGACAGCTACGAAAACAAAAGGGACAACTTCTTCCAGCTCGTAAGATCACTTAATCCGGGACTGACAGAAATAATATTCCATCCTTCGGTTGGGACAGAAAATCTTAAAACCATTACAGGATCGTGGCAGCAAAGGATCTGGGAAGCACAACTCTTCTCAGATCCTGTGGTTAAGAAGTTTTTTGAGGACAACGGTATCATTATAACCAACTGGAGAGAGGTGATGCTCAGGCACAAGGGAGCCTGATCTTAAACTATTCATAACCCAGAAACCAGAGTGCTTGCAATCAGAGATACCGTTCAAAGAACTCTTCCATCTCCTTACGGCAATATTCATTCACCCGTTTTACAATATCCATGGTGTGCGGCCATAAAGGCAGACGGCGATACTCGCAAGGTACTCCAAGTGAGTCGAGTTTCTTTTTAAGGTCGTCCGACTGGCTTACCGGCACGAGCCTGTCGGAGGTGCCGTGAAATATCAGTGTAGGCGGATCATCTTTGCCGAGATGGTAAACGGGAGAGGCTTCACGGTAAAGTTCCGGGGAATCTTCCCAGGAGCCTGGAATAAAAGCAGTGACAAGCGGATGATTTCTTGCATATTCGGTTGTCAGATCAGCCGGACCGTACAAATCAACCACTGCTTTAATCCTGTTTGCCTGGCCTGAATCCGGGAGCGGATCTTTTCCCGGGTTAGCATTGTCCCAGCCATAAGCTCCAAGCAATGCCAGATGACCTCCTGCCGAGCCGCCTATAAGCGCAATCCGCTGAGGATCATACCCGTATTTGTCGCCATTGATGAAAAACCACTTCACGGCATCCCTAATATCTTCAGCACAGGCAGGATATGGGGCATCGGCAGTCAAGCGGTAGGAGATGGTGGCTGTGACATACCCGTTTTGAGCAAAATGGATAAGATACATCAGGTAATCGGATCTCTTACCCCCTTCCCAACCTCCTCCATGGATGAAAACAAGCAGAGGAAGGGCCTCCGGAGAATCCTTTGGCCTGTAAATATCAAGCATCAGTGATTTACCGCCTGCATTACTGTATTCCAGATCAGTGATCGCCTCAATGTTATCCGGGACTTCCGGAGAGGTATTCACAAGCTTCTCAAGGCCGGTAAGCAAAGCGACCCTGACAGGAGCCATGAAATGATATCCCAGGGGAGGCTTCCCGGGATTAAGGGCCGACCAGGTGCGGGGTATCAGAACCAATACAATGAAAAATGCAAGAAGAGCAAGCAGAACCTTGAGAATTGATTTCATTATTTTCATGATTGCAATGATTTATTGAAGGCTGGTTGACTGCTATTTCGAATCCGCCCGTCGGTTAAAGATACAAATTAGGGAATTGCACCTTTAAAGTTTCTTTAAAATTATGTTTCAAATTATCGGGGAATAATCCTCCCTTCAGGGTCAATAATGAGAGAAGGGATATCAGATAAACAAAAACGATTTTCATCAGATTAAAAGAAAACCTAATTTTATCACGGGAAATTTGGAACAATTGAAACTTTCTTCCGTCTTTAAGGGGATTTCCAATACTGAATCTGACGTAGTACAATGGGGAAGGAAAAAACTGCAATTATTATCGGGGCCGGAATAGGTGGTCTGGCTACATCTGTATTTCTGGCCAGGCAGGGATACAATGTCAGTATCTTTGAAAAGAATTCAGCTCCAGGAGGCCGATGCGGTCAGCTCATACGCGACGGCCACAGGTTTGACCTGGGCGCCACAATGCTCATGATGCCGGGTGTTTACCATGAAGTGTTTGACATGCTCGGCATTGAACTCAGGGAAGGAAAAGACATCGTGCCCCTTGAAAACCTGTATACAATCTTCTTCGACGACTGCAGCAGTCTCGCTTTCAGCACCGATAGTGAAAAGATGAGGCAGCAGCTCGAGAAAATAGAACCGGGAAGCTTCGTCAGGGAAAGAGACTACGTTGAAAGCGGCTACCGGATCTATAATCTTGGCATGAGCAGGCTCGTGGCACGCAACTTCTACAACCTGTTCCAGATGATAAACCTGAAGAATATCCCACTGCTGTTTCAACTGAAGGCTTTCACTCCACATTACAGTTATGCAGGACGCTTTTTCAGGAACGAACACCTGAAGATGGCATATACCTTCCAGAATATCTATGTGGGGCAGAACCCTTTCAAATCCCCTGCCCTTTTCTCCATGATCCCGGCAGCCGAACTTTCCGAAGGAACATTCTTCCCTGCTTCCGGTGGTATGTTCTGGATTGTGGAACGGTTGCTTGCCGAAGCAATGAAGCAGGGAGTCAAGGTAAGCTTCAACAAGCCGGTCGGGCGGATCGCAGTTGAAGGCAGGAGGGTAAAAGGAATTGTATTTCCCGACTGCACAACGGCCGAAGCGGATATAGTGATCTCAAACGCCGACCTGCCTTACGCCTATCGCCGGCTTCTTCCCGACAAGAGAAAAGCAGCCCGGATCGACAGGATGAATTTTTCATGCTCCGCCATCACCTTTCATTGGGGGGTTGACAAGAGGTACCCCCAGCTTGACCAGCACAATGTATTTCTCTCGGATAATTTCAGGGAAGGACTTGATAAAATATTCCGCGAAAAATCAGTGGGAAACGAGCCATGCTTCTATGTACACGCCCCGGCAAAACACGATCCCTCTTCTGCACCCCCGGGACAGGAGACAATCTCGGTGGAAGTGGGCACCGGACATATCGACAGCCTGCGCCATCAGGACTGGAATGAAATCAGGGACAGAACCAGGAAGGCAGTTCTTGACCGCCTCAGGAAACAGGGACTTGACGACCTTGAAGATCATATAAAGTTTGAAATCTGCCATACCCCCGAAAGCTGGGAAAACGGATGCAATATCTCCAAAGGTTCGGTATTCGGGAGTCTGGGTCACAACATTTTCCAGATGGGTTATTTCAGGCCTCATAACCGTCACGATAAATACCATAACCTGTATTTCACGGGAGGCAGTACTCACCCTGGCAACGGTATACCCAATGTGCTTCTCTCCGCTAAACTTGTTACTGAACGAATATTAAAAGAAAACCCGGCATAAGTGAAGACTATCACCTACAGGAAGCAGTTTCTGCAAATTTTCAATTCCATCGATTTCGACAGCATCATTGATCACCCGAATATCCTGATAGCTGCCAGCTTCTGGGATAATGACAGGTATTGCGCCGCAAAGACCTGCTACAGATTTATGCGAAAAATTGATGATCTGATCGATAACCACAAGGCTGCCAACACAAGAATTGCTCCTGAGGAAAGGAAGGCATTCCTTACCGATGTTGGCCAGTGGCTTAAGATGATTGTAATTTCAGATGACTGCAATCCCGAAAAAGAGGCCCTGATAAAAACCGTTGAGCGTTTCAGGATACCCCTGTGGACACTCGAATCGTTTGCCAGATCGATGATCTACGACATAAACAACGATGGTTTCAGAACGCTTGAGGATTTCATCGAATATTCGCAGGGAGCCTCAGTCGCTCCGGCTTCAATTTTCGTTCATCTGAGCGGACTGAAACAGGCCGGTGACGGATACAGGGAACCTGAATTCGATGTAAGGGAAGCCGCCACTCCCTGCGCAATATTCAGTTATCTGGTTCATATCATAAGGGATTTTCAGAAAGACCAGCTTAATAACCTGAATTACTTCGCTGATGACCTCGTCGCGAAAAACGGCCTCTCAAGGCAGGATCTGAATGATATCGCACACGGAAGTCAGGTTACAGCCGGATTCAGGAACCTTATCAGGGAATACCGCGCTATTGCCGACAAATACAGGATGGATACGATTGAGATAATGAAGAGAATCGGCCCGCTGATGGAACCATCATACAGGCTTAGCCTCGAAATAATTTTCAGCCTTTATCTGATGGTGTTCGAAAGGATAGATCCGGAAAACGGCAGTTTCATTTCAGCAGAATTGAATCCTTCACCATCTGAGACGACGGAAAGAGTGTTCGAAACAATCATGAATTTCAGTATAGATTAACATCAGGCCGGCCTGATAAACTGATGAAACGGTATTGTTAAAAAAGTAACACCCCTGACGGACCGTCAGATTCATCACCATTTACTATATTTATTTTTTTTGAGCTCCGGGAAACAGTTGTTTACCCTTTTAGAGCTAAATTTGGACCATCACGACAGACATGATGCAGCAGAATATTTCAATATATATTAAATAATGGGAAGATACGTTGACAACCACCTGATCAGGGATGAATCGGTGGTATTCGAAACTCGGTTTCACTGGGTAATCTTCCTTACCCTGAAATCGCTCTTCACGCTAACCATCGCTCCGCTTATCCAGAGGGCGGTATCGGAATTCGTGATTACAAACCGCAGGATAATCATTAAAACCGGTTTCATTGCCAGAAGAACATTCGAAATGAACCTTTCCAAAATTGAAACTGTAAACGTCGACCAGTCGGTCATGGGCAGGATCCTTAATTACGGTATCATAACCATTATCGGAACCGGAGGAACCAGGGAGATATTCCATAACATATCCAAACCCCTTGAATTCAGGAAAGCCTTCCAGGAACTTTGCTGACGGCTGCCCCGTCAGTAAAATAAGCTGTCCAGTCAGTCATATCTGTAAATATTTAACTTTTTTTAACACACAGCGATTAATTTACTGAAATACATTATTATAACCATTGTATTTCTTTTATAATTTTGCCCTTGTCTGCAATTTTGTCCGCATTTTTTATATTTTTTCCGAACAATAATCGGGTTGTCAATGTTTCTTGTCAAAATGATTATCAATTTAAAATTTACGAAAATGAAAAAGACAACCTTAATAACAGGCCTGGCAGTGATGATGGGTTTATTTACCCTGAGTTCATGCGAAAAGGAAGAAGAACCGACCCCTATCAGCGACATGACGATTGCACAATATGCTTCCACTGAAGATAACTTCTCGATTCTGGTAGAGGCACTCTCAAAAGCAAACCTGGTCAGCGCACTTAACGGAGAAGGCAACTTCACGGTGTTTGCACCGACAAATGCTGCATTCAATCAGCTGTTTACCCAGCTTGGGGTAAGCGGTATCGCCGATTTGAGCGCTGCTACTCTTACTCCCATACTTTTATACCACGTACTTGGCGAGGAGAAGAAATCAAATATGCTGGCTGAAGGATATTACAACACTATCAGTCCCGCCCAGGGCACTAATATGTCTTTAAAGGTAGGATTGACGGGCGGAGTTAAAATAAACAAGGAAGCTACTGTAGTTGCTGCCGATGTTGATGTTAAAAACGGTGTTATACACGCAATCGACAAGGTTCTGCTTCCTCCGACCGTAGTTAATCACGCTCTTAACAATGATTCCTTCAGCATTCTTGTTGAAGCAGTTGTTAAAGCCGGTCTTGTTGAAACTCTCAATGGTGCTGGTCCATTTACAATATTCGCTCCCACAAACGCAGCATTTGAGGCTCTTTTCACCGCTTTGGGTGTAACAGGCGTCAGTGAACTTACCGCTCAGCAGCTCACACCAATCCTTCTTTATCACGTTGTAAGCGGCAATGTAAGGTCAACCCAGCTCACAGCCGGAGCAGTTGAAACACTCAATGGAGATATAGATGTAACACTTACTCCCAGTCCTAAAATCAACGGCACTTCAAACATAATTGCCACCGATGTTCAGGCTTCAAACGGAGTGATACATGTGATTGACGAAGTTCTGATCCCGTAAGAATAAATTAAAGAACTCTTTACACGAATCCCGCACATGCGGGATTCTTTTTTAATTTTATTCTCACTTAAAATTCCGGATATGGCAACGTATACACTGACCGATCTCGAAAGGCTTACAGGAATCAAGGCCGATACCATAAGAGTCTGGGAAAAAAGATATGCTTTACTTAAGGCTCATCGTACTTATACAAACAGAAGGTGGTATACAGTTGAAGATCTTAAAAAGCTCATCAATGTTGCCACTCTTAACAGGCATGGTATTAAGATTTCGACTATTGCCTCAATGCCGGCCCGGGATATCGAAAAAACAGCAGCCGGTATTGCCGGAATCATTGCCGACAATGAGATGCACATCAATGCCCTGGTGCTGGCAATGTCGGAGTTCGATGAATCCGCAGTGAATGAGATTCTTCTGAAATCTGTGATAAGCAAAGGTTTTGAAAGGACCATTTCATGCGTTGTCTTTCCCTTTCTTCGCCAGGTCGGGGTGATGTGGCATACCGGTTCAGCAGATGTCTCATCAGAACATTTCATTGCGGGGATCATCAGAAGGAAGCTGATGTCTGCATATGACAACCTTTCACCCTTAAAATCCCCTTCCGGGCTTAAGGTACTTATGTTCCTGCCTGAAAATGAATACCATGACCTGAGTTTGCTCTTTTATGCATATATAGTCCGATCCCGCGGACATGAAGTTCTTTATCTCGGACAATCAACTCCGCTGCCATCAGTGGAAACGGCTGTAATATCGTGGAATCCCGATTTCATTATTACCGGAGCCCTGTCGGGACTCTCAGTAGGTGATTATGATGAATTCATCACCGGTTTGAAAGGAATATTCCCGTCAGGACATATACTTTTCGCTGGCTCGCTGGCAGATTATGTTCAGAACAAAAAAATAGCGGGAATCTATCCCGTTGATTCGGAAAAGGATCTATTAAGACTTATAAAATGATCGCTGTCGTTCCCTGACAGCAGCAGAGCAGGAGATAAGGCAGAGATACCCTGCTAAACAATGTTTTTCCTCATAAAACCCCAGATGGTTACTCCGCTTATGATTACCATTGCAATTATAGCGGTGATCAGAATTGTCCTGTAGTCATCCTGTCGCTTAATGGCAATTCCCAGAAAAGCCCATACCACTGCAAGCCCCAGGAAGGGATTATTAAGCCTGCAGATAGTAAGGGCGACCAGAAGGGTGCCGACAGCTATCATGATAATTGTCCATGCTTCCTGGGAGATATTGAATCCGTTCCATCCGGAGGTCACCAGTACCGCGGTTACATTGGCGATTGTGGCGATGCAGATCCACCCGAGATAAATTCCGAATGAAGCCTTGATGATTCCGAAAGGCAAATCGCGGATTGCAATATTTATATAAATAAGTGAGGCAAGCAAACCGGCCATAACCAGAAGCGAAAGGGGCAGCTTCCCGTAATGCCAGAATACGATCCAGAGAGCATTGAGAACGCATGTAATACCGAACGCCAGGCCGATTTTCGACACAGTGAGGGCATTTGTGTCCTTGAACTGAAATATGACATAAATGAGAAGGAGGATATAAATTACCCCCCATATTGAAAAAGTCAGTCCGGCAGGAACAAAGAGATTGGGGAAGGAATCGGACAGTTCCCCTGTTGTTTTGTTATTAAGCGGAAGGGCATTTGCCAGGTAGTTCATCACGAGCATCCCGGCGAACAGTACCACATTAATGTATTTGATCATGGCTTGGGAAAATTAAATTCATATCAAAGATAATTATTTAAATATAAGCTTGTTTATACTTCTGTAATTGGATGGTCTGAAATGATTAAAAGGATTGGCACAGGTTTTGCAATTATAGGGTTGTAACAAGTTCTTTAAACAACAACGTCATGAAAAAGCTCTTAATCACCTCGATTCTCGCAGCAATGGTTGCGATCGGGACAGCAGCAATGGCTCCGCAGGATTACCCGGATGAATATCTGGGCCTCCCGGGGGATAACTTCAACCTGTACGCAGTGATGAATTTATTCCAGGAGTCAGAAACCCTCGAAGGTTTCGAAAGAAGCCTTAACGATGAAAATTCCAGGATAAACAACCTGGATCTCAACAACGATAACTACATCGATTACGTAAAGGTGATCGACTATGTTAAAGGGAATGTTCACACAATAGTGCTGCAGGCAGTGCTTGACCGCGACGACAGCCAGGATGTAGCTGTCTTTACAGTCGAAAAGCTCCGCGACGGCGCGGTTCAGATACAGCTGATAGGTGATGAAGCTCTTTACGGCAGAAACTACATAATTGAACCCTATTATGCCGAAACCCCCAACCCGGGCTATACCGGCAGGGCTAAAAAGCAGAATGTGCAGTCAGTCAGAACCACTTACGTGGCAATTGACGCCTGGCCGGTGGTAAGGTACATCTACCTCCCCAGCTACACAATATGGCGCTCATCGTGGTACTGGGGTTACTACCCCTCCTACTGGCGCCCCTGGAGCCCGTACTACTACCACTACTACTACGGATATCACTACCACTGGTACCCTACCTACTACACTCGGTACAGGGTGTACCACACCCCGAGATGGAGCGGATGGAATGACTTCTACTACCGCGACAAGAGGATGTACTCCAGAAATGTCACAGTCAATATCAACGAGGGGAAGTACAAAACCACCTACTCGCGTCCCGAGTCAAGAAGGGAAGGAGAAGACCTTTACGCCAAAGTGCACCCCGACAGGGCATCGAGCATGACCCAGCAGGGCACGACAGGTACCAGGAGAAGCGCCTCCCAGGCTGATCAGCTGAGGCAGAATGCCGGAACTTCAACCAGCACCTCAAGGCGTGCAGGAAGCACGGCTACCGAAACAACCAGGAGCTCGACCCAGTCAGGCCAGACAACAGGCAATTCCCGCAGGTCTTCCACAGAAACCCAGCCGGCAACAACCGGCACCCAGAGGACCAGGTCGACCAGCGACCCTGTAAGGGAAAGGACAACCACCGGCTCCGGCAGCAACACCAGCACCGAGAGAAGACCGGCCGCCACTGTCAACCCCGCAGCCAGTACCGGTTCATCTGAAAGTCAGAGCACCAGCAGGAGATCATCCGGGACTTCGGTCTCGAAACCCGCCGCCTCCTCACAGGCCGGACCAAGGGTTGAGTCGACCAGGACCAGCAGAACGCAGACTTCAGCACCTGCTGCAAGCTCCCGCAGGAGCACCGAAAGCAAAGTTGCAAAGGAAACAGTTGTAAGGCAGGGAAGCGGCAGTGTAGCCAAATCCAAAGAAGACAACAAGACCGAAACTACTTCCTCAAGAAGGAAATAAAAGATACTCATGACGGCAGAGCCCCCTTCCCCCACAGGAAGGGGGTTTCTGTTTTTTACATATCTTTACCTCACAAACTATCTTCTGAAGTATCATGCATCGCTATCTTATCATGTCATTTGCTGTATTATTGCTTTCGGCTGCAAGCCTGCCTGAAAAAAAGGACAAACCGGTAATTTACCTTATCGGCGATTCAACCGTCAAGAACGGATCCGGCTCAGGTGACGGGGGACTCTGGGGCTGGGGAGCATACCTCCACGCAATGTTCGACACCTCAAAAGTGTCAATCAGGAACTACGCCCTGGGAGGAAGAAGCAGCAGGACCTTTATTACCCAGGGACTGTGGGACAATGTTTTATCCATGATTAAACCCGGAGACTATGTTTTCATCCAGTTCGGTCACAACGACAGCAGTCCGGTCAACGACGACAGCCGGGCAAGGGGAACCCTAAAGGGAACAGGCGAGGAAACCGAGGAGATTGACAACATTCTTACAAAGCAGCATGAGACAGTTCATACCTATGGCTGGTATCTACGGAAGTATATAGCCGATGCGAAGGCGCGGGGGGCCATTCCTGTTATTTGCTCTCTGGTGCCCCGGAATATATGGGAAAACGGGAAGGTAGTAAGGGCATCTGACGATTTCGGCCTTTGGGCCAGGGAAACTGCTGAGGCCACGGGAACAGGTTTCATCGACCTGAATGAGATAATTGCTGCTAAATATGAAGCCCTGGGACAGGAGGAGGTCTCAGCTAAGCTTTTTCTGACAGATCATACCCATACAAATGAAGCCGGGGCATCTATTAATGCCACGGCTGTCGCAGAAGGAATAAAGCAGTTGAAGAAGTGCAAACTGAAGAAATATCTTTCACCCCCTGCCCCCTAAAGGGGGTTCATCAAATCATGAACGTCAACCCCTTTCTCTGGTCACGAAAGCTTTCGGGATGGGTGGCGGCTCCTAGAAAGCAGTTATAACTCCCATACTCACTTTGCCATAGTCTGTCCCCCTGAACTG
>CAYQRF010000025.1:0-21209 GCA_964419775.1 uncultured Rikenellaceae bacterium
TGCGGAAATTACCAAGCCCCACATGGAGTGTGATCTCGGCAAACTCAACTCCGATAATCTCGAGTTTTTTAAGCAGTTCCCTGCTGAAATGAAGTCCGGCCGTCGGCGCTGCGACAGCTCCCTCATGCTTTGCAAATATGGTCTGGTAACGCTCACTGTCCTCCGGTTCAACCGGCCTGTTTATAAACTTTGGAAGGGGTGTTTCACCCAGACTGTACAATGTCTGCTTGAATTCCTCGTACGTCCCGTCGAATAAAAACCTCAGGGTCCTTCCTCTCGACGTGGTATTGTCAATTACTTCTGCGACAAGCAGATCGTCTTCACCGAAATAAAGCTTATTTCCAATCCTGATCTTCCTTGCCGGATCAACCAGAACATCCCATAACCTTTGCTCCCTGTTAAGCTCCCTCAAAAGAAAAACTTCTATTTCTGCTCCTGTCTTTTCCTTGTTGCCATATAGCCTGGCCGGAAAAACCTTTGTGTTATTGAATACCAGAACATCATGTTCAGTAAAATATTCCGTGATCTCCTTGAATACCTTGTGCTCAAACGTCCCTGTTTTCCTGTTTACAACCAACAGCCTCGATTCATCCCTGTTATCGGC
Source organism: uncultured Rikenellaceae bacterium (assembly GCA_964419775.1). GTDB lineage: Bacteria > Bacteroidota > Bacteroidia > Bacteroidales > VadinHA17 > LD21. The sequence goes on from CAYQRF010000025.1 coordinate 605, forward strand.
CGGATAAAGAGCAATCAGCTCCTGTGGCAAATTATACCTGAATTGCGATAGTTTCATATACCGATTATTGATATTTGTTTTTTATGAAATCCTTTATACGGATGATTTTTCATTATGTTTCATTTCTCCAATGAAATTTTCAAATTTTTCAAGAGAAAATGCATCTTTTAGCTTATGATGACCGATTGCAGTCCGTACAAGACCTGTCAGACAGGCTCCGCTTCCGAGAGCCAGGCCGAGATCCCTGGCAAAGGATCTTACGTAAGTTCCCTTGCTGCAGACAATTCGTACCGTTATTTCGGGCAATTCAGCTGAAATCAGCTCCAACTCCCTGAAATGAACTGATACCGGTGTCATTTCCTTTTCAATTCCTTTCCTTGCATATTCATAAGCACGCTTTCCTTCAAGCAACTTTGCAGAATGCACAGGAGGCACCTGCTTCTGCTCCCCAAGGAAACCGTTCAGTACCTGTATAACAAGTTCTTCATTTATATGTTCAACCGGATAGCGCCCGTCAACCTCCGTCTCGCGGTCATATGATGGGGTTGTCTCCCCGAAACGGATGGCCGCCACATATTCCTTGTCGAGATCCCTGAACTCCTCTATCCTCTTGGTTGCCCTACCTGTACAGATAATAAGCAGACCACTCGCAAGAGGATCAAGGGTCCCGGCATGACCTGTCTTGATTTTCCTGATACCCAATGCACTCCTGATCATTATCCTGACCTTGTTCACAAGGTCAAAAGAGGTCCAGTACAGGGGTTTGTCAAACAACAGTACCTGTCCCGCTTCAAAATCCATACTATCCTGAGACAACATCTAAAGGAAAAAAATGGTTAACAACCCAACAAGAAGACAATAAGCTGCAAACCAGATCATCTTGCTCTTTCTTACAATCCCGATCATCCACCTGCAGGCTGCATAGCCTGAAATGAATGCCGTAAGTGATCCTGCTATAAGAACAACAGGACTGATGCTTACGGCTGCCGGATCAGCAGTCGCAAAAAGTTCAAGGGAATTGGCTCCCAGAATCGGTATGAGAACCATAAGAAATGAAAATCTTGCCAGTTCATCCTTACGCTTGCCAAGCATCATTCCGGTTGAAATTGTAGCTCCCGATCGTGAAATGCCGGGAATAACCGCCATAGCCTGAGCTATTCCGATTATAAATGCATCAAGGTACCCGATGCTACGGTCCCTGTTTGCTGAAAAATGCCCGGCAGCAAGGATTAATGATGTCACTATAAGCATCAGGCCTATGAAAAGCATGTTCCCGTTGTACAGACCTTCAACCTGTTCCCTGAAAAGCAAGCCTACTATGGCAATGGGTATCATCGATACCATAAGCTTAAGAATGTAGATTGTCTCTTCATTCATGCTGAACTTAAAAAGACCTCTGACCAACTGAAGCAATTCCTTTCGGAAAACCACCAGGGTGCTCAGAACGGTCGCCCCGTGAACAGCAACCGTGAAATAGAAATTTTTCCCCTTGTCAAGTTCGAACAATGCTTTACCGATCTCCAGATGCCCGGAACTGCTTACGGGCAGGAATTCTGTCAGTCCCTGTATCAGGCCAAGGACAATTGCTTCAAAAATATTCATTCGGAATTATTCCGGTTTATTGTTTGAATTCCCTGGTTTCTTCATTATAGCCCATATCTCAAATATGAATCCGATCAGCACTACAATGGGAGCCAGGGTAATCCTTCTGAAACTGAATATTTTGTCGCTGAATTCATTCGGATCTTCCGATTTTCCCCCGAGCATTAGAAGGAATCCCGCCACAATAATAGCAAAGCCTATGGCAAGAAGCTTGTAGTTCTCATGACCCAGGGCAAAATTCAGCTTATCCTTGTTTTCATTTTTTACTGCCATGACTTAATTATATAATTTATCTTCAGAAATATCGAGGTAACGGTTAACCGACAGAAAGGTCGAAACCAGATTTATCAGAATACCTGCCAGCACAAGAACAGCTCCCAGAAGCAGCAGCAGCCTTGTGCTTTCAAACGAGAAGAGCATCAGGAATTCCTTTTCAATCAGATAGAGCAACCCTATCAGCAGCAGCATTGCAATAAGTGAAGCAAGAACACCATGATAAACGCTGCGGATAAGGAATGGCTTTCTGATGAACGATCTCGTTGCTCCTACAAGCTGCATGGTACGGATCAGAAAACGCTTTGAATAAATAGCAAGCCTTATCGTGTTGTTGATGATTGTGACTGCTATAAGAAAGAGAAATGAGCTGATGATAAGAAGGAAAATGCTGATCTTCCTGACGTTCTCGTTTATCAGGTAAAGCAGTGAATCCTCGTACCACACTTCCTTAACAAACGGATACTCAAGTATGTATTTCTCAAATTTCCCGACACTGTCGCGGTTTGTGTAGCCTGCATACAGGTAAACATCGATTGAGGGCGGAAGGGGATTGTCTCCGAGGAAGCTGATGAAATCTTCCCCCATCTCTTCCTTCATCTTGACAGCCGCCTCGTCGCGCGAAACATATTCTGTCGATTTCACATACGATTTTGCATCCAGGTCCTTCTGAAGCATCCTGATATCCGCTTCCCTGGCATCCTCATCAAGTATCACGGAGAATGAAAGGCTTTCCCTGAAATAATCCGACAGTTCCTTTGCATTGATAAGCACCAGACCCAGTATCCCCAAAAGAAAAAGCACCAGCGATACGCTGATAACCAGCGTCAGGTACGATCCTCCCAGCCGGGCTTTTGAAAATCCTGTTTCCTTGCTTTTCATATCTGATGAACCGCCTGATTATTCCACAAAGGTTATCCAGCCGAATTCATCCTCAACATCACCGTACTGGATACCCACCAGCTTGTTGTAAAGCTTCATGGTAACCGGTCCGGGCTTCCCGTCCCTGCAATATTCATAGACCTTGTTCCTGTCAGGATCCACAATCTTTGCTATGGGACTGATAACAGCTGCGGTTCCGCATGCACCGGCTTCGGAAAATTCAGCCAGTTCCTCAACCGGCACTCTTCTCCTCCGGGTGTTTATCCCGAGAGAGGCTGCCACTTCAAGGAGACTCATGTTTGTAATTGATCTCAGGATTGACTCCGATTTCGGTGTTATGTATGTATTGTCCCTGATTCCGAAAAAGTTGGCCGGACCGCATTCATCAATGTATTTCTTTCTTTTTGCATCAAGAAATATTGTGCTTGCATAACCTCCGTGCCTGGCAGCCATTCCTGCCCTCAGACTGGCCGCATAATTTCCTCCAACCTTGAAAATGCCCGTACCCTTGGGTGCAGCTCTGTCAAAGTCCCTGCATATCAGCATGCTCACCGGTTTGATTCCCCCCTTGAAATATGGGCCGACAGGGGTTACGAAAACTATGAATGTATACTCTGCAGATGGTTTGACACCAACTTCCGCTCCGCTTCCAAACAAAAAGGGCCTGATGTAAAGCGAGGCACCTGAGCCATAGGGAGGAATGAATTTTTTGTTAAGCTGAACAACTTTAAAAACTGCTTCCCTGAACTTTTCAACCGGCAACGGGGCCATCATTATACCGTCGGCAGAAAAGGCAAACCTCTTTGCATTTTCCTCCCAGCGGAACAACCTTACCTTTCCATCCTTGCCCATATAGGCCTTCAGCCCTTCAAAAGCCTCCTGACCGTAATGAAGCCCCGTGGCAGCTATATGAACATCAATATGATCCGACTTGGATACTTCAAGGTCACCCCATTTACCGTCCTTGTAAAAACAACGGATATTATATTCGGTTTTCATGTAACCGAAAGGCAGATTTTTCCAGTCGAGATTCTCCATAATACTCATTTTTGAAATTCCCGGTAAAAGTACATTTTTATAACCAATCTGCATATGATTTATCGTCTTAATATGCCTTTCCCCTGAGCCGGGCAATCTGCTCTTCGATTGAAACGCTTCTTAAGAGTTTACCGGTATTTGTAAGAAAATCGTGATCGGTGAGGAAATTTTCCTGCATTTCCCTCCACTGGACGGCTCCGGTGTTTATACCATGCTCGTTCCTCTCCCTTAAAAGTTTACCGCTCATTATTGTGAAATCGACCCTCCCAAGGTAGTCATACCTTGCATCATGCATGATCATGTCGGAATCTGTTTCATGCCTTCCTCCATATGAATTGATAATGAGCTCCCTGGCCTGACTGACAAAAGTTTCATCAAACCCGAAGCCCTGAAGCATCTCCTCCATTACCGTGCAGGATGCCCCGGCCGGATTCTCATATTCCCTCAGAAAACCCGTTGTAAGAAAAACGGAAGCAAGCTTTAAGGGAACATACTGCTCGGGCTGTATTCCTTCTGCAATGGCCAGCAGCTCGGCCTGGGCCGCTACACCAATGGCATATTGTGCATTGTGGAAATAAAGACTTGGATGAGCTTCCTCCAGGAACAACCTGCTGACTTTCTCCTCGACATCCTGAAGCTTCATCATCTGAACCATGAACCGGAACTTCTCGTTGGGCAAACCGTTCTCATCCCTGAGCTCGGGCCGTATTCCCTTTACAAAATACATATCCAGCTCACCCTTGTACTTTACAGGCATCCTGCCCCTGTATTCACACTCAAAGAAATCCTTTACAAACTCATAGGTGGCACCCGAGATGTTTATCCTGCCCCCATCGCCCGATGACTCCATACGGCTGGCGATGTTTACCGTGTCACCCCAGATATCATACGACAGCTTCTTGTGACCCACAACACCGGCAATAACGTTGCCGGTATGAATGCCAATCCTGATGTCCCAGTATTTTATCCCTCTGACCAATGATTCTTCCTTAAGCCTATGCATGTAATCCTGCATCTCAAGTGCAGCCAGGGTAACCTCAACCGGATTGGTCCTGTTCTTTTCGGGTATGCCTCCTGCACACATATAAGCATCCCCGATGGTTTTTATCTTTTCGATCCTGTACTTCTCAACTACAGAATCAAAATGGAAGAAGAACTTATCCAGCTCATCTATCAGCACCTCAGGATTCATTTCCTCTGCAATCTGCGTAAACCCTTGAATATCAGAGAATAAAACGGTTACAAAATTATACTTTGTTTTTGTGGCCTTACCCTTGGCCATAAGCTCATCAGCCGTGTCCTTTGGCAGTACATTCGCCAGAAGCGCTTCGGTCTTTTCATTTATCTTGATCAGGTCATCATTCTTTTTGGTGATTATCAGCTCAAGCTCCTCCTGCCTCCTTCTGAACTTTCGTTCGAGGAGCCTGTAGAAAAGATACTGGGCAATCAGCAGCATCACTACAACGGTTAGTATGACAGGAAGACTGAGTGTAATCCCCGCCGGATTAAACGAAGCGGCAAGGGATGGGACGGAAAGCAGTGCTGTAACAACCATCAGATTCAATGAAAGGCTCAACTTCTTCATTAACAGCATCTACTTATAATTCTACCTAAACGTTTCCAAATTTATCACTAAACTTTATTAACGCCAAACTTTATACGCCATTGTGACATTCCAAAACTTTCGGCACTTTTATTTATTAAATTCGCCCTGAAAATCACTGACCGGATGGAGATCGTATTTGCATCAAATAACCTGCACAAGATAAGGGAAATCAATAATGTCCTGGGTGACAGCTTTAAACTTTTAAGTCTCAGCGATATAAAAATGGAGGAGGATATCCCCGAGGACGAACCTACCCTCGAAGGAAATGCACTCCACAAGGCACGCTTCATCCACAAGGCGACCGGAATGAATGTCTTTGCCGATGATACCGGTCTTGAAACAGAAGCCCTGAACGGAGAACCGGGAGTACATTCCGCACGATTTGCGGGCGCCGGCAAGGATCCGGAAGCCAATATTGACAAACTGCTTTCACTTATCGGGAACAATACTAACCGCAATGCCAGGTTCAGGACAGTCATCGCCCTTATCCTCGAAGGGAAGGAGTACCTTTTCGAAGGAATCGTAAACGGGAAAATCATCAGTGAAAGAAGAGGCCGAATGGGATTCGGATATGATCCGGTATTTGTGCCTGATGGAAGCAAATTAACCTTCGCCGAGATGGACCTTGATGAAAAGAACCTTATCTCCCATCGTGCCAGAGCCTTCGCAAAACTGAAATCATTCCTTTCCGCCTACAAAAAGGAAAATGAAATAGATCAGTCAATCCCGAACACCTGAAAGATGAAAAAACTGTTATCCATAACAGTATCTGCTTTCATCCTGTTCACCCTTAAGGGCCAGACACCGGTCGGATCCTGGACTGACCATCTCAACTACAATACTGCTGCCAGTATTTCGGGCAATGCAGAGATTATCTATTCCTCAACGGGAGCTTCCATACTGGTTTATGAAGCCGGAATGAATGAAATCCGTAAGCTGTCTCCCGTGAACGGGCTTTCTGAAACAGGAATTGCCTCTACAGGCTGGTCGGAGACAAACAGCACCCTGATAATAGCCTACACAAGCCTTAATATCGATCTTGTAAGGGGAAGCAGCATTGATAATATCCCGGATATCCGAAACAGGTTCCCGTATGGGCAAAAGAAGATCAACAGGATAAGAACAATGGACAATTATGCTTACCTCGCCTCCGGCTATGGAATCATAATTGCCGATATTGTCAGAAAGGAGATCCGTGATACCTGGAAACCCGGCCAGGAATCAGGCGATAATGAGATATTCGACCTTGCTTTCGGAAACGGGTTGGTATACGCCGCTACTGCAAACGGGCTGTGGCAGGCCGACATTCAGAATCAGGGACTTTCTTATCCCGGAAACTGGGGAAGGGTACAGGGAATGCCTGAAGCAAGATGCAACCATGTGATCTTTGCCGGGGGAACACTATACTGCAATGTGCCCGGTGATTCCGGAGATGATGTTGTATATGCAATAAACCAGGGCGTATCTGTCTTTTCACAATCTGCCGGAACGGTAAACAGATCCTTTGATCCGGCTCCTGACGGGTTTTCAATTTCCTCATCCCGATCGTTAAGATACTATAGTTCACAGGGAATTCTAAAAAAGGAAATCTCATCCTACGGCTGGGGAGAACCCGATATCTGCCAGGCTCTGATTTTCGGAAACGACATCTGGATAGCTGACAGGACCCACGGGACTATCCAGGGGAAAAACATGACAGGTTTCACTGGCCTGCCTGTATCAGGACCTGGATCCAATGAGGTGGCGTATATTACTTCGGAAGGAGGAAAAACAATAATCTGCGCCGGAGGAACAAACGGCTCGTGGAAAGGTCTGAAGCTTCCTTTCATGGTCTCGGTTCATGACGGCCGGAAGTTTGAAAACATATCTTCCGGAACTCACTACGATGCCATGAGGGCCGCCATTGATCCCACTGATCCTTCAAGGTACTTCGTTTCATCATGGGGAGGCGGCTTGTTCATGTATGAGAACAATACCCTGACAAAGCAATTCGACTCATCAAATTCACCCCTTCAGGAGTCCGGTTCATCAGGAGAAACAAGAGTCCTGGGGCTTGCCACAGACAAGTCCGGAAACCTCTGGATAACACAGCCTGACGTCACGGCTAAAATCAAAGTGCTCAAATCCGGCGGAACCTGGGAATCCTATCCTGTTAATATAAACGCCCCGCTTGCAGGAGATCTTGTTGCAACATCCTCAGGTCAGATATGGGTTATCCTCCCGGGCGGATATGGATTATTCATAATTGATGATAACGGCACACCCGGCATAAGCACCGACGATAAAACAAGAAAGCTGACCATCATTGACAGCGATGACAGAACAATTAATTCAGCCTTCTCGCTTGCTGAAGACCTCGATGGAAGCGTTTGGGTGGGCACTGGCCAGGGACCGGTGATTTATCATAACCCGGAAGGTATTTTTGACAGCGATGTAAGGGGTTCCAGGATAAAGGTTCCGAGAAATGACGGATCGGGACTGGCAGACTACATGCTTGGCACAGAAACCATAACTTCCATAGCTGTTGACGGCGCAAACAGGAAATGGCTGGGAACCATGAGCTCCGGGGCCTACCTGCTGACTGCCGATGGTACAACACTTCTGAAAAACTATAATACTTCCAACAGCCCTTTGTTCTCCGATTCAATTGCAACTGTCGCAATCAACCAGCTGACCGGAGATGTCTGGTTCGGAACTTCCGGAGGAACACTTTCAATCCGGGAAAATGCCACGTCGGGGAATGAGTCCTTCAGCAATGTGTATTCCTTTCCTAACCCCGTACGTGAGGACTTTACCGGAAATGTGACAATCACCGGACTGGTGAGAGATACAGAAGTCAAGATCACCGATATAAGCGGCAACCTCGTATTTGAGACAACATCCGAAGGGGGACAGGCAAGCTGGGACCTGTCAGCTTACAACGGGCGAAGGGTAAAATCAGGTGTCTATCTGGTCTTTTGCGCTGCAGGTGACGGTTCTGAGTCGTGCATCACCAGGATTATGGTCATTTCCAGATGATCAATCCTTAATCAGACTTTTTATCCTTTCTATCTGAAGCTTTTTGTTTACCTCCCTGAGGCTCCTTGCCGTTTTGGTGAAATACTGATGTCCCGAAATGAATTTCACCTGAAGCTTGTTCCATTCATTCAGATCCTTCATCTTGTTCTGAGCCTTAAGCTCCTCGAAAAGAGTATTTGAAACGGGAATGAAATCGCTTCGTCCAAGGTAGTCGAGATCCGAGTCGCAGATAATCTCCTCCAGAAGGCTGGCAGGCCTGGGCGGCAGCCTGGTCGCCATTATAATCGAACATATCTTCTCTATCTGTTCCGGCGTATAGCCATAATCAGGAAGAACCTTCCTCGCATACTCGGTCCCGCGCAATTCATGCTCATCGAATGAAACGGTTATTCCGGTGTCGTGAAACAGTGCTGCTGTCTTGAGCAGGAGAATCTCCTCGTCTGTGCAGCCTTCAGCCCAGCCGATAAGTTCAACCTCGGTAACAACATCGACCGTATGCTTAACATTATGATAAAACACAAAATCGGGGAGTTCTTTTTCAAGCTTATCCAGAATCATTTCCTGCAGGTCGGTGAGCTGGATCAGTCCAAACTTGATTTTAAATGACCCGTTGGGCATTATCCCCCGGCCGTCGACTGAAAACTCAGGCTTTAGTCCCTTTACCCTGTAGACCAGGAGATCGCCCTTGTATTTCACCGGAAGCCTTCCAAAATACTCACAGTCAAAAAATTCCTTCACAAGTTCATAGGTCATCACCGAAATCAGTATTGACCCGTATTCAGAAAGGGACTCCAGCCTGCTTGCATTGTGAACCGTATCTCCCTTTATATCATAACTGACCTTTTTCCTGCCCGTAACAGCGGCTGTGACCGGACCGGTATGAATCCCGATTCTGATATCCCACATTCTTTTATCATCTCCCCTCTTACCTCCTTCATACCTGTCGAGGAAATTCCGCATCTCCATGGCGGCCATCACAACGTCCACAGGGTTTGTTATATTTTTAACAGGAATACCGCCGGCACACATGAATGTGTCACCGATTGTCTTGATCCTCTCTATCTTGTACCTTGATGCTATTGATCCGAACTCAAAGAATATTTCATCAAGTTCATCCATGACCTCTGCCGGGTTGATTCCCTCATAGGTCTTCTCCATTCTTTGCACGTCGGCAAACAGTATGGTTGCCATATTGAACTTGAGCGAACCTTCGGCTGCGGGCTGAACTTCCTGATTTGCTGCCTTGTATTTCTCATTTTGTCCGGCCAGCCTCTCATTCTCCTTCTCCAGCTTTCTGATCCTTTCCTCAAGCTCCTGGTTTTGCCTTGCAAGCTTCGCCACGCGCCTTACCAGCTCCTCATTACTTGATGTTATCATGGTAATATGATTGACAGGTAAATATAATAATTTTAAATTTGAGCCAACAATAGGCCGTAATGCTTCAAAAGACAAAAGGAATAATACTTCACCAGGTAAAGTATACCGATTCGGGCATCATAGTACAGTTCTACACCCGCGATTTCGGACGCCAGGCTGTGCTGATAAAGGGAATGCGCTGCCGGAAGTCGGGAAAGCATAATGCACTCTTTCAGCCAATGTTCATTCACGATCTGGTAGTCTATTACAAGGAATCGCGGGAGGTTCAGATGCTGAAGGACTTCTCTGTCGCCCACTCGCCGGCCCGGATATACTCTGACGTCAGAAAGAGTTGCATAGCTATGTTCCTGTCTGAGATTCTTAACTCTGTACTCAGGGAGGAGAGCCCCAATCATGAGCTTTTTGACTACCTCGAGAACTCGATAAGATATCTTGATGAATGTGATCAGGGGTATTCAAATTTCCACATCGCTTTCCTTATAGGGCTCACCGGCTACCTGGGAATTGAACCCGGCAGAAGGGACGATCCCTCTAAAAAATATTTTGACCTCCGGAATGGCATTTTCATTCACCTTCCGCCCACTCATCCGGAATACTGCGAGCCCCATATAGCAGAAATACTGGCCGGTTTTTTCAGTGTCTCGTTCGACGGCATGACAAGGATCCCGATGACAGGCCAGCTTAGAAATGAGGTGCTTGAGACCATAATAAAGTATTACGGAATCCACCTTCCGGGACTGAGGAGAGTGAACTCAATCTCTCTGATGCGGGAAATATTCAGCTGATCGCAGGCATTTCAATGGAAATCTTTTCTCTATCTTTAGGCCTTAAACAGGTCCTGTTTCCAATGGCTCTCATCCCTTCAATAATCAGGCGTTTGTATGCCAACCGCCTGAACCAGATCGATAAGTTCAGACTTAATCCGGTTGAGATCCAGCAAAAAGTCCTTTCAGAGATACTTGCCGCTGCGGCTTCCACTGAGTGGGGGCGACAGTACGGTTTTTCATCGATACGGACTGCAGCCGATTTCAATGCGCGAGTACCTGTCAGATCATATGATGACTATCAGCCGGTAATCGAAAGGCTGCTTGCAGGTGAGAGAGATCTGACCTGGCCCGGAAGTTACAGATGGTTCGCCAAATCGTCGGGAACAACATCAAGCAAAAGCAAGTTCATCCCTGTCAGCAGGGAATCACTCCATAAATGTCATTACCAGGCTGCAAGGGATATCCTGGCCATTTACTGTTCAAACTATCCCTCCACACGAATGTTCAGCGGGAAAGCCCTTACCCTTGGCGGAAGTTCACGGATAAACCAGCTTGGTAACAACTCGGTGTCTGGTGATCTCTCTGCAATTCTCCTGAGCAATACTCCCTTTTATATTGAACTGATCAGGACTCCCGACCGGGCAACCGCCCTTATTGAGGATTTTGAAGAAAAGCTGGGACTCATAACAAAAATTGCTTCAAAACAGAATGTGACAAGCTTCTCAGGTGTCCCCTCATGGTACCTTACACTTATAAAAAGCGTGCTCGCCCATACGGGCAAGTCGAACCTGCTTGAGGTCTGGCCAAACCTTGAGGTCTTTTTTCACGGCGGAATCAGCTTCACCCCATACCGTGAAATCTACAGGAAACTTATACCGGGCGACCAGATGCACTATATGGAAACTTACAACGCCTCTGAGGGTTTCTTCGGAATCCAGGATGATCCGGCAAGAAACGACATGCTTCTGATGCTCGATTACGGTATCTTTTATGAATTCATCCCGGCAGGAAAAGTAGGATCAGATTCACCGCCGGTACTGACCCTCGGAGAAATACAGAAGAATGTAAATTATGCCATGGTGATATCAACAAACGGCGGCCTGTGGAGATATCTGATCGGCGATACGATCGCGTTTACCGATACTAATCCATTCAGGTTCCGCATAACAGGAAGGACAAGACATTTCATAAATGCCTTCGGCGAGGAACTGATAGCTGAAAACGCCGAAAAAGCACTCGAGGCAGCATGCCTTGGCAGCGGAGCATCAATCCTGGAATATACCGCAGGACCGGTCTTCATGGGAGAATTATCGCGGGGAACACATGAATGGCTCATCGAATTCGAAAAGGAACCCGACGACCTTGAAAAATTCACCCGCCTCCTCGATGAAACCCTCAAGTCGGTAAACTCCGACTACGAGGCCAAACGGCACAAGGACATCAATCTTGTGATGCCCCTTGTCAGAAGCGTCCCCCGGGGAACATTCACCAGATGGCTCCGGTCACTTAACAAACTTGGCGGACAAAACAAAGTGCCACGACTCTCAAACACCCGTGAATTTATTGAGGAACTTTATGGATTTTTAGTATTTTAGAGGCTGAAAAACAATAACCCGGAAAATGCATATAGCAATAGCAGGCAACATAGGATCAGGAAAAACCACACTGGCAGGACTCCTTGCCAAACATTACGGATGGACTCCTCATTATGAAGACGTTGATGACAATCCCTATCTCAACGATTTCTATGAGGATATGCAGAGATGGTCGTTCAACCTGCAGATCTACTTTCTTAATTCACGTTTCAACCAGGTCATCCAGATTAGAAAAGCCGACGAGAATATTGTCCAGGACAGGACCATCTACGAGGATGCCTACATATTCGCACCCAACCTGCATTCAATGGGACTGATGTCAACCCGTGACTTTGATAATTACACAGCTCTCTTCAACCTGATGAGCTCCCTCATCCAGCCGCCCGATCTTATTCTTTATCTCAGGGCTTCGGTGCCGACACTTGTAAACCAGATCCAGAAAAGGGGCCGGGAATATGAAAGCTCAATCCGGCTCGATTACCTGAAGAGGCTCAACGAAAGATACGAGGCATGGATTCAGTCGTACAAGCTGGGAAAAATGCTTATCATCGAAGCCGATCATTACAACTTCCCCAACAACAACGACCACCTGAGCGAGGTCATCGATAAGATCAATGCAGAGTTGCACGGGTTGTTCTAAGATCGCCTGATCCCCCACATCCCGGAATGCTGACGGCAACAGCCGGTTTTCCCGGTGTCAGGGATTGGTTCCAACAACCCCGGGAGCAGGAAGCAATGCCACCTTCACATAGTTCCGGGCATCGAGATACCTGAGTGCAATCTTCCTGATGTCCTTGGGAGTGAAGGAGTTTACAAATCTCCTGTATTCATCGAGTGTTAGCAGCCTTGTGCCATACATGTAGTGACTCTGAAGAGCCGAAAGCCAGAAACTGTTTTCTTTCATGGCTGTCTCCCTTGCCCTTATAAGTGTTTCCTTAACCTTGTTCAGGTCTTCCTCAGCTGGACCATACTTCCTTAATTTCTCAATCTCCGAGAGTACTGTCTGTGTAAGCATCGATATGCTGTCGGGATGACATCCCCAGCTTGAAGTCAAAGTATACTCAGGAGTGGGAAACTTCGAAGGGGTGCCTTCAAAACTGATCCCGTAAACACCGCTCTGCTCCTCACGCATTGCTTCCCTGAGTTTTATCGACATCAGGTCAGTCATAATTGCAAAACCCTGGCGTTCCTTATCCTTCCATTTAAAGTCGCCGTTCCAGACCATCGCCACCAGGCTCTGCGGTTCCGAATTCCTGGGTACGTCAACGATTACACGTCCTTCGGGGAACTCTGATGTTACATCCCTCCATGTCTCCTTCCTTCCGGTCGTCGGCAGCCCGCCAATATACTTTGCAAGCAAAGGAATTACTTCATCGGTGTCGAAATTTCCTACCATCACATAAGTGAAATCACCGGCATCGGAAAAACGGTCCCTGTAAATCTCTATTATCCGGTCGAGGTTTACCTGATCGAGCTGGGCCTCAGTCGGAACAGCTATCTCCCTCGGGGAATTCATCGTAACAATCTTTGTGAGGGTATCGGTAAAGATAATCTGGGGATTAGCCCTCATCGGCCTTATCATGTTCCTCATCCTCGATACATAGGAACTGAAAGCGTCCTCATCCCTACGGATAGCAGTAAAATAAAGATAATTAAGCTGAAGCATGGTTTCCAGGTCCTTCGGGGAACAACTTCCGTTGACTCCCTCCCTCAGCTCATTTATGAATGGAGTGAGTTTAGCCGTATTGCCCGACAGCTTTTTCTGCAAGCCCATATAATCGTACGAGCCTACTCCGCTCTGGGTGACAACCGTCGATGCCAGCATCGCCGACATTATATCATTATCCGGATAAAGCGACGTTCCGCCCGGACTTGTGGATGAAAGAAGAATCTGGTCATTCTGAAATTCTGTGGGTTTCAGTATCATCCGGACTCCATTTCCGAAAGTCAGTTCAGTGAACCCGAAAACCGTATTCTCAACTCTCCCTGTGACTTCCGAAGGGGCAGGCATTTTTTCGAGAAGCGGAACATCGGCAACCTCATCCACATAGGGTTCAATATCCTTCGTCCTTACTGATTTGATTATGTCTGTCACAGTTTTTTCCGACGGTACACTTATTCCCTCCTTCTCCTGTGAGGTTACAAGCACCAGCATGTTGTTTCCCGTTGTCCAGCTTTGTCCGGTTTCATTAAGCTCCTTAAGCGTGATGCCGGGAAGCAACTCCTTCACCAGTTCGAATTCCTTCAGGTAACCCGGAATGGATTCGCGCGTCAGGTAATTTCTTATGAATTCGTCGGCAAAGGTTCCCGACTCTGTTTTGTCAGCTTCCTTAGCCCCGTTTTCATAGATGGCATAGATATCCTTCTTCTCCCTTTCCAGCTCGCTTTCTGTAAAGCCGAACTTTTTTACTCTCTCATTTTCGGTCATTATGACTTCAAGGCTCTCCTCAATCCTGTTCTCCTTGGCTGCTGCAAATAACCCGTAAACATCGATCGAACGGCCTATAAATGCACCATATTCCGATCCGCTCATCAGGAAAGGCGCATCAGGCTTGCGGGTGATCTCCATTAATCTTTTATTCAAAATTGAAGTATAAATCCTTCTGTAAAGCGAATTCCTGTAGTCACCATAGGTTACAGAACTTGCAGCCGGGTGCTTGAACATGACCTGAATGGTGCTGCCAGTTGCCTCCCTGTCGGTTACCACGCTGACAAGAGGTTCCTCATTCCCGGGTACCGGATACTCCACTCTCGCCCTGGATTCCTTTGCCTTCGCTATCCTGCCAAAATACTTCTTCACCCTGTTTTCGGCCGCTTCAGGATCAATATCTCCAACCACCACAACAGCCATCAGATCGGGTCTGTACCATGTTTCATAAAATGCCCTGAGCGTATCGTAAGGAAAGCTTTTTATAACATCAATCTTTCCGATGGGCAGCCTTTCTGCATATCTTGAGCCTTTGAAAAGAACCGGAATATATTTCGACTGCATCCTGTCATCGGCGCCAAGTCCCATTCTCCATTCCTCAATAATGACTCCCCTCTCCTTGTCGATCTCCTTTTCATCAAAGCTGACCTGATGAGCCCAGTCTTCCAGCACCTGAAAGCCCCTGTCAATCCACTCTTCCTTGTCGGAGGGGATCTTCATCATATATACTGTTTCATCAAATCCGGTATAGGCGTTGATCTCCGAGCCAAACCGGACGCCCATCTCCTCAAGCATCTGAATTATCTTGTTGCTGGGGAAGTTCCTGGTGCCGTTGAAACACATGTGCTCCATAAAATGGGCCAGTCCCTGCTGACCGTCCGTCTCGCATATTGAACCGGCGTTGATAACCAGCCTCAGCTCAATCCTCTGCTCAGGCTTGCTGTTTTTCTTTATGTAATAAGTTAGTCCGTTGTCAAGCTTCCCGATTTTAATGGCCGGATCGGGAGGGATTGGTTCTGAAAGCGAACTAATCTGAGCTTCAGCATTTATGATAACAAGTACTGATATTACAGCGATTAAAAGAAGCTTTAGTTTTTGCATTGCAGTAATTTTAAATGATGCGCCTGTTTGGCCTGATTGTTGCCGGAATCTCCTGTAGCCATGAACCGGACATGCTAATAATGGAATGATTGCACAAAGATGCAGAAAGAATTTGATCTTGATTAAGGAAAATATTAAATTGCCGCACAATCTCAAAAAAGGAGTAAAATATGAATTCATCACGCAGGGACTTTTTAAAAACAGCATCTGTTATAGCTGCCGGTTCGGTGCTTCCGGTTGATTTACTGGCTGAAGCAAGAAAAAGAAAGGCCGGCCCGAACGACAAGATCCAGATAGGACTCATTGGTGTCAGGAGTCAGGGTTACAGCAACCTCGCATCATTTCTTAAAAATCCGGAAGTCGAGTGTGTCGCGTTGTGCGACATCGATAAAAACTTCCTTGACAGCCGTACAGCGGATATAGTAAAGCTTGGCTTTGCCCCTCCGAAGCATTATTCGGATTACAGGAAGATGCTGGATGACAAAGATATTGATATAGTTATCATAGGCACTCCCGATCACTGGCACTGCCTTCAGTTTGTCCATGCGCAGGAAGCAGGAAAGCACATATACGTTGAAAAACCCATGGGCAATTCAATCGCCGAGATAAACATAATGCGGAATGCTGCACGGAAACACGGGAAGATGGTCCAGGTAGGACAGTGGCAGAGAAGCCAGCCGCACTTCGTCGACGCCATCAATTACCTGAAATCAGGCAAGCTTGGCAGGATACGCACCTGCAAGGCATGGTCGTATGTTGACTGGAAAGGAGCCGTTCCCAAAGTAGCTGACGAACCGGTTCCTGCAGGGGTAGATTATAAATCGTGGCTCGGCCCTGCCCCGATCAGACCGTTCAACATGAACCGCTTTCATTTCACATGGAGATGGTACTGGGAGTATGGAAACGGACTGATGACAGACTGGGGTGTCCACCTGATCGATTACATACTCTACGGAATGGGCAAGTCAATTCCTTCTTCCGTGATGGCAATCGGAGGAAAATATGCCTTCCCCGAGGATGATATGGTGACTCCCGATACAATGACAGCCGTATACGATTTCAACGACTTCACAATGATCTGGGAACACACCATCGGAATTGGACTTGGCAACTGGAGGAGACCTCACGGAATGTCGTACATTGGAGAGAACGGAACCCTCGTCCTTGACCGCCAGGGATGGGAAGTTGTTCCCGAAAAGCAGAAGATTGAAGCAGTGCCTGTTCAGAAAAATGTTGGCAACGGCCTTGACCTTCACACCAGAAACTTCCTCGACTGTCTTAAGGACAATACTCCCGAAAAACTGAATGCCAGCCTTGACATTGGAAGGAATGTGGCACTGGTTGCACAGATGGGTAATATTGCCTACCGCACCGGCGAGAAGGTGAGCTGGAATGATGCCAAACAGTCATTTGCAACTGAAACGGCAAATGCCCTGATCACACCTGTATACCACAACGGTTATAAACTGCCTGCTTATTAGAAGAGCATGATACAAAATAACCCGGATTGAGTGTCAATCCGGGTTTTTTATTCCTTTACGCGAAACCGTTTTACTGTCCCACTATCTTCAGCATTTTTCCGGCTGCAACCTTATCGGTAAGTTCCATGCCGTTAAGCAGAGCCAACTCGGCATGCTGTGCCTGAGGAACCCTGAAATAGGTGAAAGCATCTGCAAGGGTACCTGCCCTGGCTACTTTAACCACATTTATTCTCTTCGGTTTCACATTTATTTTCGATGCATCGGTAAGATTCGAGAATGTGGTCATGGCTGTATTCATGGTAGTGGAGTAAGTGTTGAAATCAGCCTCGGTCGAAACCCCGTGGAATATATAAATCAAACCTCCATGGCTTATAAAATATGAAAGAACAAGGTTCGTCGCCGTTGCCCCGGTCGACTGGTCCTGCTGAACCTGTTTAGACTGTGTCATGATAGCCGGCAATCCGTTAACCGTGGTTCTCTTGCTTCCCTGGGGAGTCAGCCCGTACCTCGCAAGTGTCGAGTCAACAGATGCCTCGAGAGTCTTCTGATCCGACAGAGTGAAAAGCATCAGTGCCTTTCCGTCAGGAGGCGTGACAGTGACCTGAAGCGGGCTGTTTTCGAGAGTCCAGCCCATCGGATATCCGAACTTGAATTTCAGCTCGGGATGATAGAAAACATTATTCTCAACATAGCCCTGCTTCGGATCCTCCCCGTAGATTATTCCATTAATCATTTGCAGATACTGATCTTCATTGACCTTGTAGGCACCCAGATTCAGCTGTGTCTGCCATTGGGCAGCTTGCTTGTTGACATCATTGTACCTGTCGCCCGGATCGGGATGTGTCGAAAGGAATGTCGGAATGCCGCCTTCACTCTCAGCCATACTCATCTTCTTCAGAACCTTGAAGAAGTCGGCCATCTTATGGGCATCATAACCAAGCTTTGATGAATATTCCACTCCCAGGGCATCAGCCTGCCTCTCGTCGTCGCGGCTGAAGCTGAGGAACAGCAATTCAAGTCCCTGCATTGCATACTGCGCATACTGGGCAAACTTCTCCGAGGCAATCATTCCTCCGATTAAAAGAAGCTGTGCCATCTGCTGCTTGCTCTGCGTTGCAACCGTATGACGGGCAGTAATGTGACCCATTTCATGGGCAAGAACACCCATAAGTTCAGCCTCGCTGTTAAGCTGTGCAAGGATGCCCCGGGTGAAGTAAATATATCCTCCCGGAACGGCAAAAGCATTGACAACCGGAGAATCAACTACTTTGATGTGATAAACCAGATTCGGACGGTGGGATAACTTTCCCATCTCGGTGCCTTTTGTCTGAACAAAATTCTGAAGATTGTTGTCGTTGTAAACTCCGAATGTTGCAAGAACCTGCGGATCATATGACATGCCAAGTGCGACTTCCTGCTCTTCCGACATAAGCATTAACTGCTTTTTGCCGGTTACAGGATTTATCGCACATGATATCACCAGCAGAAGCATCGCTGTGAACAGCGTAAAAACTACCGGAATATTCAGTTTTTTCATCTCATCGGATTTAGTTGAGTAATGTTTGGAATTTCTTAGATATTTAGTTTTATAAATAATACAAATCAAATATCGCAAAAAAAATACCATTATTAAAATCTGATCCTAAAATAGTGCGTGATGTTGTTTCCTAAATCTCGTATTCTGTTCATTGTCTGGTTTCTAAAAATTGATGTCCAAAGTGAATCAGGGTATTTTCCGATTGTCTGACTTCTTTCATTCCTTTACTGCCACAGCTATCCTTGAATCAGCAGTGCCATAGTACAGGAACCACTTATCCCTGAAATAAACCAGTCCCTCCACAAAGCAGACGTTATTCACCTCTCCTGTAAGTTCATAGGGTTTGTCGGGAAAAATAAAATAGTCGTCGGTCCTGCCTGTAAGCTTGTAAGGTCTTTCCGGATCGAACAAAGCCTGACCGGCCGCATACGTGAACCTGGGAAGGCTTGGGTCGTTGTTGCCGGAAGCGTTACTTGCATTATAGATTAGAAGTATTCCGTTATCCCTCAACAGAGCATAAGGCCCGGGTTCAACAAGCCTGCTGTCGAAATATCCGGGCCGGGGATGGAGGACTGATATCATCCTGCCGTTTTCACTGTTCTCAACAACTTCCCAGTGGATCAGGTCGTCTGATGTTGCCATAAAAAGATCGGTGTCGCCGAAATACATACAGTATCGCCCGTTTACCCTGGTTGCTATTATCTTCTCATTTTCCTGCCGTGACACGATAGCTCCCGACTTCGACCATGTATCCCTGTATTTTCCTTCTCCAAGCACGAGCCCGTGCTTTTCCCAGGTCCGCAGATCCTTTGAACTCGCCAGGCACAGCCGGGCTGTCTTCCCGTCGTACGAAGTGTATGTTAGAATATAGGTTCCGTCTTCACTTTCCACTATCCGCGGATCCTCAACCCCTCCGGGCCATTCATAAGCAGTCATGTTATCGCCGGCGGGATAAAATATCGGTTCCGGCTCCTTGGTGAAGTGCAGGCCGTCATCACTGACTGCAAGTCCCAGTCTCGAAGTCATGGCCTCATCCTGGGCCCTGTATATCATATACACCTTCCCGTCCCTGACCACGGCGGAAGGATTAAGAACATTCCGTTCCTCCCAATTCACTACTTTCCCTGATACGGGGCAGTTAAAAACCTGTCCGGCCGATGGCTCAAGTATGGGATTTATGGAATCGGCCTTCACAAAACCGGAAAGCGTCCAGGATTCCTTATCTTCAGGCACAGGTGTAACGTTTGCCGTATTATGGCATCCTGACATGAGAAAAGCAACAATGATCAGGTATCTGAATTTCATGTTCATATCATCCTTTATTAACGGGGTATTTTTCAATGAGATAAATTTAGGCAGATTGAAGTACATGTCAAAATTAAATCACTGTTTACATGTACAGCCTGACTTGCCTGAAAACATGGCGATAATATCAGAAAAACATATCGTTTTGGGTAAAATAATTGTCGAATATCAATAACCTGGTTATTGTTTATCGATAAATTTTCGTGAATTTTTTCAATTTATTAACTCAAGTTGCTGGTTGCTTGATGCTGGTTACTGGTTGCCATTCTGGTTTCATGCTAATTTTGCATAAGCCGGTGATCCTGGCTACCTCACGCCGATATAAACTGACCACCAGGAGCCGGCGTTAATCGAGTGATCTATAGACAAATATAAAAATGTTCAAATTGCCGGTGCAATGTGGTCAAGGTGACCGGCGTATGCAGGAAGTGTGAGTGTGTGAGCGAGTCAGCTTTCCTTCAGAATTCATCAAGGATGGTGAAATTTCCCTCCTTTATTTATCAACTTTTAAAGTAGTACTCCGTTAACCAGATTTTATAAAGAGGGTCAAGGAAAGATATATCTGATCCCTGTAAATCAATTATCTCTTTATTTA
>CAYQRF010000026.1:0-20579 GCA_964419775.1 uncultured Rikenellaceae bacterium
CGACGAAGCACAGGGTGATAAATACAAGGAACCTTACAAGCATGGTACGCATGAAATCCTTACCTGTTGTTGAAGGCTGATATTCCTTGCCTGCAAAAATCATCCTTGCAGCAAAAATGAAGACTTCAAGCTGCAAAAAGCCTGCAAGAAAAATCAGGAAGATTTCTGAAAAGGGCAGTAAATGATTGTTTTTCAACAGTGTAAAAGTGACCGACAAGGCCGATATCACTGCGTACATGATGTGAGACAGAGGCCTTTTCTGGTCGATGAAATTATTCAGAGTCAGCTTTTTCATATCATCAAATTTAAGATTTATCCCCAAGATATCCGGAGAGTTCATATTAATTTAAAGGTTCCACCCACAGCTCCCTGACCGTCTTTACTAGATAGTTCTCCGGCAGGCCCTTGATCTCACTGTCGAGCATAACTCCCCCGTACATTACCGCTTTTTCAATGTTCCTGGTTTTCAGCGAAACCCAGGCTGTTCCCCAGTACTGTTCCGTTCCCTTCGCTTTTATCACTTCCATTGAAAGTTCAATGAGGTTGTCAATTGCCGTGAAATCAATAACTGCACACAACTCTCCATCAATCGCCGTAATTCCCTTCCAACAGATGGTAATCACGTTATGGTTATAGGTTCCTATCTCCGCCATACTGAATTCACCGTCAGTCTGCCTGATAACATGTGGTACGTTTAGCTCAAGGGAATCCCAGAACATCCAGGCATAGGTTTCAAAGGACATCATATCCCATATCAGGTTTCTGGCAAGCACATTGTCGGGGTTGGCTGGGAAGCTTTTAAAAGCTTCGGCCGAAAGCATGTTGTCCGAAGGCAGATAGTTGAAATTTTCTATGTACTCCTGTTTCGTCCCGGCCGGAAAAGGATCGTTAAGGCTGTTTGAATGGGCAATGTAAACATTGTTCCAGGTCATGTGACCATCGGCAAACCCCCTGGTGTAATCGCCTGTCACCCTCGATTTGCTCTGGAAAGCTCCATGAAGGTCCCGGTTTATGTGAATGGTGGTCATCCGGTATTTACGCTCTATGGCAGCAGTATTCACATTCGGGAGGGAGCTCAGGTATCTGTCTGTGAAAGCTCTGTCATCCTGGCTGAAACCCTTGCAGGGCATCAGGGTCGCCCCGATGATAAGGGTGCCGGTTAAAAAGGAAAATAATCTTGTTTTCATCGCTTTGGTTTTTATGGTTTTTACACTTAATCCGGTTCAAAGGAAAACCATTATGGCGCGCGATAAAAATATAAGGTGCAGAGCAGGGTGATCCTGTTGCTGAACGGTAAATAATCATGCCTGAACCGGAAACACTTGTTTTTAAGCATTGATTTTAGGTAAAATTATCTGAACTTTGGCCGAAGTAAAAAAGAGCGGATGTCCCACGACCGGCACTACACACTCGTAAGCGGCTTGAAGCCGGGAAAAATAGCCCTGCCTGTTATTATCGGACTTGGTGTTGTATTATGGCTGATGGTGAAGGAGATAGACTCCGACGCGATGAGTCAGATCAGGTTCACATGGAAATCCGTATTCTGGCTTTTTGTTGCCTGGTTATGCATGGTTGGAAGGGATCTGGGATATATGATACGCATCAGGATCCTATCGGAGAAAGATCTTACATGGAGGCAGGCATTCAGGGTTATAATGCTGTGGGAATTCACTTCGGCACTTACCCCGTCGACGGTGGGCGGAACTGCATTAGCAGTGGTTTTCATTCACAAGGAAGGGATATCTGTGGGAAGAAGTACCTCTATAGTCCTTGCAACATCTTTCCTGGATGAGCTTTATTTCGTGATTATGTTCCCGATAATCCTGTTACTGGTGGGCAGCGATGTCCTTTTCACCACATCGCTTCAGGGAACTGGTATTTCCCTGCTCAACAACCTGGTAATAGTTGCTGTCATTGGCTATGTTATAATACTTGCATGGGTGCTTCTGGTTGGATATGGTCTGTTCGTCAATCCCGTTAAAATAAGAAGCGTTATCATCTGGTTCTTCAGGCTTCCCTTGCTCAGAAGATGGCACGAGTCAGCGGTAAAGGCCGGGGACGACATTGTCGAAAGCTCACGGGAGCTTAAAAAGAAACCGGTTTTCTTCTGGATTAAGGCTTTTACCGCCACTTTTCTGTCGTGGACCTCAAGGTATTGGGTGGTCAATGCCATACTGCTCGGTTTCTTTGCGGTGAAGGATCATCTTCTCATTTTCGCACGCCAGCTGGTGACATGGATCATGATGATAATCAGCCCCACACCAGGGGGAAGCGGATTTGCCGAACTGATACTCGGAAGATTCATCTCCGACGCAATCCAGGCAGACGCCGAAATTGTCGGAAGCCTTGCTCTGGCAACCGCAATAATTTGGAGGATTGTAAGTTATTATCCTTACCTGATAATTGGTGCTTCAATAGTTCCTGGCTGGATTCAGAAGAAGTTTGTCAGACAGGCGAAGAAGAGGTAAGTGTACATAGCTGAAAGATGAGCGAGGAAATCCTTAAGGCATTAATGGAGTTGTTTGCCCTTGTCGTAAGACAGGATGGCGGATTTCTTGACAAAGAGCGCGAGTATGTAGCCGGCTTTCTCGAAAAGCAGCTGAGCTCGAACCTCATGATCAAGTACCTGCTCATGTTCGACGAGTATATCGGACCGTCAGATCCCGGGGAAGAGATTCCCGGCAACGATTTCCCGACGGTTCAGGATTCGGTAAAGATCCTCAATATCTGCAGGCAGATAAACCGGACTCTCAACAGAGGACAAAAGACAATCGTACTCATCCGACTGTATGAGCTTATCAATTCGAGCAGGAAATTCACTCCGCGCCGGCGAAAAGTCATCTCCATCGTTGTCGAAGTTTTTAAAACCCTGCCCGACGAGATTAAATCGATCGAGGAGTTTGTCCTCAGCCCTGAACCAGAACTTGTCAACGATCCGCACATACTTGTCCTTCGCCCTGGCGCAACGGTTTGCGAACTGTGCAACAAGATGCATGAAGGGTACTCCAATACCACGTTATTGTTTCTCAGGATTCCCAGCGTCGATTTATACTTCATCAGGTATTTTGCACATGAACAACTGCTTCTGAACGGGGTTCCGGTCGGATCGCAGGCTATCCACTCTTTTCCCAAGGGCAGTTCGTTGCGCCTGCTGAACAGACAGGCATTTTACTATAGTGACGTCAGTTCAAAATTCCTTTCGGAAACAATCACACAGAAGATATCGTTCAATGTCAGCAAGGTCAGTTTCAGGCCCGACAACAGGCACCGCACCCTTGTGAATGTATCCCTGTCGGCCGAACAGGGGAACCTGGTAGGCATAATGGGAGCAAGCGGATCGGGAAAGACAACCCTGCTTAACCTGATGTCGGGAATTCTGGAACCATCGTCAGGAACAGTAACAATGAACGGCCTTGATATAGTGAAGGACAAGGAGAAACTGGAGGGGGTGATGGGGCTGGTTCCCCAGGATGACCTTCTCATTGAGGAGCTTACCGTATTCGAAAACCTTTACTATGCCGCCTGCCAGTGCTTCGGCGGAATGGCAGAGAACCTGATAATCAATGCCGTGGAAAAAACTCTCGGTTTGCTCGGATTGTCAGACAAACGCGACCTGAAGGTGGGAAATCCCCTTAACAAAGTGATTTCCGGCGGTCAGCGCAAAAGGCTGAATATTGCACTGGAACTTATCCGCGAACCTTCGGTGCTGTTCCTCGATGAACCCACATCAGGACTTTCATCAAAGGATTCGGAGAACATCATGGATCTCCTCAGGGAACTGACCCTGAAGGGTAAACTTATTTTCACAGTTATTCATCAGCCCTCTTCGGATATCTTCAAGATGTTCGACAAGGTGGCAATACTCGATCAGGGGGGATACCTTGTCTACTTCGGCAATCCGGTCGAATCGGTGATCCATTTTAAAACCCTCGATTATCAGATAAACGCCTCCCAGGGTGAGTGCCCCTCGTGCGGAAGCGTCAATCCGGAAACCATATTCAAGATAATTGAATCGCAGGTAGTGGATGAGTTTGGAAACTATACTGAAAAAAGAAAGGTCAAACCCAAACAGTGGGCCGACAGATTCAAGATACTTAACACTGCCGATCCGGTAAGGGAAGTTACGGAAGCCCCCGTAAAGAACCTTGCCAAACCGGGCCTGCTGAGACAATACTTCCTCTACATGGCACGCGACCTCAAAAGCAAAGTGTCGAATATACAGTATGTTACGCTTACCCTGCTGGAAGCTCCGGTGCTTGCCTTTATGCTTGCCTTCATAATAAGATACATCCCTGACCCTGATTCAGATGCTTATCATTTTTCAGGAAACGAAAACATTCCCGTCTATATCTTCATGAGCATTATAGTCGCGGTATTCCTCGGACTCACTATCAGTGCGGAGGAGATATTCCGCGACCGCAACATCCTGAGACGGGAAAGGTTCCTTAACCTTAGCAGGAACAGCTACCTGCTTTCCAAAGTCACAATTCTGATGGGAATCTCGGCCATCCAGTCGCTTCTTTTTGTGGTGGTGGCAAATCCTATTCTCGGAATAAAGGGCATGTCAATGACCTACTGGCTCGCCCTCTTCGCCTCAGCCTTCACCGCAAATATGATCGGTCTCATCATTTCGGCATCATTCAACTCGGTGATTACAATCTACATTGTCATCCCCCTCCTGCTGATCCCGATGATGGTGCTCAGCGGAGCGATGTTCTCCTTCGACAAACTGAACCGCAACATCACCCGGCCCGACAAGGTGCCTCTGATTGCCGAATTCATGCCTACCCGCTGGACCTACGAAGCCCTGATGGTAAGCCAGTTCAAGGATAACAGGTACAGTTCGCTCGTATATACCGCCGGGGGCGATACATATTATTCTCTTCAGAAGAAAATCAGTCAGGCCGACTTCAATACGGTTCACCGTCTTCCTCAACTATCCGCAATACTTGAGGGTTTGACTGAGGATTACGAAAAGCCCGAAAAGAAGAATAGCGCGGAGAATGACCTGGCGCTTATTCGTAACGAACTCGGGAAGATTGCAGCCACTACAGGGGCAGGTGCGTTCAGCCAGGTTAACGCGCTTTATCCGGGCCTGTTCAACAGGGCTGTGGCCGGCTCCCTGTCAGAATACCTGAGTGAACTTACACTCTTCTTCAACAATCAGGTTAATGAAGCCGAAAGGATAAAGGATGATTTCGTAAACCTCAACAAGGACAAGCTGAAGATACTGGAGAAGAATTATTACAATTACAAGCTTGAAGAAATTGTAACCAGGTACTATGATCCCGACAAAATAATAACCTTCAAAAACTCTCTGATCCAGAACACTGACCCGGTTTACCTCGACCCTGCCGGAAGGGGGCTGCTGAATTTCAGAACCCATTTCTTCGCTCCATCAAAGAATTTATCAGGCAAAAGAATTGACACTTACGCATTTAATATATCCTTACTATTTATAAGCTCATTGCTGTTGTATCTGATATTATATTTTGACCTTTTATCAGTGACAGTTAAAAAGATTGCCAGATACAGGACACGAAAAGCGGACTGATATGACTGGCAAATGTGTTTTTTTA
Source organism: uncultured Rikenellaceae bacterium (assembly GCA_964419775.1). Classification (GTDB taxonomy): domain Bacteria; phylum Bacteroidota; class Bacteroidia; order Bacteroidales; family VadinHA17; genus LD21. The sequence goes on from CAYQRF010000026.1 coordinate 5,580, forward strand.
TATTTTTGTAATAACCAATAGATTATCCTTAATGAAAGGAAGAGCATTTTTTCTGGTCCTCGTGTCTGCCCTGGCGCTCTCTGCATGCCGGAACAACACGAAAAAATCTGATGAATTCAAGCTGGCAGCTTCTGAAACTATGTATGAAGCAATTGTGCCGGAGGATGATTTCACCTCAGATATCTCAATGAATTTCTCGTCGCCCATAGAGATAGCCAATCTCCTTCAAGTTCAGGGGGTGCCTTTTTCCCAGGGATATCTCGCTACATCGCTGAAAGCGACCGATCAGGCTTCAACATTCGACAAGGCACTTGCAATGGGAATCCTCGGCGCCGACCTTGGTTACCTTAACATCTATGAAAAGACAGGTAATTCAATCGAGGTCCTTTCATCTATCAGGAAGCTTGCCGAAGGCCTGAACGTCGGGCAGTATTTCGACTTTGAAACCATAAAAAGGCTTTCTCTGAGCAAATCAAACCTCGATTCACTTCTGTTCCTGTCGATCGACTCATACAACCAGATTGACAGGTATCTTACTGAAAACAACCGTGGCCAGTTGTCGGCCCTGATAATCATCGGAGCCTGGATCGAGGCCCAGTACCTTGCAACACAGGTGATAAGGAACCATCCCGATCATCTGCTGAGAGACCGTATCGGCGAACAGAAGCATTTCCTGAAGGAGCTGATGATTATGGCGGAACCATACTGCGGCCTCGACCGCCAGTTTACCGAACTGTGCTCCCACCTGAAAGAAATCTCCTCAAAATACGATGCTGTGGAGATCAGCTATACCCAGGGCGAACCCGTCAGCTCCGAAAAGGATGGAGGACTGGTAGTGACCCAGACTGAAACCAGCAAAGTCGAAATGACCGATGAGCAACTTGATGCCATTATCGATGTTACTGAAAAAATTAGAAATCTTCTGATTATCAAATAACTAGTATGAAACGACTCTTTATTGGATTACTGCTGCTGCTGCCTGCGTTTTCGATTCTCTCCTCACAGGCTCCAAATGATCCGCTTATTAGCAAATGCCTGCAAAGCACCGGACCAAATGCCAAATATCTGAAGGATTTCAGGATCCAGCTTGGAGAAGGAGAAGCGGGGGCTGCCTTCCGGTACAAAGCCAATTTGTCACTGTGGAAGAATACAAGATACAGGTTCACCATGTGCACCTCCGATAATTCAAAAGGCCGGCTGATCCTCAGCATTAAGGACGAAACAAGCAAGAACGTTGCATCGTCAGTCGACAGCAATACCGGAAATGTCTATCCCTACATCGATCTTATTTGCAATAAAAGCGGGGTTTACCAGGTCTGGTTTGACTTCACGGAAGGGTATTCAGGGTCGGGAGTGGGAATCGTATCGATGCTCCAGTAGCCTATTGAAAATAATAAGCCGCCTGCGCAGCTGCGGCAAGCAGGAACAATAAAGTCATTATTATCCCGGGGATCCTCCTGGCCCTGGAAAAAACAAAATAGTGTGTAAGAAAATAAGAGGGCGGTATAATCAACAGCCAATGCATCTCCCCCGACACAGATCCTGAAAATACAGAGATCCCCAAAGCAATAAAAAAAGCCCAGAAAAGCAGAATTAAAGTTTTCCTCGATTTGATCTTCTTCATGTTGAGCGCCGGAATAAGCTGAGCAACAGCAATAAGCATAATTACAGCGGCCATAATAATTATCGCCAGCTTAACCCCGTTTGCAGAAAATTCTGACTCCTTTCCAAAGAGATTCCACGAAACTGCAGAAAGCTGTTCCGCCATATCCTCTCCTGATACATACAAAATCCCATACACGATGAACAACGGTGTGGCAATTCCGAGAATCGAAATGATGATCTCTTTAATGTTGACAGTCCTGAGAATGACGATACCTGCCAGGAGAAGGATTCCCATCCATATCAGGGGAGCAAAGAAGAGGCTGCCGGTGCCGATAAGCATGCCTGCGTCAAAAAAAGAGAACGCAGTACCATACACCTTGTACGACTCAACAATAGTCCTGATTCCGAGTATGAGGAAAACTGCAGCCGGAAGAACCGGATTGAGCAGCTGATACTCCGGAAAAACAGCAGTAAGCAATGCATAAACTATTGCGGGAAGAAAATTACGTTCGCTGATAAAAAAGGCACTGGTATTGAAATTTACCAGAAGGTAGGAGATAAGCAGGGTAATGAGGAATGCGGCAACGACACTGAAAAAAGGACTGAAATCAGTCACCGACAACAGTATCCTGAAAAGAGGCATGGGCATTTCGTCATAACCCAAAACGGAAGGAGGCTCCGGATGCAAAAAGGCCCCGAGCCACGTCAGGGAAAAAATGACCACGATAAGTATCAGCACATCGGGCCCTGTCTGCCTGAGTTTTTTTAGAAGCATATAGTGTCAGAGGTCAAATCCGATATCCTTTCTATAGTACATGTTTCTGAACGAAATTGATCCGGCATTCCTGTAGGAAGCTTCCAGGGCTTCCTTCATCGATCCGCCGCGGCAGCTGACTGCAACCACCCTCCCTCCCGAGGTAAGCACCCTGCCGTCAAGCATCCTGGTCCCCGAATGGAAGATCATGCAATCGTCCCTGCCCTCAAACCCGGTTATCTCAAACCCTTTCTCATATGGCCCCGGGTAACCGCCCGATGCAAGCATCACAGTCGAGACATAGTTGTCATCGATTTCCAGCGGCCTCCTGTCAAGATCACCTTTTGCCACACCTTCAAAAAGTTCATAGAGGTCCGATTTGATTCTGGGAATCACAACTTCTGTCTCCGGATCGCCCAGCCGTGCATTGTATTCGATAACGTAAGGCTCGCCGCCGACGTTCATAAGTCCGAAGAAAATAAATCCCTTGTAATCAATGCCTTCCTCTCTGAGTCCTCTGACCGTCGGTATGATGATCCTGTTTTTTACCTTCTCCATGAAATCCTTGTCTGCAAATGGAACAGGCGACACTGCACCCATGCCTCCGGTGTTCAAACCCGTATCTCCCTCTCCCACTCTCTTGTAATCCTTTGCCTCGGGAAGAAGCTTCCACGACCGGCCATCAGTCACAATAAAGACCGATAATTCAATCCCTTTCAGGAATTGTTCAATTACCACCTTCTCGCCTGCATCACCGAATTTTCCGCTTATAACTGCATTGACTTCCGCGATGGCTTCATCGAAGCTGCTGCAGATAATTACCCCCTTTCCGGCGGCAAGTCCGTCGGCCTTAATTACATACGGCGGATTCAGGGTTTTAAGGAAATTTCCTGCATCACCTGCATTTGTCCTGTCAAAGGTCTTGTAGGCAGCTGTGGGTATAAGGTGCCTGACAAGAAAGGCCTTTGCAAAATCCTTGCTTCCCTCAAGGCGGGCCGCCGACTTCACCGGACCGATCACAGGAACATCTGCCAGACATTCGTCGTGAAGGAAATAGTCGTGGATACCTGCGACGAGCGGGGCTTCGGGGCCAACCACCACCATCCCTATCTCATGAGCAATGACAGCTGTCTTCACGGCATCAAAGTCCTCCGGATCAATCCTGAGATTTGTTCCGATCGCATGGGTGCCGGCATTACCCGGCGCAATGAAAATCCTGCTGACCTTCCTGCTTTGGGCAAGCTTCCAGGCAATGGCATGTTCCCTGCCCCCTGATCCGAGAATTAGTATGTTCATCTGACAATATTTAAAGGCTGTTCAAAAGTAGTATTTCGTCACAATAAATAAAATCAGACAGGTATCTAATTGTCCGGAAAGAGAGCGGTGGTGAATTTATAACCTTCCGACAATGCAAACCTTATAAAATCGTCCAGGAAGGAGAGAACGGAGGATGATGCCGTGTCGTGCAGGACTATAACCGATCCGGGCCGTATCTTTCTCTTCATGATCTCAAGCACCCTGGTTCCGTCGAGCCTGTTGTCAAAATCATACGGCATCAGATCCCAGAATACTATCCTGTAACTGCCCGACAACTCCCTGTACTGCCCAGGTCTGATCCTTCCCCAGGGGGGTCGGAGAAGCGTACCTGATGTGAAAGGCACTGCTGCTGCAAAATTCCTGAGATAAACCTGAGTGTTGGTCTTCCAGCCGTCAAGGTGGCGGTACCCGTGGTTGCCCGCTGAATGACCTTCTGATTTTATCCTGTCAACAAGCCCGTGATTTATTTCAGCGGCACTCCCCCGGCAGAAGAAGATAGCTTTGACGTTGTGCGCGGCAAGGATATCAAGTACGGCCGGTGTGGTTTCAGGATCGGGACCGTCGTCAAAGGTAAGGCATAACAGCTTTTCATCCGTCCTGATCCGGAAGATCGCTCCGGGCAGGAACAGCCTGAGTAAGAACAAAGGTCTGAAGAGCCTCATCGGATCTTATCTTCCCGAATACAATATACTATAGTACCTGTTAATATCCGACGTCATCGAACTCTCAAGCTCCTCCATCTTAAGATCGATGGCCATGTTGTTTATATCAAGCAGAGCCTGCATGTTGATACCTATCGGATAATCCATTCCGAATTGTTTCGAGGGATCCGCCGCCACTGCATAGTCGAGATATTCTTTTGCATATCTCAACACATCGTCTACGATCCTGTTCCCTTCTTCGGTCTGGCCGGCCCTGAAAAACACTTCGGCTATTGCTATCGTAAAATAGTCGTACGGGAGTTTCTCAGGCGGGACAATTTCGAGACCCCTCCTGACGGCTTCTGCAGCTTTGGCAGTATCTCCGGCAACCAGCAGTGCCTTTCCAAGGTTGCCGAATATGCGCCTGTAATTGCTGAACATCCGTTTGTTGGTCTCGTCGAGATAAACTGAAGGATCGTCGGCATTGCCCCACTTGTAAAGATTCATCATGTTGTCGTACATGACCAGCGGGTCGACCATGCCGAATTCACCTTCCTCTGACTTGTCGGTGGTGATGGGAACTATACGGTAAGTGATACCCTCCTGAACGAAATACCTGTCGAGACCCTTGTACTGACTCGAAGGAACAGTGGTGGAGATATAGATGGGCCTCTCCCATTTTGACGTGGCAATAAGATCCATCATGGCAAGGTCGCCCTTGAAGGCGTAATCATCAGTGTACTCCCATATCATGGGCGACACTATCCTTCCGGCAAAATAATCCTTGACTGTGCCGTTTGAAACAACCTTTGCAGAATCAACCGGTATGGCAAACTCTTTCGCCGGCAGATAATTCATATAATCACCCCTGCCGCTGATGTCTATCTTGTACTTCCTGTCCTCCTGACCTGCAAACGCCACTGCCTGCTCAAGATCAACAGGCTTGTCGATCCTGTCGCTTACAGCAAGCTGATCCCTCACTCCGTCAAGATATTTCTCACGGGGCAGTGTCAGCGGCATCGGGGCGGACTCAAACGATTTCTGCCGCATCATGTCGATATACCATCCGGCCTGGAAATAGCTGAGATTGGCAACACGCACATCGGGCCGCACCTTCTCCACATCCTGGACATACCATACAGGGAAGGAGTCGTTGTCGCCGTATGTAAAGAGAATACTGTTGGGCGCGCACGAAAGAAGATAGTTAGCACCAATGTCACGTGCGGTGTATCGGCCCGAACGGTTATGGTCGTCCCAGTTCTGAACAGCCATCAGAAGGGGTACGGAACAGAACAGAACAATGAATGTGACTATTGCTGAAAGACGCCTTCCGGCCACCTTGCTCAGATATTCGAAAACAAACATGAATCCCAGTCCAATCCAGATCGCAAATGCGTAAAAAGATCCTGCATAAGCATAATCACGCTCCCTGGGCTGGTTGGGATACTGATTCAGATAGAAGATGATGGCGAGACCGGTCATTATGAAAAATGCCAGTACAATCCAGAATCCTTTTCTTTCCTTCCTGTATTGCCATATGGCTCCTGCTATTCCAAGAATAAGAGGAAGAAAGAAATATGTGTTCCTTCCTTCATTATTTTTCAGATCGGACGGGACATTGTCAAGATCGCCGAGCCTTGTCTCGTCGATGAAATTAATCCCGCTTATCCAGTTCCCGTGAAGGGGATTGCCGTTGCCCTGACTGTTATTCTGCCTGCCGGCAAAATTCCACATGAAATATCTAAGATACATGTAGCCCACCTGGTATCTGAAGAAATACCTGAGATTCTCACCGAAGGTCGGACAGATGATAACTTCCTTGTCGGAACCGGATGAAACAGTGTACCTCCGTCCGGTGATCCTGCCCCAGTATTTGTAGGCCGTCTCATGGTCGGGCTCGGAACTGTACATCCTCGGGAAGATTGTCATGAACTCTTTCCTGTACTCGTATTCAGGACGGTAATAAGGCTGATATTTACCGTCAACCTTGTTGTATCCGGCTACCGTCCTCCTGACATCCACAATCGGAGCACTGTAATAATTCCCGTAAACCTTGGGCGACGTTCCATACTGCTCCATATTAATGTAATACGAAAGGGAGAAGATGTCGGAAGGATTGTTCTGATTCATGGGAGGCTTCGCCGATGATCTTATCATAATCATTGCATAGGATGAATACCCTATCATCACAACAGTCAGTATGGTCATCACGTAATTGAGAATCACGTGTCCTTTTTTTCTGGAATATCTTATGCCGGCAACCAGGGCAGCGCCAAGAATGACAAGGAAAATCAGAAGTCCTGTATTGTATGGCAGTCCGATTACATTCACGAATAAAAGCTCGAACCAGCCGGCAACCCTGGGCACGCCCGGAATGATAACGAATACCATGAGGTAAAGCGTAACAACAGAAAGCAGAAGGGTTTTTAATAAGCCGGAGGTGGTAACTTCATATTTGCGGAAATAATAAATAAAAAACAGAACAGGGATGACAAGAAGATTCAGCCTGTGAATTCCCAGGCCCAGACCCATTATGTAGGCGATCAGTATGATCCACCTTCCCGACCAGGGTTCGTCCGCCTCCTCTTCCCATTTCAGCATCCCCCAGAATACCAGTCCGGTAACCAGCGACGACAGAGCATAAAGCTCACCCTCAACGGCTGAAAACCAGAAGGTGTCAGAAAAGGTATAGGCAAGAGCTCCCGTTATGCCGCTGCCGATGATTGCTGCAATGTGTCCCGAAGCTGCCTCATTGGTCCATCCATATACTTTTCTTACAAGATGGGTGATTGTCCAGTACAGGAACATAATTGCAAAACCGCTGCTGACGGCTGAAAGGGCATTCATCATTAAAGCCACCTTCGATGTATCACCCAGTGCAAAAAGTGTGGCAATGCGGCCGATCATTAGGAACAGTGGTGCTCCCGGAGGGTGTCCGACCTGTAGCCTGAATGATGAAAGGATGAATTCGCCGCAATCCCAGAAGCTTACCGTGGGCTCCAGTGTCAGTACGTATACGGCTGTTGAAATGACGAAAAGGACCCAGCCGGTAATTTTGTCAAGCCGGCGGAAATTGCCCCATATGGAATTCATAACGATGTATTTTTCTTTACCGGAACAAATAACGCAAAAAATTATCACTTGAGCATAACCCGTGGTCTATTTAACTACTTTTTAACTTGAAACTTATTTTGTTACATTTGCCCTGCAGATCCACATCCTATGAACTACAAAGGGATAATTGCATTCGTTCTGGGGCTTGCCGCCATTGACTCCCCGGCTCAGGAGTTCAACGGCCTTACGGTTACTGAAGGTGATCTTTACCTCAATTTCAGAAACATCAGCTTTGTTCGCAACAATGAGTATTCAAATACTGTAACTGAAGGCTATACGCTAATCGGCTGGTTCATTCAGCCTGAACTTGTTTACCGCCCCGCACAGAAAGCCGAACTGAGGCTCGGCGCTCACCTTCTCCGCTACCCAGGAACAAACGGGTTTTCGACGGCGAAACCGCTGTTCTCGACTTCATGGTTCTTCTCCGAAAAAACCAGGTTCACACTGGGATCGCTGCCCGGGGCAGACACTCACAGGATGTTCGACCCTCATTTCAGCATTGAAAAAACCTACAAAGCCTTCTCCGAGGACGGATTGCAGTTCCTTACTGAAGAGGAAAGAATTTTCAGCGACACCTGGGTCAGCTGGGAAAATTATATCTTCAGGGGCGACAACGAAAGAGAGATTTTCACCGCGGGCGAATCGTTCCGGTACATCCCGACTGATGAATCATCCCGGATAAGGTTTGAATTGCCGGTACAGATACTCTTCAGGCACTACGGCGGACAGATAAGCGATTATCCGGAACCTGTTGAGACATTCATGAATGCGGCAGCCGGAGTAAAAGTGATGACTGATATTGGCTCCGGAAAGAATGTTACCGCAGGCCTTGAAGGGCTGGCTTTCTACGGAAGCTCCATGAGGAATAATGCCGCTTCGGGAATTAAGGACGGCCACGCTTTGTGGGCGCTTATGTTCTGTTCGTTCCGTCACGCGGAAATAAGGGCAGGTTACTGGAACTCGGAAAACTACTACGCTCCCGAAGGCAATTTCATTTTCGGCTCGGTGTCAGACCACCTCGGCAGTGTCGTGGTTTCACCCAGAAACCTTATAACAGGCTCCCTGAATGTCAGGATACCATACAACAATTTGCTGGAGTTCTTTCTTGGTTTCGACGGCTGGTACGATACTGACCTGAAGAGGTTTGACAATGCCCTCACCCTGCACCTGAGGATAGATGAGCTTGTAAGACTTGCTTCAGTCAAAAGGCACTGAAACAGTAGTTAACTTCAGATACCGGTTCCGTTGTTTGTCGTAAAAAACCTCCAGGGCATGTTTTTCCAGTAATCACCGGCATAGTCAATCCCGATCCTCGGACCCGTGTTGTAAGCCGGTTTTATCCCGTGATCCTCAATCCAAATCCTGTCAGAAGCCGTGAGATCCTCTCCGTAAAACGACCTGTCGATGCCCAGAAGCCTTGTAACCCGGCCCGGCCCGGCACAGTTTTCCAGTCCCCTGATAAGTACAGCCTGGGGATCATCCTCCATTCCGGTTACAACATTAAGCATCCAGTACATCCCGTAGACAAAATAAACGTAGAGCCTCCCCCCCTCATGGAACATGACTTCCGTCCTGGCAGTCCTCCCCTTTGAAGCATGGCAGGCCTTGTCTCCGGACCCGCTGTAAGCCTCGGTTTCGGTTATTGTGAATCTTTTCACAACGCTGTCAGGCTGCTTAATTACCAGAGTCTTGCCCAGGAGCGCCGGGGCAACCTCAAGCACATCGGCTGTGTAGAAGTCCCTTCCCAGTTTAAGTACTCCCGATCCGGACATGTTTCCGCTTCTCCTGTTCGTTAAAGACATACGCAAAAATAGCGTTGCCAGGGCAGTACACAAAAATTCTGTTCAATATTCTTTTTTATTAGGAAATATGTCGTATTTTTGCAGTCCCAAAAAAGGGTTTTTATGCATTATATTCAAGTGTTTCAACAATAAAACAGTTTAAAAGTGAACACCTTAAGTTACAAAACTATTTCAGCGAACAAGGATACCGTCAACAAGGAGTGGGTTATCGTCGACGCTGAAGGAGCTACTCTCGGACGTCTGGCAACCGTGGTTGCCTCGACTCTCAGGGGGAAGCACAAGACAAATTTCACGCCTCACGTTGATTGCGGCGATAATGTCGTGGTCATCAATGCTGAAAAAGTAACCCTTTCCGGGACCAAGATGGACAACAAGGAATATATCCGTCATACAGGATTTCCAGGAGGACAGAGGATCACTAAGGCAAAGGATATGCTCAGGAAAAAACCGATAAGCCTTATCGAAGAGGCTGTTAAAGGAATGCTCCCGAAAAACAGGCTTGGAAGCGCTTTATACAGGAACATGCATGTATATGCAGGTCCGTCACATCCGCATGAAGCACAGAAGCCCAGAAAATTAGAATTATAATACACTAAGGAACGAATATGGAGCCAATTAATGCACTTGGAAGAAGGAAAGCAGCCGTTGCCAGAGTTATATTAAGTGATGGCAAGGGTAAAATTACGGTTAACGACAGGGATTATAAGGAATACTTTGGCGCTGAGACATTGCAGTATGTGGTTACACAGCCGCTCGTTGCACTCAACGCAATCGATAAATACGACATCAACGTCAATCTCGACGGAGGCGGAGTGAAAGGACAGGCCGAAGCTCTCAGGCTCGGAATCACCAGGGCGCTTATTAAGGTTGATGCTGAAAGCAAATCGGTCCTCAAGGCAAACGGATTCGTAACCCGCGATCCGCGCGAGGTTGAAAGGAAGAAACCGGGCCAGCCAAAAGCACGCAGAAGATTCCAGTTCAGCAAACGCTAGGAATTGATCTTATCAATCGACATAGATGCAGGTTTAGTATCTAAATTGCAGAGACTCCCGCGAACCGGGACTACCCTGTGATTGATCAAACAGAATGTAAACTTAAAAAACAAGAAAATGCCAAGAACAAATTTCCAGGAACTGCTTGACGCAGGTTGTCACTTCGGACATCTCAAGAGAAAATGGAATCCCGCAATGGCTCCTTATATTTTCATGGAGCGCAACGGGATTCACATCATCGACCTTGAGAAAACAGTTGTAAAAATTGATGAGGCTGCCTCAGCCATGAAACAGATTGCCAGATCGGGCAAAAAAATTCTCTTTGTCGCTACAAAGAAACAGGCTAAGGAAATAGTCTCTGAAAAAGTGAAAAAGGTTAACATGCCTTACGTTACCGAACGCTGGCCGGGCGGTATGCTGACCAACTTCCCCACTATCCGCAAGGCTGTGAAGAAGATGGGAAACATCGACAAGATGGCTACTGACGGAACTTTCACCAACCTGTCAAAACGTGAGAAACTTCAGGTGACACGCCAGAGAGCCAAACTGGAAAAGAACCTGGGAAGCATCGTTGATCTTACCCGTCTTCCTTCAGCACTCTTCATAGTTGACGTCTGCAAGGAACGCATCGCCGTAAGAGAGGCAAAAAGACTTGGCATCCCTGTTTTTGCAATGGTTGACACAAACTCAGACCCTTCAGATATTGAATTTCCGATTCCCGCAAACGACGACGCTTCAAAATCAATTTCACTCATTATAGGACTTCTCTGCGATGCAATTGATGAAGGTCTTAATGAAAGGAAACTTGAAAAAGACAAGGAACCGGCACAGAAAGACAAGAAATTCATGAGGAAAGAACTTGCAACCAAAGACCTTCCCGAATCAGTTATAGAAGCACTCGTTGCGGAAGAAGAGGAAGAAGTTGAGGCTGATGAGGAAGAATTGACCGATGATGAGGATGATATCGTCGCCGAATCTGAGGAGAGTGCAGAATAAGGTTCAGTTTTAAAATCTAAAAGGAAACAATATAATGGCTAATATAAGTTCTGCAGATGTTGCAAGGCTGAGGAGAATGACCCTGGCCGGCATGATGGACTGCAAAAAAGCTCTTGAAGAATCAAATGGTGATTTCGAAAAGGCTGTTGAAATAATAAGGAAAAAGGGACAGGCTGTTGCAAGCAAAAGAGCCGACAGGGATACCACCGAGGGAGTCGTACTGGCAAAAGCCGGTACCGATTCAGCCATGGGCGCCCTGATAGTTCTCAACAGCGAAACCGACTTTGTTGCAAAGAATGAGGATTTCATAGCACTGGCCGGTAAGATTCTTGACCTCGCAATAGCAAATAAACCTGCTGACCTCGAAGCCCTTAAGGCGCTGCCTCTCGAAAACTCGACTGCCGGCGGTAAGGTAACCGAATACATGGGGATTATAGGCGAGAAACTGGAACTTGCCTTTTATGAAAAGGTTGAGGCTCCTTACGTGCAGGCATATATCCATCCCGGAAACAAACTCGCATCCCTCGCCGGATTCACAAAAGCCGGCCTCGATGCACAGGTGTACAAGGATGTTGTGATGCAGATCGCTGCAATGAACCCGGTCGCAATAGACAAGGATGATGTTCCTGCCAAAGTCATCGAGCAGGAGCTTGAAATAGGCAGGGAACAGGCTAAACGCGAAGGAAAACCCGAAGAGATGTATGACAGGATAGCACAGGGTAAACTTGCAAAATTCTACAAGGAAAGCACTCTGCTCAACCAGGAATACATCAAAGACAACAAAATGAGCATCAGGCAGTACCTCGAGTCAGTTGATAAGCAGCTGAAAGTTACCGCTTTCAAACGCTACAACCTCAATCAGTAATTGTAAGTTCATATTTCAATAACAGAGTGGCGCCAACTGGCGCCATTTTTTTTGCTATATTCGTCTCCGGCCGGATTTTGGTTTACCGGCTTCAGGTTGATTTCACCAATCATTTTCGAAATGAAGTACAACAGAATCCTACTTAAACTCAGCGGCGAATCGCTTGCGGGCGAAGACGGTCAGGGAATAAACAACCGCGTTCTCGAAGAATATGCCGGCCAGGTGACGGAAATTGCCGGACTGGGCTGCCAGGTTGCCATCGTTATCGGAGGTGGAAATATCTTCAGGGGACTCAGCGGAACCAGATCGGGTGTCGACCGCGTCTCAGGCGACCAGATGGGTATGCTTGCCACAGTCATCAACAGCCTTGCACTCGAAAGCGCAATCCGTACTTCGGGAGGCAGGGCAAAAGTATTTACAGCCATCAGAATGGAACCCGTGGGAGAACTCTATTCAAGGGACAGAGTGACTGATGAACTATCGAAAGGAACCATCTGCATACTCTCGGGCGGAACCGGAAACCCCTTCTTCACAACCGACACCGCGGCTGCCCTGAGGGCAGTGGAGACAGGCGCTGAGATACTTCTGAAAGGCACCAGGGTCGACGGAGTATATACCGATGATCCGGAAAAAAATCCAGAAGCCACGAAATTTGACACCCTCACTTTCGCTGAAGCCATCGAACGCCGGCTTAAGGTAATGGATTCAACGGCATTTACAATGTGCCGCGAAAACAACATGCCTGTTATCGTGTTCGATATGAACAGGAAGGGGAACCTGCTGAAGGTTGTCACGGGAACACTTACCGGTACACTCATAAGTAACTGAAAGAGTTATTCCATTCAGACTAATTTTTATTATTTTTGATTTTAATTAGCGTTTCCTGTCTTCCGGCAGGCATTTTGAACAGAAGGAATAAATCAAATAAAAACAACACGCTGAACTATGAACGAAGAAGTTGAACTGATTCTCGAAGAAACCACGGAAAGGATGCAAAAGGCTCTGGAACATCTGGAGAATGAACTTGCACATCTGCGTGCCGGAAGAGCAACTCCTGTTCTGCTCGATGGCATCACGGTCGATTACTACGGTGTAAACTCTCCCCTGAACCAGGTTTCAAACATCAACACCCCCGACGCCAAAACCATTCTTATCCAGGCATGGGAGAAAAACATGCTCGGCGTGATAGAAAAAGCAATTCTGGCCGCTAACATCGGACTTACCCCCGTTAACAACGGGGAGGTGATCAGGATTAACATCCCGCCTCTTACCGAGGAAAGAAGACACCAGCTGGTAAAACAGGTGAGGAATGAGGGAGAAGTTGCCAAGATCAGCATCCGGACTGCCCGTAAATGGGCCCTGGATGAATTTAAAAGAATGCTTAAGGAAGGCCTCCCCGAGGATACCGAAGAAAATGCCGCCGAAGAAGTTCAGGCTTTGGTAAGAGACTTCACAACGAAAATCGATAAGGTAATGGCCGCCAAGGAAAAGGAAGTAATGACGGTTTAACCAGCTTCTGCTTTACCTTTGCCTGAAACCGGTCGTGCACTCCCTGCCTTCCCGGATGAAAACCATACCGGTTGAATTCCTGCCCTTTGCTAATTTTTTTCATTCATCGAAATAAAACCTGTGTCTTATTTGTCTAATAGGTGAATGGAACTATAAAAAACAGGACTAGCGGGTTATTGTAACCTTTAATATCAAATTATTTTTCAAATGAGAAGAACAATTATAATCACCGGTATTGTGGCAGGACTGATCGTTATTGCTATGATCATCTTCAGCAGGCTTGGAAAGGGCAAGGAAGGCGCTGCCAATTATGCCGTTGCAATAAGAGGCCCTTTTGAGATCTCGGTTTCAAATGCAGGAGAACTTGAAGCTGAAAGGTCGGTCGATATAATGGGCCCCGATATCATGCAGGCATCACAGCAGGGCGGACAGCGCGGCGGCGGAGGCGGCCATGGAGGAATGCGCATTAGCAGCTTTAAAATACAGGATATGGTTGCCGAAGGAACAGAAGTGAGGGTGGGCGACTATATTGCCCAGCTCGACAGAACGGATTATGACAACACACTGAAAACCGCCAAGGAGAACCTGAATACTCTCCAGTCAAACCTCGAAATGGCCATTCTTGATACAGCTGTTATGCTTACCAACCTGAGGGATGCTATCAGAAACCAGACAATTGCAGTAGAAGAGGCCGAAATAAACCTGCAGCAATCGAAATTCGAGCCGCCGGCAACCATCCGCCAGGCTGAGATTACTCTGAACAAACAAATCAGAGCACTTGAACAGAGAAAAAAGAACTATGACCTTCAGAAAGCCAGGGCTCTGACAAACATAAGGGACAGAAAGAGACTCCGCGATGAAGGACAGGAACTGGTTAACAGCCTCCAGAACTTCCTTGCACAGTTCACAATTAAGGCTCCTTCTCCGGGGATGGTCATTTACAAGGAAGAGTTCAACGGAACAAAAAGGAAAGTCGGCTCACAGGTAAATCCGTTCGACAGGGTCATAGCAACCCTCCCCGACCTTACTTCAATGATTTCAAAAACCTTTGTGAGTGAAATCGAAGTCAACAGAGTCGTGCCCGGACAAAAAGTAGTTATTACAATCGATGCCATCCCGGGCAAGTCGTGGACAGGATCAGTCATGAATGTTGCCAACATCGGGGAACAGCTGGGTAACTCAGAATCCAAGATGTTCGAGGTCCTTATTAAGGTCGACGGAAATAACCCCGATCTCAGACCGGCAATGACAACCTACAACAAAATCATCATCGACAGCTTCGACGATGTAATCAGTATACCGACCGAATGCGTTCATGCCGACGCCGACGGTGTTCCCTACGTCTATAAAAAGAACAAGACAAAACAGATTGTCGTCCTGGGTGAAATGAACGAAAAGCATATAA
>CAYQRF010000027.1:0-20097 GCA_964419775.1 uncultured Rikenellaceae bacterium
TAGGATCAATTATATTAATGCTCTGTTGGCAATAAGTTCCATTCCCCGCTGCATCACTCAAAATCCACGTTCTTGTCACTACGATCGGACAGGTACCAGCAGCAACATCCTGATATGTCACCGACACTATCCCGCAATTGTCAGATGCAATACCCTGATTTATTGCATCTGAAAATTCAGCATATGTTGAATTTGCCGCTGCAATCGAGAAAACAGGTCCTGTAATTGCAGATGTACTGCAGCCTTCAATAATACGTGTGACCGGACAAGCCGTTATTACGGGAAGAGTCTGATCAAGTACATTTGTCGTGATCGTTACGGTGTTGTTGCCCGGAATATCATCCCTGACAGAACTTGAAACTGTTGCTGTATTTATGACAGCAGAACACTGATTTATACTGACCGTACCTCTTATAAAGATGATAACATTACTGCCAGCTGGTATATCTGCCGATAAGGAAATTGTTCCAGACCAGGGATTGTAAGTAGTACCGTCTATCGAAAATTCTGAGGGAGTGAATGCTGTTACATTATCAGTGATGATAACATTTCTCGCAGCAGCAGGACCATTATTTGTTACAGTTATAGTATATGTGAGCGGCTGACCTGCGACAACCGGACTGGGACTTGCCGATTTCGCAATAGCCAGATCAGCCATTGCGAATACAGTCACTGTAAACGAACATGTTGATGCATTACCACAAGCATCAGTTGCTGTCCATAATACCGATGTTATACCTTCATTAAATGTTACTCCGTTTAACGTGCCTGTTCCCGTGAGAATCGTTGCACCTGAAAGTGTAAATGATAATACAGGTACACTGCAGTTATCTGTTGCTGTTGCATCCCACCCTGTCCCTGTATTGACATAGGTGGTTCCGGAATTGGCATCAACTGTAAAATTACCTCCTGGAGGACAAGTAATCACAGGTGCTGTCCTGTCCACAATCCTTACAACTGCCGATGACTGATTACAACCGTCTATTGAACTTGGACTTCCGGCAGGAGTTGTTCCGCAAGTTGTACTGGTAATATACCTTATTCTTATACTGTATCCTGAACAATTGTCAGCTATTGGGGGGGTATTGTTACCCCAGGTTGCTCCATTGTCAAAGCTGTATTGAGCTGTGAATCCCGGAACTGTCGGAGGAGGTGTAACAACAATCGGTCCGCATCCCGGATTAACATTTGGTAGCGGTGCCTGCGGAAATACAACAAAACTCTCTGTATCGGTACAGTTCCCGATAGGAGTCCGATATGTTGCAATAAAACATCCTGGAGCAGATGGTGTAAATACACCAGTAGTCGGATTGATAGTCCCCCCTCCGCTTACTGTCCAGGTACCTCCCACAGGTCCGCCAGTCTGAGAAAAAGCAACAGTGCCACCTCCAATACATGCATTCGTTGTTGTAACAACAGGTAATGGAATGACTGTCACTATTACCTGAGTACTTCCAAGTGTACAGTAGTTGACACCACCTGTTAGATCAATATCCACCCTTGCAGTAACAGTATAAGTTTGTGTTGTTGCTGGTGAAGCAGTCACGTTCGGTCCGGTTGTCCCGCTTAATCCAGTTGACGGACTCCATGTATACTCAATCGGATCTCCTCCCGATGTCGGACCAATTGATACATTGTCAAGACCCCATGCACTGGTATTTGATCCATTCCCATTGTATAAAAAACGTATCCTGACATTTGACTGATCAAGGTATCCTGATAAGTCAATATGTGTATTCAGAAAGTTTGTATATGTACCAGCCCCGGAGGAATTGGTATACGTTGCTAAGTCTGTCCAGCCACCGCCATTAAGGGATATTTGAATATGGAGATTTGCTCCGTTGGCCAAATAGTATGCCTGATCAAGATTTAGATAGGCATAAGGGTATCCTAAGAGACTGAATGTCGGCGTTGTAATGCTGGTAGTACATCCGCCGTTCGCTACAGCAAATTTTCCTTCAGGACCCTCGAATAAATGTCCGCCAAAATTCATTTGGTTGGTTAATCCCCAATTGCAGGGATCATTATTATCTTTATTGGCATTCCAGTCACTCTGGCTGCAATGTGTACCGTCAATACACCATCCGTTAAGTTCTGCACCGGCATTATTAAAGTCCATCCCTGCCAGTTGATTGGGATTAAGAAGACTATTAGCTGTAAGGGCAACGGATTGTCCGAAACAGATTACAGGAGCAGGTGGTGTGACAACCGGAGGACTCGTGGACACATAACTGACAATCGCTATTCCTGATACTGCCTCTCCGCATGTTCCGCTGCTTATGACTGCCCTGTATCTCGCTGTTTGATTTGCTGGCGTTATGGTTGGTGAAGTATAATCTTCAAAGGTATCCCAGGAAAATCCCCCATCTGTAGAAAATTCCCATCTTTGTATTGTACCTATATTACCTGATAAAGTAATGTTTTGTGGATTAGTTCCACTACAGACTCCCTGGCTTGAAGGATTTATAATACCGCCAACTGATGATGGATCTATTGCAATAGTTCCACTTAGAGAAGGATTTGTACATGGCCCGTTTGCTGTAACAGTAAAGTTAAACGGACCTCCAGGAACAGTTGGTGACCCGCTAATAGTAAAAACCCCATTACTGTAATTCCCATCAACTCCCGCAGGCAAACCTGTAACAGACGCACCTATTGCGCCTCCTCCGATAGCATAAACAATATTCTGTATTGGAGTATTTATACAAAGTGTCTGATTTGGAGATCCTGAGGTTAATGAAATTGTTGAAATGTCATTAACATTAATTGTTCCGCCAAGAGAAGGATTTGTACATGGCCCGTTTGCTGTAACAGTATAGTTAAACGGACCTCCAGGAACAGTTGGTGACCCGCTAATAGTAAAAACCCCATTACTGTAATTCCCATCAACTCCCGCAGGCAAACCTGTAACAGACGCACCTATTGCGCCTCCTCCGATAGCATAAACAATATTCTGTATTGGAGTATTTATACAAAGTGTCTGATTTGGAGATCCTGAGGTTAATGAAATTGTTGAAATGTCATTTACATTAATGGTGCCACCCAGTGAAGGATTTGTGCATGGTCCTGTTGTCGTAACAGTATAAGTAAATGGACCTCCAGAGACTGTTGGCGATCCGCTGATTGTAAATATTCCATTAATATAATTCCCGTTAACTCCATCGGGCAAACCTGTGACAGTTGCTCCAGTAGCTCCACCTCCAATTGAATATACTATATTTTGAATGGGTGTATTTATACAAATAGTCTGTGCTGATGATCCTGATGTCAACGAAATGGTTGAAACGGCATTTACATTAATGGTGCCACCCAGTGAAGGATTTGTGCATGGTCCTGTTGTCGTAACAGTATAAGTAAATGGACCTCCAGAGACTGTTGGCGATCCGCTGATTGTAAATATTCCATTAATATAATTCCCGTTAACTCCATCGGGCAAACCTGTGACAGTTGCTCCAGTAGCTCCACCTCCAATTGAATATACTATATTTTGAATGGGTGTATTTATACAAATAGTCTGTGTTGATGATCCTGATGTCAACGAAATGGTTGAAACGTCACTTACATTAATGGTGCCACCCAGTGAAGGATTTGTGCATGGTCCTTCTGTTGTGATAGTATAATTTATTGGTCCTCCAGCTATAGTAGGTGTTCCGCTGATTGTCAAAACTCTTGTAGTGTTATTATATGAAGAAGTAACTCCCTCAGGAAGTCCCGTGACATTTACTCCGGTAGCTCCTCCCCCCAGTAAATACGTTATATTATTAATAGGTGTATCAACACATGTTGTCTGGTTCGTTGTCCCAGATGCTGATGTTAGTTCTAAAGTTGAATTGTCATTAACAGTTAAAACAGCAGCCATGGAAGCAGCAGAATTACAATAGTATCCTGGCAATCCGGATATCAGCACACTATAACTTCCGGCATCTGCCAAATTAATATCGATCAGGGTAATGGATGTATTTGTTGCTCCGTCAATGTTCACCCCATTGTGTCTCCATTGATATGTCAACTGATCAGCAGGACTAGCTAATACTGCGAAGGTCACTTCTTCATGTCCTACGCATACTGGTAGAGAAACAGGCTGTTGAAGGATGCTTATTGATTCATCTACATTTAACGTAACTGGATTAGATGTTGCAGGACCACATACAGGATCTACGCCTGAAATTACCACATTATAGGAACCATTGTTGGTTATTAAGGCTGGGTTGAAGGTCAGAGTTGATGATTGAGCTCCTGAAATATTGCCCCCATTTACAACGGGATCTCCATCCCTGTACCACTGATATGAAGTAATATCCCCGACTGCAACAACATTCAGGGTCGTAGGTGTTGGCAGATTGGAACACACACCTACATTTGAAGGTGGTGTTGTTATTCTTGGTGCTCTCCTAATTATTATACTTCTTTCTGCGCTAACAGGGGTGCATGGGCCTGAGCCATCAGGGTCACTTGTTGTGAGCCTTAGAATAATATTACCGCTGAAATTAATGGGTGGAGTATAAGTAACTAATTCAGGATTTGAAGTCTGGGCAGTGCTGGATAATGTTCCACCACCTGATACAATTGACCAGGCAGCAGTAGTAGCTACAGTGAAACTTGCCCCCGACAATGTAATTGGAGTTGGAGTAGCCCCCTGACAGGACCTGATTTCAGAGCCAGGGTTTATTGTTACAGTAGGATTAACAGTTATAGTAAAAGTCTGATTGACCCCGGAACATTCTTCCCCACTGTTTGTATAAATCGGGGTGACAGTAATAGTTGCAGCAATGGGATTAACTCCGGAATTAACTGCTGTAAAAGATGTAACGTTACCAGTTCCGCTTTCTGGAAGACCTATTGATGTATTGCTATTTGTCCAGTTGAAGGAAGTCGCAGTGCCTGTGAAATTAACAGGAAGGGTAGAGGATCCATTACATATCACCTGGTTGGCAGGGTCATTGACTGTTGGAGTAGGATTAACGTTAATTGTAAAGGATTGAGGACTTCCATTGCAACTATTTCCACCATCTGTATATACAGGAGTAACTGCAATAGTTGCCACCAGAGGCGTGCTTCCACCATTTAAGGCATTAAAGGCAGTGATATTTCCGGTCCCGCTGGCAGCCAGTCCGATTGAAGGAGTTGAATTTACCCAGCTGTAAGAAGTTGCTGTTCCTGTAAATATAATATTTGTTGTTTGAGAGCCGCTGCAGACTGTCTGGTCTGGTGGATCATCTACTGCAGGTGTTGGATTTACAGTAATAGTAAAAGATTGTGGAGCTCCAGGGCAATCTTCTCCACCATTTGAATAAATCGGTGTAACAGTAATAGTTGCTGTTACAGGAGCAGCTCCGACATTTATAGCTGTAAAAGAAGCTATATTGCCGGTTCCGCTTGTCCCGAGACCTATTGAAGAATTATCATTTTCCCAACTGAATGATGTGGCAGTTCCTGTGAAATTAATTTGTGTTATGAGTGAACCATTACAGACTTCTCTGTCTACCGGATCATCCACTTCTGGAGTATGAATGACCGTTATTGTAAATGATTGAGATGTACCGGTACAACTAATACCACCATCTGTATATATAGGAGTAACTGTAATAGTTGCCACCAGAGGCGTATTTCCACCATTTGAGGCATTAAAAGCCGTGATATTTCCAGTTCCACTGGCGGCAAGTCCGATTGAAGGAGTTGAATTTATCCAGGTGTAAGAAGTTGCATTCCCGCTGAATATTACATCAGTAATTGGTGAACCATTACAGACTATCTGGTCAGGAGGATCATTAACTGTAGGGCTTGGATTTACAATGATTGTAAATGATTGTGGTGTGCCGTTGCAGGTGATTCCTCCCTGGGAATTGACAGGTGTCACTGTTATGGTAGCAATAACAGGATTATTTCCGTTATTTATTGCAGTAAAGGGAGAAATGTTCCCAGTTCCGTTTGCAGTTAAACCAATTGAAGTATTGTTGTTGACCCATGTATATGTGGTTCCGGTACCTGTGAAATTGATGCCTGATGTTAATCCTCCGTTACACAATTCCTGATCTGTAGGATCATTAACAGTAGGAATTGGTAATATTGTAATCACCATTTCATCAGAAGCATAAGGACAACCTACTCTGCTAACATTGGATTGCAGCCTGACTGTTAATGGTCCGGTAGTATTACTGCCATTAGGGAAGTTATATACTGATGTAAGACTATTAGGATCAGCAAATGACCCTCCTGACAGAGCAATCCAGTCCCAATGATTACGATTATTTATTGCCCCGCCAACCTGGCCAGCAAGCTGAACAAATCCGGTGCCATAACAAACCACCTGATCAGGACCAGCATCAACAGTTGCAGAAGTAGCTACAGAAATGGGTAATAAACTTGGAAGACTTGGCCCGCAAACATTGTTCGCTGTTACGGAAATATTACCACTTTGGGCATTAAATGGCGCTGTGACCTGGATGGAAGTGCTTCCCTGTCCTGAATTAATTGTCCAGTTGGCTGGAACTGCCCATGTGTAGCTCAAGGCACCTGCTACCGGACTGATCGAGTAATTTGTGGTTAAAGTTGGACAAACTGCATCCGGGCCTGTTATTATACCTGGTGCCCCAAGTACACTATTTGTTATACTAACTGATAATGAATTTGGAAGACTTGTTCCACAAGAATTTTCTGCAGTTACCGAAATATTTCCACTTACAGCTCCGGGACCAGTTGATATGGTAATTGCGATAGTACCTTGTCCGGTAGAAATTGTCCACCCTGAGGGAACTGACCATGTATAGGTAGTTGCATAAGAAACAGGACTTATACTATAAGTTATCCCTGAACTGTTAATACACAAATTGGTTTGTCCGCTTATTGGTCCTGGAATGGCAGGAGTTCCTGGATTTACAGTAACGGCCATTGATCTGGCATTGCTTGTTCCACAGTTATTTGAGGCTGTGACGGATATATTGCCATTTTGGCCGTAATTGCCAGATATAACCGTAATCGAAGTTGTATTTTGTCCTGAAGTAATCGACCAACCACCTGGTAAAGTCCAGTTATAAGATGTTGCATCAGGGACAGCTGTAACACTATATGTTAAGCTTACTCCCGGGCATACAGGTGTTGGTCCTGTTATTGGTCCTGGCTGAGAGGGAGTGGCAGGCCTTACCGTTACTTGTCCGCTGGCACAAGCGGTAATATTACATGGTCCCTCAGCACGAACATAATAGGTGGTGGTTGTTCCGGCAGCCGGATTAACACTGATGGTTGAACCGGTTCCGACTGCCGTACCTCCGCATGAACCGGAATACCAATACCAGTCTGCTCCGGTTCCCAATTGCCCTCCGGTAACAGTCAATGTTTTGGGAGTGTCGAAACACGAATCGTTATTGGCTATGTTAATACCTGTCGGAGCAATCGACAAGCTGTTTACGGTAACCGCCAAAACCCTTGCCGAGCTTACTCCGCAACCATTCTCAGCAGTAACGGAAATGCTTCCATTCTGACCTGTTGATCCTGATGTTACTGTAATTGATGTCGTTCCCTGGCCTGCTGTTATTGTCCAGCCAGAAGGCACTGTCCAGTTGTATACTGTAGCATGATCAACCGAGGCAATGCTATATGTAATTGTGGATATATTGGGACAAACAGCAGATTCTCCGGTTATTGTTCCGGGTGTTGCAGGTGCACCAGGATTTACGATCACAGGGAATAGGGCTGGGGAACTTGCACCACAATAATTTGACGCAGTAACCAAAATATCTCCATTCTGGCCGTAATTGCCTGATGTCACAGTAATTGTTGTTGAGCCCTGCCCTGATGTTATATTCCATCCCGCAGGAAATGACCAAGTATATGATTCAGCATAAGCCACAGGTACAATGCTATAGGTTAGGCCAGTAATTACGGGACAGGCCGAAGAAGGACCAGTAATCAATAAAGGAGTTGCCGGGATGCCTGGCCTGACCGACATGGTAATTTCACCACTTGTTGCAGTAACAGGTTGAGCACATACAGCATTTGAAGTTATCACTACATAAACCTGATCATCATCCGCTAAATTTGATGAAGAGTAGGTATCACTGTTGGTCCCTATGGGACCTCCATTTAAATACCATTGATAGATTGAATTTGTTCCGCCATTTTCAGGGATAGCTGTAAAAGTGACCGGAGTACCGGGGCAAATATCATTCTCTGACTCAAACATTGTTACGTCTGGAATCAGAGTAGGATTAACCGTTATGGTTAAAGTATTGCTGGTTCTTGAAATAGGGCATAGTACGTCTGAAGTTACTATTACCGCTATTTGGTCATTTTGATCTAAATCAGCATTATTATAAGCGGAACTGTTTGATCCAACATTTACACCATTTAATCTCCATTGATATGATAAGTTTCCGCTTCCATTTGTAACAATGGCGGTAAATTCCACCTCATCTCCTTCGCAGATACTATTTCCTCTATTTGATGAAATGGATACTGACCAGTTAGTAATCGGGGTGATTGTAACTAGTGCACTGCTATTCATCGGTACAGCCCCGACACGCACAGTATAGGTGCCTGCAATTAACTGATTACCGAATGTTAATGCATCGCCAGTCCCTGGAATGAGTGAACCAACAATTGTTCCATCCCTATAAAGTTGATAGTTGTAACCTGTCTCTGAATCTGAAAGTCCAACAGGGACTCCAATACCGCCTGAACAGTACGCTCCTCCACCAGTAACATCAAAGGCAGTCTGCCCCCACACACTCACTCCCCCCATCCACAATCCCGCAACCACCAGCAACAGCCTCAGCTTCCTCACAGAACGCAAACAGGCAAAGCTATTTACATAGCTGTAAATAGCTTTAATCAAAGAAAATACAATATTTTCCGAACTTTTTCTCAAGTACCTTGTTTTACTGTCATCCCAAGATGAGAATCCCAACCCCGGCACAGTTCCTAACCTAACGCCGGTAAAAAGTTATAAACCAGTAATTAACACCAGGTGCCCAGACTGATAAGGTCTTATCTGCCTATGATTCAGAAGATTCTATAAGATGTCCTGCCCAATCCAACACGCTGATTAACTGCACTAAAATTAGAATTAAATTAATTACT
The DNA here is from genome assembly GCA_964419775.1 of uncultured Rikenellaceae bacterium. Lineage (GTDB taxonomy): Bacteria > Bacteroidota > Bacteroidia > Bacteroidales > VadinHA17 > LD21. Next base: position 9,076 of record CAYQRF010000027.1, read on the forward strand.
ATACACTACCATTTTGACCAAATATGCAAATACTTCCATAAGTGCATTTTTTTTATAAAATATAACCGGGACTACTCCGTCGCGATTGATGATTTAACCTGAGCTTTAGTCCTCATCCTCAGAGCTTTTCTTTCGTAAACTGATAATTCTAAAAGGAACTGATTTGTCCTTTCTGAATTGCCCAGTTGTCAGGAGAAGCCTCTTCCAGAGGTGTTAACAAACTTTTTTGTAAGAACTAAAAACAGAGTAGAGTTGAATTACATAGACGAATCTAATAGTGTCAGGTTTTTTTACTTCTCCAAAACGCCACTATTTGCCCACTTAGTATAGCCAACATGAAATTTGTTCAGATTTTTTTCGCTTACGTCCCACGAAACTAAAATTAGCTGTCAGCTTTCAGCTTTTCCTGAGATAGTGACCTGCATGCAGGACTTTTTTGTTTCTCGCAGATGTTCGCAGATGAAAAACGCAGAGTTACGCAGAGATTTTTCTTTCAAACGTCCCTTCGTCACTCAGTCTCTTCGTCCCTTCGTGCCTTCTTCTCTTCGTCTCTTCGTCTTCTTCATGCCTTCACGCCCTAACACCCTAACGCCTTCAAGCCCTTAATGCCAATTTTTACCTATCTTTAAATCTTTACAAATATTGATCCCATGTTTTCTCACGCCTACTCCCTCGCCAGCCGCTTCACCCTCCCGGTAATCGTGTCAAACCGCTTCTATGATGGCACCGTTACAAGCGGACTGGGTTCCTTTATAGTCGTCAACGATAAAGGCTGGATCCTTACCGTTGCTCACCTCTTCGGATCAAAACTGCAGGGGGATCGTGACAGAACGGAAATAAGGAAATTCAATGAGGATAAGGACAGTATAGTCAATGATCCGTCCCTGATGGACCTTCAGAAGAGGAAAAAAACGAAAAATCTTGAAGGCGAAAGAATTAAACAGAAATGGATTACAAATAACTCTCTCTGGTGGGGGGCAGACGATTTCCTGATTGAGAAATTCGAAATTAATAACGAACTCGACCTGGCTGCCGGTCAGATTAAAAACTTTGATCCCTCACGGATTTCCGGATACCCGGTGTTCAGGGATCCGTCGGACATGAAACATGGTTCTTCACTTTGCAAACTGGGATTCCCTTTCCATAAGGTTGATTCTTCCTTCGATACGGCTAAAAACGCCTTCATAATTGCTCCAAACGTTCTACCGATTCCGCGGTTCCCGCTCGAGGGCATCTTCACCCGAACCATCCAGTCGGGCAAAACAAAGGATGGCAGGTTCGATATTAAACTGATTGAGACCTCATCACCCGGATTGATGGGACAAAGCGGGGGACCGGTATTTGATGTTGACGGGAATGTCTGGGCTATCCAGAGCCGGACAAAGCACTTGCCCCTTGGATTTGAACCCACTGTAAAGAAAAAGGGAAGGGAAGTTACAGAAAACCAGTTCCTGAATGTCGGACTTGGAGTGCATGTTCAAAGTATACTTCAATTCCTCGATTCGCTAAACATCGAATATGCAATTTCAGGGAAATAAAGCGGTACGCGGTATGCGGAATGCGGTATGCGGTTCTGGCAAATCGGATTTGTGATTTGTGATTTGTGAGTCGTGATTTGAGATTCAAGCCTTTGTAGGATACTGAGCGATCAGTTATCAGCTATCAGCTTTCAGCAATCAGCTCTGATCAGGGAAAATGACCTGCACGACTTGCACGACCTGCACGACCTGCACGACTTTTTTAGTTCTCGCAGATTTCCGCAGAGTGAAATCCCGCAGATTTTCGCAGAGGTTTTTCTTATAAAAGTCTCTTCGTCACTCAGTCTCTTCGTCCCTTAGTCTCCTCCCCGCCTCAAGCCTCAAGCCTGACGCCTTCACTTATTCAAGCCCTAACGCCTTCACGCCCTAACGCCTTAACGCCTTTCATCTCACCACCGTCACATTCCCGATTATTGGCCTCGTACTGTCATGGAGATCAATAAAGTAATGATAAGAATCCACCGGCATCGCCTTCCCCTTTCTCCTTCCATCCCAGGGCACGGGATAACCCCTGGCTGATTTCCAGACCGCCTGACCCCATCTGTTGTAAACCGTTACTTCAATTTCAGGATAAGAGTCTTTTCCGATAAGATTCCAGACATCATTTATCCCGTCTCCGTTCGGTGAAAACGCATTCGGGATATCCAGATACGCTTCCCTGCATCTGAATCCGGGATTAATCCACACTGTGATCTTTACCTCCTTGCCTTTACATGACTGAAGTCCGTCATCAGTTACAATGTGTGGGATGAACCTGTAAACCACTTTATGCATATTGTTGTCATTATTAAAAAGGGTTTCACTAAAGTTCGCCGGACTTGCATATGTACCGCTGATTGTATTCCCGGTTATTCCCGGCTCAGGCTCGACAACAAGATCATAGATCAAATGCCCCCAAATTAAATCATCCGGATTCTGAACCGAGATACTCACACTCTCCCCGTCACATATCAGGGTGTCGGTTACACTGATCTGAATTTCTGGTTGGGGATTTACAAAGACAAGTCCTGACATCTTCGGCCCCCGGCAACCATTAGCTGAGGTTTCCTGCACTTCGAGCAAATAAGTGCCTATAGAATTCCAGGTATGGACAAATTCATTGGTGCTGAATCCCGGCATCTGGGTTCCTTCAATCCACCAAGTGTAAGCTGAACCTGTAAACAGACCGGCGGGATTGACATAATAATATTTTGTCTGTCCGGCACAGACGAGATCAGGCATCGTCACCTGTCCGGCTGACCTGAGGCAGATGAAATGCAATATGCCAAAGGCGATCATATAGATATGCCTTTTAAGCAATTGTTAAGATCTTTTTCTGCCATCCCTGTGATACTGTCTGAAAAGCCTTCTGAAGCAACATCTACCTATTTAACCCTTGGGGGGAAGAGGGTATAAGCCGGGCTTTTCAGACAGTCACAAGAATGAAGTTTTAAACAAATCTCACTTTAAAAAACCTCCATTTCAAAGCTTTAATTATGATAGATTCCACTTGTTACAGGAGCAGCCTGAACCGTAATATCAATTGTGGCAGTTGCCGTGCAGCCGGTAGTTATTATTGTCTGGGTTACGCTTACCGACCCGGCCCCCGGAGTTGTCCAAAGCACAGCAATCTGGTTCGTGCCCTGGCCGCTGAGAGTACCGCCCACGACAGTCCAGTTAAAAGTGCTTCCGGCGTCTGCAGGCGTACTGTAGATTTCAGTGCTGCCATCCGTACTCTGGCAAACAGGATTGGGACCGGTAATTACAGGAGCAGGTAAAGGATTTACAATGACATCAACACTTACGGATGCAGTACCTCCACTCGGGTTTGTAACTGTCAGGGTGTATGTTCCGGCAGCAGCAGCTGTCACTCCGGCGATTGTAGGATTCTGAACTGAAGAAGTGAATCCGTTGGGTCCGGTCCAGGAATAGGTTGCCATGCCTGAAGGCCCTCCGATCAGGTTAAGATCGCCCCCGACGCATGGAGTATTTGCAACAGCCGTAGGAAGATCCACATTATTGATGGTAACATTGACAGTCGTGGATGCCGAACATCCGGCTGCATTGGTTACGGTAAGTGTATAAATTCCGGCAGCAGCATTGGTAACACCTGTAATAACCGGGTTTTGAAGGGTGGAAGTGAATCCGTTTGGTCCTGTCCAGGCATAGGACGCCATTCCATCCGGTCCTCCGATAAGATTCAGGTCACCGCCAGTGAAAGGTGTGTTTGCCGTGGCAGTTGGAACCGGCAACGGATCAACGATTATGTTAAGAGTAACCGGCGCACCGGTACAATTAGTAGAGCTTGCCAGTGTCTCTGTAACTGACAGACTAAAATTTCCTAAAGTCGTCCAGTTGATCCTGATGGCACTGGTCCCTTGTCCCTGGGTAATTGCACCGCCACCCGATAGCACCCAGTTATAGGTTGATCCGGGAGTGTCAGTAACCCAGTAGTCTTCCGTGGAGTTTATGCAGGCATGATCAGGATCGGTCGTACTGGGCTGTGCCCAGACTCCCATCGAGCTGGCTGATAGCATAATCAGCAGGATTGATTTGAAAATTGTTACTTTTGCTTTCATGTTTGTACTGGTTTTATTTAGTGATGATAAATGGCAGATGTTAAGGGCAGGGGATTGACAACAATCGCGGCAGGATAACTGTAAACAGTTCCGCAGTTCATCGGACCTTCGTCTGTTACGGCTATTCTGTACCAGGTCGTTGCCAGGAGGAGGGGAGGGGAGTATGCAAAACTCTGTTCACCGGTCAGATCAATCCAGTTTACATTATCAGTACTGGTCTGCCACTGATATGAGTACGGTGGTCCGGATCCGCCCGTTGATGAAGTTGCAGTGAGCTGAGCGGGAGTTTCGCCAAAACAGATTGCCTGATCGGAAGAAATTACCGGCGGCACCACCGGAGGCAGAACCATCAGGTTGCGGTTCCGGGTATGTGTCGTAACCACACATTCAGGATACCCGTCAGGCTGGTTAAGGGTGGTAAAGGTGACGGACACTCTGTAACCTCCTGTTTGTGCAGGAGTTGCATCTGATATTGTCAACAGTTGGGTGTTGGTACCGGAATAAGTGATTCCATCGTTTATTGGCTGCCATACCGTGCCGTCGTTGAACGACCACTGATAACCTGTTACATTTCCCCGGGTGGAAACCTCATAGGATGTGCCGCTTCCGCTGCAGATGGTGAGGTTAACTGCCCCTGTCAGACCGGTCACCGCATTAATCTCAAGCAATGCCGGTTCAGATGTAATTGTTGAACAATTGTCTGATACAATCAGGCGGTATTCTGTGCCGTGGATGTTCAGTCCGCTGACGCCGATGTCATGGACCACCAGATCAGGTGATACTTCACCGGGGATGTCGCTGAACTCACCTTCCGGAGGCCTCGATTGCCACTGGTAGTTTACCGGCCCGACAAAGTCGTCGACCTGAGCCGAAAATTCAACTGTATTTCCGTAACAGTCAGTCTGGTCGAGCGGCTGGACACTGAATCCCATCGGGTGTTCAGGCTGTCCGACTATAATCGTCGCGTTATTATTGCATATACCACCGGCATCGGTTACAGTTACCGAATATGATCCTGCACCAAGTCCGGTAAGATCCTGGTTTGTACTTGTAAATGATCCTGGGCCGGTCCATGAGAAATGGTAAGGTTCAACACCTCCCGTAACTGTGATATCTATAGTGCCCGTGGATTCACCGAAGCACTCAACATCAGTATGTTCCGAGCTTAATGAGCAGACCTGGCCGGATAGGAAAGGGCAAGTAAATAACCAGAGCCATACTGACAAAACCGGCTTCCAAAGCATAGATGCCCAATGCATAACAGGCCAAGACCTGCCTGAAGAATTTGGGATCATAAAACATTAGCAACGAGACAAGACTAAATTATGAAAAAAGGGAAATGGAAGCAAGGAAATATGGAGAATTATTCAGGGGGAAGATATTTTTTAAGCGATCAGCGGTCAGCTATCAGCATTCAGCTTTTTCGGATAACCTGACCTGCACGACTTTTTTAGTTCTCGCAGATTCACGCAGATTGAAATCCCGCAGATAAGCGCAGATTTTAATCTGAAACGTCACTGAGTCACTCAGTCCCTTCTTCCCTTCGTCGCCTTCACGCCTTAATGCCTTAATGCCGTCACGCCTTACTTCTGTCTTCCGTCTTCCGTCTTCGGTCTTCCTTCTTCAAATACATATCGTTTCAGGTAAAATATTTGTTGTAAAACGATAACCGGGATATTGTTTTACGATAAAAATTCGTGTGGTTTTGAATAAGCTATCAGCTTGCAGTCATCAGAGGTAATTCTGATGTGGTAGAATAGCTTGAAATATAGGTTCTTAAGCCCCCTTTAGGGTCCCGAAAGCTTTCGGGAGGGGGGTAGACAAACAGCTGGATAATGCGGCCCTTTAGGGGGTGGGGGGTAGACAAACAGCTGGATAATGCGGCCCCTCAGGGGGGGTGGGGGTAGACTAACAGATGGATTATGCTCCTGGGGGGTTGGGGGTAAAGGGGTTGGGATAGAAAAATTGGCAACTCTTTTAATCCGTCCTCGCTCATGCGAGCATGGTAGGGTAAAGGATTATGGGCTTCGCCCATGATCCCCCGAGGGGAGGCTGAAAGCCAAAATACCTCCTTGCTCGGTTCCTCGCAAGTCTTTTTATTTTCAGACAATCCGGACTCATGCGAGCATGGCCCTGATTGTCTGAAAATAAAAATCCCTTCCAAAAGGAAGGGAGGTATTTTGGCTTTGCGGAGAGAGGGGGTGATGAACCACCTCTACTAATACCTTACCATTCAACTATTTAGAATATGCAATTCACGTTGCAGGTTACGAATAAGCGGAAATTCTCGCATGCCATTTGTCTACTATTGACCACCGTTAGTCTGCATGTACCATAGGTTCAAAGATACGCAAATTTTCAATACTAACAACATCCTATCTATTAATCTATTCCCTTTGGTGCAAGGTGCAAGTATCTATATATAGATAGACTTGCACCTTGCACCAAAAAAAGAAGAAAAATGCCTATATAGACCTTTTTATGTAATTCTGATTCCAAGCGTTCATCGGTGGAAAAATCGGACATATTGACCACCCTGGATCGTTTTCGTAAGACCATCTATTTCCGGCTGCCAAAGACCACCCTAAGTTAACATCCTTTTTTGCCTCATTTTAATCATAATTTTCAGGGTGATGTTACAAAGTTATTTTTTTAGTCAGTTTTTCCAAGTGTAATATTCATTTTATTAATGTGTTTTCTCATTGATTCACCTGAGAGTTCAATGCGGTGTGCCTGATGTACGATGCGGTCCAGTATAGCATCTGCAATGGTATTTTCTCCTATAATCTCATGCCATTGTAAGACCGGGAGTTGTGAAGTGATGATTGTAGAGCGTTTACCATGGCGGTCTTCAATAATCTCCATCAGAGATGATCGACTTTGATTATCAAAAGGCTGTATCCCGAAGTCATCGAGTATTAATAGATCCTGCTTTTCAATTCTTGCTATTTCTTTGATGTATGACCCATCAGCTTTCGACATTTTAAGTTTAGCAAATAGCTTAGTGGTATTAGCATATAAAACCTTATATCCAAGCATGCATGCCTGATTACCGATAGCTGAAGCAACATAGCTTTTCCCAATGCCGGTACTTCCTGTGATAATAATGGTTTCCGATTTATCAATAAAATTGCAATCGGCAAAGCGCATGATTTGGTTTTTATCAAGGTTTCTATCGGTTGCAAAGTCGAGGTTCTCAATGTTTGCCTTGTAGCGAAAACGAGCTTGATTTATATGCCGTTCAATGCGGCGGTTATTACGATAATCCCATTCCGATACAACCATGAAGGCTACCATCTCATCTGCGGTCATGCTGGCCATACGCCCATCTTCAAGGGTTGTTTTAAATGCTGTGGCCATACCGTGAAAGTTCATTTGTTTTAGCCTCTGTAATGTTTGATCATTCATATATTTATATTTTATAAAGTTCGTAATTGTATTAATCCAGCCACGTGCTTAACGTGACTGGATATCTGATAAAAATGATTATTTGTAATATCCCCCTCCTCGAACGTTGCGATGCCCGGGCATTTTTTTATTATCTTCTTCAGTGTCGAAAGGCTCCTGGTCCAGACGTTTTTCAATGATGGTACGGATGGCATTATAGCTGAAGTCTCCATAATATAATGCCCTTCGACACGCCATGTTCAGACGATCACTGCCAATGCGCGAAGCAAACCCGAGGATACCCTGACATGTTTTGTAAGCCTGTTCGGGGTGTTGTCTGATCTCAAGTATATGGGCAATATAATCCCTGGTATCGCTTCCGATAAAGGTTGCCCTTTGAATGAACTTCTCAGGCGTCCAGTCGCTTTTAAACTGGTGGTGGGATGCCAGATGATCTTCGTTGGTCGTGTAGCCGTAGAGCTTTAAATTACGTGAATGGCTTGCTATCGGGTCATAATGGTAAAAGACTTCTACCAGGTCCTGGGTATAAAGAATGGTTACCTTCTTTCCGATGTAGCGATAAGGAACGCTGTAGTAGTGCTTGTCTTCAGCAAGACATACATGATTGTTTTTCATTACGGTAACTACTTTCTTGCGTTTAGCCTGGTATCTGTGTTTCGGAAGTGGCTGAAGATCCGATTTTTCTATTTCTTCAAACAGTTGCCTTCTGCTATACGGGCGATTGGTTAACAGTTTATTATTGTGATCCTCAAGTGCTTCTCTGATAGCAGTATTTAAGTCTGTTAAAGAAAAGAAGGTGCTTTGTTTAATCGTGTAAAAAATAGTCCTGTATATTATCTTAACCGCTCCCTCAACCAGAGCTTTGTGTTTCGGTTTATAAGGGCCGGCCGGAAGCGCTGTCATATTGTAATGTTCCACAAAATCCCGGAACATCTCGTTAAGCGTAGGTTCGTACCTGTCACTTTTAATTACAGCCGATTTTAAGTTGTCTGTTACAATAGCCTGTGGCATGCCTCCGAAGTAATGAAGTGCATTTTCACAGGAACTTACAAAGTCTTCTTTCCTTTGAGTCATGGATGCTTCAACATAGGTCAGTTGGCTGGAACCCAGGATGGCTACGAAAACTTCTACCTGAACCACTTCTCCTGTTGACTGATCAACAAAGGACAGCTTATCTCCGGTATAGTCCACATACATCTTGTCACCGCTCTTATGCTCCATGTGCATCGAAGAGTTCACCTTCTTGCTCCAAAGATTATAATGTTCATTAAACTGCGTTTTCCTATAGCCATCAGGATGTTAAAGAAAATATTGCTCCCACTGTTTTTCTCTGGTCTCACCTTTGCGTTTGAGAGCTTTCTCCATGCCAGGAAAGAAGGCCATCAGGTCTGCCTTGCGCTGGTCTGAAGGAACCTCCGGCCGGGGCGTTGAAAACACTGCTTTCAGCTGAGTGTCACTGAGTTTATTAATCTCTTCCAGCGTCTTACCCATGGCAATAAATTGCCGGATATACTTCTTTACAGTGTTTCGTGTAGCTCCTGTGCGGAGACTGATTGATTGTTTACTTACACCCTCGGTGTACATTTTTAAGATCGTTCTTGCTTTGCTCATAATAATTAAATTGTTAGACATAAATGATAGGTATTGTATAATACCCTCAACGTTAATCATTCAGCCTAATAAATTATGATAAAAAATAAGTGTGAAAGGGGGTGGTCTCTTTGCTCCGGTTTTGGGTGGTCAATTTGGTCCGGACAAGAGTGGTCAGTTTGCTCCGGCGAAGGGGTGGTCAATTTGCTCCGATATTAGGTGGTCATTTTGACCGTTTTTTCCATTCTGTCTACTAAAACTATACTGCTATGAAAACTTTCTTTAAAATATTCATCATTACTGTAGGGCTACTTGTATCCCTTTCTGTTTTTGGAGACTCAATTCCGACTGAGGGAACCTGGGATAATAAAGGTGTACGTTCTCTGATTCCTCCACCTCCTTCTGCTTCCATTGAAGTAAATACCTTATCCATCTTTATGGCTAAACCATTAGTCGATTTAACGGTGAAGGTTGTCGATTCCATTGGAAATGTTGTGCACGAGGAATGTATCTCGTCTTATGAAAACAACTTTACCTACAATATACAGCTTGATGCTCCTTCCGGGGAATATCATCTGGTGATGATACACCGCCACGGGACGCTGTTTGGAACATTTAATATTGAGTGACGAGCTTCATTTTAACTAACTCTTTTGATTAACCAAATATTATGGCTTATGAAAACAAAAATTTCTGGCTTCTGGAGATTCAAGGTAATTTTTATTTTGAATCTTATTCTTTTGTCTGTTCTTCTTTCATGCAAGAAAGAAGAGTATAAACCACTGGTTAATAACCAGTCCGCAAATGACGGAATTACTTTTCATGATGGTAGATTATTCTTCAAAGATGTTGAGTCTTTTATGGATCACCAAAAATGGCTCTCTGAGAATCAGAATAATCCTCAGTTATTAGCTGAGAAAAATAAGGCTCTTGGTTTGAAATCCATGACTGAATATTACTTTGAAGGTATGAAATTGGAGGAAAACGATCCGAGATTTGTAGATTATTTAACTGAATACCCAAGTGTCTTTAATAAAGAAACATATGACAATTCGACACTCTATGTTTTGCCTCATTCAATAATCCTATGTTACATAGCTAATGAAGACGGAATTTTCCAAGTTGGAGACCATATTTATAGAATTGTACAGAATTACATTTATCGAACAGGAGATGAATCTATGATAGAATTGCTTTTCCTTCCAAAAGATCAGATCCCCACCAAGGATGTAAATATTTCACTTACTCGACCCGAACCTGGAACCAAAAGTGATCTTGCCCAGAGGACCGAATATTTCGAAAATGATGATAGGTTTAGGATAGTTAGTTCATTAATTGAACACTCCATTACAGATCAATATTTGGGGACTGGTTGGTATTATGATATAAGGACCAATCCTCAGAAAAGAACTCTAGGGGTTTGGCTAGGGGCGCAGCTAAATACTAAGTCAGCAAATGGAAATGGTTATTGGTATTTTCCAAACGATGGGGTTCAACACCTTATATATCCAGATTATGAGGAATCAACAGGAGTGACACAACACCATATTGTCTTTTGTGGAGGGAGTCCAATAGACCTGAACGCCAGCTATTGCCCGGCCTATAGTCGTGGAAGACTAAAGGATGGTTATACACAATGGATCTATATACAATGGAATGACGCTCTCTCCAACTCTCCAACCTATACCACGAGAAAGACAACGTATCTAAGCGATCCTTATTAGAATTTTCTAAATGAAATAAACAGCGTTTAAGATTATTTTAGTAGTTTTAAACGTTGTTTGATAATATTTAATTATTATGAAAAGAACAATGCTTCTATCGGCAGGCATTCTTTTTTTGTTCTTGATCAATGCATTTTCCCAGGATAAGGAGGAGCCATCATTTTATCGAAACCAGGTTGGAATTCAGTTTAATCCATTAATCAA
>CAYQRF010000028.1:0-19929 GCA_964419775.1 uncultured Rikenellaceae bacterium
CTGCAACTTTTGTAAAATCCCATGGCACAACTACGAGTTTCTTTTTCTCTTCCATAACGACAATCGGTTTACTGTTATATATTCAAAGTTATTCATTTTCCTGAAAGCATGAGCAAATCGTCCGATTTCAGCCTATCATAAAACTGAATTAGGAAAGAAATATTATCATTTTAGGCAAATTATCTCATTAGCAGGAAGTCACTTGATAAAATTCTGACTGTTACATGGGAGTATAAGGTGAACATTTTATTACTTTTGCGGGGGAAAATTTTGTGACATTTATTTCTGGTATGGAAAGGAAAAAAGTTAAGGAGCTTCTTTCAGACCCTGTGGTCGGAAAGGAAGTCCTGGTAAAAGGCTGGGTCAGGACACGCAGAGGAAACAAGAATATCTCATTTATTGCCCTCAACGACGGTTCAACGATTAACAATATCCAGGTGGTTGCCGATATGGCCCGTTTCGATGAGCAACAGCTCAGGGATATTACTACCGGCGCCTGTATAGCAGTGACGGGAGAACTTGTGGAATCGCAGGGACAGGGTCAGAATGTGGAGATTAATGCCTCGGCAATAGAGGTGTACGGGAAATGTGATGCAGAGACCTATCCTCTTCAGAAGAAAGGCCATTCGATGGAATTCCTCAGGGAGCATGCTCATCTGCGCTTCAGGACAAACACCTTCGGAGCAATATTCAGGATAAGGCATGCGATGGCTTTTGCCATTCACAAATATTTCAACGATAAGGGTTTCTTCTATCTTCACACTCCGATAATAACCGGAAGCGATGCCGAAGGTGCCGGCGAAATGTTCCGGGTGACAACCCTTGAACCCGGTAATCCCCCAAGGAATGAGGAGGGAGCTATTGACTACACCCAGGATTTCTTCGGAAAGCCAACCAACCTTACGGTGTCGGGTCAGCTTGAGGGAGAACTGGGAGCGCTTGCCCTCGGTGAAATTTACACCTTCGGACCAACCTTCAGGGCCGAGAATTCAAATACTCCCCGGCACCTTGCCGAATTCTGGATGATAGAGCCCGAAATGGCATTCTACGACCTTAAGGACAATATGGACCTTGCCGAGGATTTCCTGAAATACCTCATCCGGTATGCGCTCGACAATTGCAGCGATGACCTGAAGTTCCTGAACAGCATGATTGACAAGGAACTCCTCGAAAGGCTCAATTTTGTTGTTTCAAACGAATTCGTGAGACTTACATATACCGAGGCGGTTGATATCCTCACTTCCGCAGATAAAAAATGGGAGTTCCCTGTGGGATGGGGAAGGGACCTGCAGGCAGAACACGAAAGATACCTCGTCGAAGAGCATTTCAAAAGACCGGTAATCCTTATCAATTACCCGAAGGAGATCAAGGCTTTCTACATGAAGCAGAATGACGACGGAAAGACGGTCAAGGCAATGGATGTGCTCTTCCCCGGAATAGGAGAGATAATCGGAGGTTCGCAGAGAGAAGAGGATCTCAACATGCTTCTCGGAAGGATAAGGGAACTCGGACTTCCCGAAAAGGACCTTTGGTGGTACCTCGAGACCAGAAAATTCGGAACGGCACCTCACAGCGGATTCGGACTCGGATTCGAGAGGATGATACTATTTATGACAGGTATGTCAAATATAAGGGACGTAATTCCGTTTCCAAGAACACCAAAGAACGCAGAATTTTAACTCAGTAAGCTACCGGTAAACATCAGCAGACAGGCATGCTAAAGCAGAAACTACAGCAGAAACTTCTCCAGAAACTTTCTCCTCAGCAGATCCAGATGATCAAGCTGCTGGAGATTCCCACTCTTCAGATCGAACAGAGGATCAAGAAGGAACTGGAGGAGAATCCTGCCCTCGAGGAAGGCTCTGAGGAAGATGATGATATCTCCCCGCTTGAGGCTGAAGAGGATCAGTATGAGGATAACGATAAGGACCAGGAAGAATTCACAATCGACGACTATATACAGGAAGACGAAATCCCCGAGTACCGCCTGCAGGCAAACAACTACAGCAAGGAAGACGAGAAAAGAAGCGAGATCCCCTTCTCGGTCGGATCTACTTTCCAGGAACATCTCGAAGCCCAGCTCAGCCTCAGGGACCTTACTGAAAAACAGGCCATCCTGGGGGAATATATCCTGGGAAATATCGACGAAGACGGATACCTGCGCCGCGAACTTGAAAACATAGTCGATGACCTGGCTTTTCTTCAGAATGTTACAACTACGGAAAAAGAACTGGAAGAGGTCCTTGCAGTCATCCAGGATCTTGATCCTCCCGGCGTCGGTGCAAGAACCCTGAGGGAGTGCCTGCTCATCCAGCTTGCCATAAAGGACCGGACCCAGCCTGCGCTTAAGACAGCATACACAGTGCTTGATCTCTATTTCGAGGAGTTCAGCAAAAGACACTACGACAAGATAACGTCAAAAATGGGGATCACCGAAACTCAGCTCAAGGCTGCCATCGATGAGATCCTGAAGCTTAACCCCAAACCGGGAAGCCTTTACAGCGACTCCTTCAACAGATCGTCTCAGCCTATAATACCCGACTTCATTCTCGAGCATACGGAGGAAGGTTTCGACCTGCACCTCAATTCAAGGAACCTCCCCGAGCTGCGGCTGAATGCTTCATACAACGAGATGCTCCAGACCTATGTCAGGGACAAGGGACAAAAGAAGGAGATGAAGGAAGCGGTGATGTTCGTGAAGCAGAAAATCGACTCCGCACGCTGGTTCATTGATGCCATAAGACAAAGGCAGAATACCCTCCTGCTCACTATGAACGCAATCCTGAAATACCAGGAGGAATATTTTATCGACGGCGATGAAACAAAGCTCAAGCCGATGATCCTGAAGGATGTTGCCGAGATGACCGGACTTGACATCTCAACCGTTTCAAGAGTCGCCAACAGTAAATACATCCAGACGCATTTCGGCATTATGCCACTTAAATATTTCTTCTCCGAAGGGCTCCAGACCGACAGCGGCGAAGAGGTGTCGACCAGGGAGATAAAGAGAATTCTTCAGGATTGCATAGAGAATGAAGAGAAGCGGAGACCTCTTACCGATGAGAGGCTTACCGAGATATTGCAGGAAAAGGGATACCTGATAGCCCGCAGAACCGTCGCAAAATACCGTGAACAGCTCAATATTCCCGTTGCCAGGCTCAGAAGGGAAATCTGAATTATTCCATACCCCGGATGAATAACGAAGACAATATCACCTTAACCGACCGGCTGGCAAGAATACTTTCGTTCATCTTCCACCCGTTATTCATGCCCTTGTACGGACTGGCAATTCTGATGTCGGCTCCCACATTCCTGAAATACCTTCCTCCTGCTGCCAAAAGAGTCCTCCTGCTGGTGGTTCTTGTAAACAATGTTCTTATTCCTCTTTTACTGCTTCCTTTTTTAAGGATCAGGAATTTCATCAGTTCATACCACCTCGACGACAGGCGGGAACGCATTATCCCGATGCTGACGGCCTCAATGCTGTATTTCACAACCTCATTCATAGTTCTGAGGTATCAGATCCCGTTCTTTCTCAAGTCATTCATCTTCGCCACGGCGGTGCTGTCGATAGTGTTGTCGATGATTAATTTCTGGTGGAAGATCTCGATTCATGCTGCAGGTGCAGGAGCACTGACTGCAACAGTTATATCCCTGTGGATAAAGATGTACACGCCAGTTCCGTGGTACCTTTGCGCTGTGCTGGCGGTAAGCGGGTTCATCCTCTCTGCAAGGCTTAAACTGAATTCACACGATCCGTTGCAGGCATGGGCGGGCTACCTTACAGGATTCCTGATAATAATACTGTTTATCTTACTGATTTAGGATTTCATCAAGAGCTTTTTCGAGGAGTTCACTGCTCTCTTTTATAATGCATTCGGGCCATGCCGGCTCAGGATGAGGCAGGGTTATCATTTTATCTATTTGCCTCTGAGGGATGGTGAGGAACCATCCCTTTGCTGCAAGATGGCGGGCCAGGTACTCCTGCTCAGTCTGCCCCGGTGTGGGAATGAGCATTGCACTGCATCCCAGGCTTATGAGCTCCATGACCGAAGTATAGCCTGAACGGGTGATGATGCTGCTGCTTGACACCAGAACATCCCTCATTTTGCCTGTTGCCAGGTGATTGTATGAGATTATTTTACCGTTTTCAGCTGACCTGGTTTCAGGTCCGGGCTTGCCTTCCAGCACCACTGTGGTTGTATCAAAGTGTTTAAGGGCGTTGGTGACTTTCCGCCTGAGCATGCCTCTCTGCGGTTCGGGTCCCGATAATATTACCGTGTTGTGAGGGAAACTGAAATTATTCGATTCCGGAGGCGTCATGCCTGAAAACCTCGACAGTATCCCGATGAACCTGACATTCCGGGGAAGCTTAATGCCATGAGTGAGACGGCCCGACAGGTTTATCTTTCCGGGAAGGTCTGGAATAAGGCAATATGAATACCTGTTGATAAAGAACCTGTGAAAAAGTACTCCTATCCACTCGAAGTACCTCAGACTGTCGGGCAGCGGAATGACCGGAAGGTGGGTGACATAAACGCTCTTTACTTTCCTGCTCCACGCTCCAAAGCGGTTATCGCTTATCACCAGGTCGATATCGTGCTTCCGGATGATGCGTTTCAGCCTTATATGTTCCGATATAATATGATAAAACAGAAGAGGTGTTTTGAGAAGCAGGCAGATCCATTGCGGGATGAACCTCGAATAGCCCGGCCTGAAACCAGGGAAATGAATGTGCCCTGCACCGGGCAGTTCGCGGCTGAACAGCTCCTGATGAGCCTTCCCGCATGCTGTTATAACATTGTTATTACGTTTCTGAAGCTCCCTTGCAAGCGGTATCATGCGTCCGGCATGACCAAGTCCCCATTCGAGCGGACAAATAAGTATATTTTTGATTTTATCCAAGTCTAATCAGATACAACAGTTTTTATTCCCAGCCTCCTGACCTGTCCAGCTATATGGTTCAGATCAGCCAGAGGTACCTTGTGAAGGGAGTCTCCACCGGGAGTGTCCCTTGAGATTGTGTATATCATCACCTCGGCCGGCCGGATCAGAGCCAGTGCCTTCAGCCATGCCTCAATCTCTTCGGGGGTGGTGTTGTCGATTGTGATTCCGTCATGTGTTCCTCTCAGGAAGAGGGTCTGAACAATGAGCTGCCCGTTGAAGTCTTTCAGATTCTGAATCAGCTCCTTCACTTTTACATTGACACGGGGCTGGTTGTGAACCTTCACGGTGAGGTCAAATCCCGAATCGAGCTTAAGTATGTTCTGATCAACTTTCAGCAGGGCTTCCCTGATCTTCGGAACTGTTATGTTTGTGGAGTTTGAAAGGACGGCAATCCGGGCTTCAGGGAAATATCTGTTGCGGATTTCAATTGAATCATCAACAATGCCGGGGAAGTCAGGATGAAGCGTGGGCTCGCCGTTGCCGGCAAAGGTGATCACATCGGGAGCCAGACCCCTGATCTTCATCTCGGCGAGCTTGTTCTCGAGCGCCCTGTAAACTTCTTCCCTCGCGGGCAGAGTACTTTTCTCGTCTGATCCGCCCGGGGTCCAGCCGCATTCGCAGTAAATGCAGTTGAAGTTGCAGACCTTCCGGTTAAGGGGAAGAAGGTTGATGCCAAGCGATACCCCGAGCCTTCTGCTCCGCACGGGCCCGAATACTATTTTATCGAATAAGAATGTGGACATTTCCCCGGTTACTGAACGGGGCAAAGATAACAGAAATTTGCAAAACGACTTCACCCCTTGCCTGTTCTACCCCCTGCCCCCTAAAGGGGGTTCTTTAACCACGGATTACACGGATTTTATTCATGCCTCATGCCTCACGCCTTGACCCCTTTTATGCCAGCCTCGTGACTCTCGTCTGGGGCAACAGCCTCATATTTTGCAGATCAACATCCTGCAAAAGGAGCAGCCCGGGTTTCTTACCCCGCCGGATACTGCCGTAAGTATGTTCCTGCCTGAGGGCCGCCGCACCGTTGAGTGTCGCCCATCGTACCAGGTCAGCCAGCCCGACTTCCGGGAAATGCGCCTGAAGAACCTTTAATTCTGCAAGGATGTCCAGACTGCCATTGGAGGCAAGACTGTCGGTGCCGGTCACTATCCTGCAGCCTTCCCCGGTGAGCAGGTCAACCGGCGGCACATGATCTTCAATATAAAGATTGGCCCTTGGACACAGGCACCAGTAAAGATTTTCCCTCTCCCTGACTTTCCTGATTGTGGTACGGTCGGCAAAAGTGTTATGAACCAGTATCAGGTTACCGGAAGGAGTTATTTCCTCCAGAACCGCTTCCGCATGGTCGGTGACTAACTCACGGGTTTCCGGAAGCAGTTCAGATTCACGGTACGATTCCATAAGGGGCCCGTCGTAGTACTTCAGGAATGATTTCTCCGCTTCCGTCTCCATGAAATGAATCGAGGTGACTTTGTTGTTTGCCGTTGCCTCCTTCAGAAGCCTGAACAGCGAAAGGGATATCGAGTAAGCGGCATGAGGGACTATTGAATACGGAAGATTGTAGTCGCGCGCGATGGACGCCAGCTGAAGTACTTCATCCATGCGGCGACCGGCTTTCTCCGGCTGCAGCCCGAAGACCTCCAGAAGACTGATATACTTTATCCTGCTTTTCTTCTTGATGTCGAAGGTCATCCTCGTGTTGCAAATATCGGCGCACAGCACTACACCTCCGGTGTACATAGCCCTGTCAGCTTCAGCAGCTGAAAAGAGCATGGTTTCATTTCCGTTTTCCCGTTTGGTCCGGAAATTTTTGAGGAATTCCGCCAGACCTGAGCCAGGAGCTGAATTACCCTTCATGTGCGAGAGTTCGAGGTGACAGTGGCAGTTGACAAATCCAGGGATGATAATGCCGTTGTGGAACTCCGCCGATCCCCTCTCCGAAAGATTTCCTCCTGAATCCACAACCGCAGCAATGGTTCCGTCGTTTTTAACGGACACTATCCCCCGTTTCAGCGGCGGACCTTCGTTGGTGAAAATATACTGGGCTGAAAAGTGTTTCATTTTACTATTCTCGAACGGGCGAGTACAACATTGCTTATCCACTGATGGTAATTCAGGTCAGGGGCGAGCGCCTCTCCCGTGAACCATCCCCTGAGCCGGCTTGTGCCGGGAAAGGGATTCACCATGGTGAGGCTGTAGCTGTGAGGGCGTCCGTCCTTCAGAAGCCTGACGGGAGTGAAGCCTGCCCTTTTTTCAATTGCTCCGGAATCGAGCTGGGAGAAATACAGTCCGACGCGGGGATCAGCAGTCTGATCGCCCGGATATATTGTTATTGTGAAACTGAGATGCATTGTACCGTAAAAGTCGCCTGAGATGTCGATCCAGGGTATGTCGGAGCTGTCGGGTCCGGGCAGATGGAAGAAGCGTTCACCGGGCCACAGGTTAAGGTTTCTGGAACTGAAGGTAAGAAGATCCCTGTCGGCAATCGACTCCATCTCGCTGAGCTTTCCCAGCACCTTATCGTAGATCTTTACAAGCTTTTTGGGCTTCCGGATGAAATAGTACCTCATGGTCCTGTCCATCTCATCCTTCGTGTAGCCGTGGTCCTCAATTATATCGATATACGACTGCAGGGTGTCGCCGTCATTGAATTTAAACCTGATCTCCGGAATGGCAAGGAGACCGTCGGCAAGATAGGAGTCGGTGAGTATTGATGTCAGATCATCAACGGGAATTATGTCCTTGTGCTCTGCCTTGCTTCGGCGGCCTGAGCATGAGGCTGCAGCCATCAGTATGATGAACAGAGCAGGAATAATATGCCGTCTGACAGAACTCATGGTCCGAATTTAATCATTTGCAAGGTACTTCTTTGTAAGGAATCTCACAGGATACCATGCTGCCCAGAATCCTATAAGAAGCACGGTGAGCGGAACAATAATGAAATCCCTGAGCTTCATCTCCACCGGATAGGCATTTACTATCAGTGAGTCGCTCTGGAGGGTTACAATGCCGTATTCCTGCTGGATCCAGCATATCAGGAAACCCAGAATGATTCCTGCAATTGCGCCTATGATGGATATGAGCCATCCCTCAAATATGAATATCTTCCTGATCAGCATATTGTCGGCACCAAGGCTCCTGAGTATCCCGATGTCCCTTTCCTTTTCTATGATGAGCATGGTAAGCGATCCGATAATGCTGAACGATGCAATTATCAGTATCAGTGTGAGAATAAAGAAGATGGCGATCCTTTCCGAACGCATCACCTTGTAAAAGATCTCCTGTTGTTCGTATTTGTTCTGAACGATATAGCCCTGTCCCAGAATTTCCGTCACATTCCTCTGGACATCGGCCTCCCGGGCGCCTGCGTCAAACTTGATTTCCATCGAGGTCAACTCCGTTTTGTATTCGAGAAGCTCGCGGGCAAATTCGATGGGTACAAACACATATTTCGAGTCGAATTCCTGTTCCACCTGGTAGATGCCCGAAGGGAAAATGTAATTCCTTATAAAGGCATTCTCCGGATCGAGGTCAACGGAACCAGTGCGTTTCGGGACGTAGATATTCAGAGGTGTGACAAAATTGACTCTCATTCCCAGGTAATTGGCTACTCCGATGCCCGGCACTGCATACGGTCTTCCCTGATCCGACCTGAGAATGAATTCACCGTCCCACATGGAGCTGTCGATGCCTGTTACTTCTGAATAATTGCCGTCAACGCCCTTTATTGTGGCCACAAACTGCCTGTCGCCGTATCTGAGCAGGGCATTTTCCTCTACGCAGAGCGAATAGCAGGCCACTCCGTTTAAGCTGGCAACAAGGTTCAGGGATGCGGAGTCGGGGATGAATGTTTTTCCTTCCGCCGGCGTGATCTTAAGATCGGGATCAAAGGTATTGAAGATCGACCGGACAAGTGTTTCGAGGCCGTTGAAAACCGAAAGCACAATTATCAGTGCCATGGTGCCGACCGTCACACCTGCAACAGATATCGATGAGATTACATTGATTGCATTCCGCGACTTCTTCGCAAAGAGATATCTTTTCGCTATGTAAAGGGGAAGTTTCACTTTTTACCTGGTTGCCGAAACCAGCAGGCCGGTTCCTTTTTTATGAGTCAAGAAGAGGTCAAAAAAGTTAAGAATCACAGCAATGGGAAAGGTTAGCATGTAATATACCGGAAGAATAATGATGAACAGCTTTGAAGCGTTAAGCATCCTGATCGGGTATTTCATCGAGAGGAGCCACGAAATGGATCCGGGCCTGCCATAGGTGTAGGCTGTCCGGATTTTCCTGAATCCTGCTCCCTCCAGCTTCCTTGTGATATCACCGATCCCGTATCCGTTTCTTACATGCTCTTCGATGAATGATGTCTCACCTTCGCCGTGAACATCCGATCCGCCCATGTCGGAGGGGGTTGATATCAGGAGTGAGCCGCCGGGCTTAAGGGCCCTGAAAAAATTCCTGAAGACAAGCTCGTCCCTTTCAATATGTTCCATCACGTCAACCGACAGGATGAAATCGAATATTTCAGTTTCTTTCAGTTCCGTAAGGTCAAGCTTCTCGCAGTTCACCCTTCCTGCCAGTCCGGTCCTCCTGAAGAATTCCCTTGTGCTTTCGATGTGTTCGGGGTCGATATCCACGGCCTTTATCTTCCAGAGCCGGTTCATCCTGCTCATCCGCCATGTGTACTGGCCGAAACCGGAGCCGGCATCGAGTATGTTCGCTTCCCCCGGAAACTGACGTGCAAGCGACTTAAGAGCCTTTCTTACATGCCAGGCCCTCAGAAGCAGCATGTCGAGTGAGAAGTAAAACAGCTTTCTCATTGCTGCCGGACCCGAAAAGATCCTTCCCACTGTTTTCTTTACCGGATCGTATTGCATTGGTCAGGATTTCAGAAGCTGGTCGATATGGTCGATATAATCAAGGCTGTCGTCGATGAAAAAGGCTATTTCAGGCACAATGCGGAGTTGCTTCCCCACTTTCTGACCTATCTCGAACCTGATCTTCGGGGAGTGCTCCTGGATACCCTTCAGAATACCATCCTGGCCTTCCGAAGGAAATATGCTTACATAGATCCGCGCAAAGGAAAGATCGGGACTTATCCTGACCTTTGTAACCGAGATCATCTTGCCGTGTGCAAATTCATTTCCCTTCCTTAAAAATAGATCGGCCGCCTCCTTCTGCAGGAGTCTGGATACTTTTTTCTGTCTCGTTGATTCCATGGCCTTCTTGTATTGTGAACAGGCAAAGGTACGATTTTCGGAAAAAGAATTAATTTTGCGGGGAATTTTATTGATGCGATGATGGAAACAGTTGTGAGCGGGATCAGATCGACAGGGAGACTTCACCTGGGGAATTATTACGGTGCGATAAGGAACTTTATAAAAATGCAGAAGGAGAACAGATGCTACTTCTTCATTGCCGACTATCATGCCCTGACTACTCATCCCAAACCCGACGACCTTCACGGAAACATTAAACAGGTGCTGGCTGAATACCTGGCCTGCGGAATCGACCCTGAAGCCGCCACACTGTTCATCCAGAGCGATGTTCCCGAGGTATCGGAACTTTACCTCCTCCTCAATATGAACGCTTATGTGGGAGAACTGGAACGTACCGCATCATTCAAGGAGAAAATAAGGAAACACCCCGACAACATAAACGCCGGTCTTCTCACTTACCCCGTACTGATGGCTGCCGATATTATAATCCACAAGGCTACCAAGGTTCCGGTGGGAAAGGACCAGGAACAGCATCTCGAGATGACAAGACGTTTTGCCAGGCGGTTCAACACAATTTACGGCGTTGAATATTTCCCGGAACCCGACGCCTACAATTTCGGTATGGAGCTGATCAAGATCCCCGGACTCGACGGAAGCGGGAAGATGGGGAAAAGCGAAGGCAACGGCATCTATCTTTCAGATACTCCGCAGGCGATAAGGAAAAAGGTGATGAGCGCAGTCACCGATGCAGGTCCCACTGAAATGGGACAGGCAATGTCGGAACCGGTAAGGAACCTGTTCACATTACTGGAAGTAGTGTCGGAAAAACAGGTAGTTGATCATTTCCGCGAAAAGCACGCTTCCTGCGAAATACGCTACGGAGACCTCAAGAAACAACTTGCTGAAGATATTATAATTGCCCTGACGCCGATTCGGGAAAAACTGAACGAGATCCTTGCAGATAATGAGTATCTTGCCAGAGTGGTCAGGGAAGGCGGGGAAAAAGCCCGGGAAAGCGCAGCACGCACGGTAAGGGAAGTAAGGGAAATTATTGGCTACAAGCCTTTCTGAAAAAATAAAAGCCAGGCTTTTGACCTGGCTGACCTTGAAGGATCAAGGATATATTGAGATTGCCTGTGTACTTAGGTTAATTCAAAATGCGTGCCAAATTAATTCAGATGTCCAGACGCATTGCCATATCTTTTATTATCCTGCTCGTCGCGGCAGTGGCGGTGGCCGGTTATTTCCTGCATCAGAGCAGAAAGACAATGGCCACCGATCCCTGGAAGCTTATTGGACACGATGCAGGCATCGCTGTGGAAACCATCGATCTGCGGAATCTTGTCAACTCGGTGACCACAGGAAAGGGTCTTTTCTCAGAAATGGAAAAGGTAAAGGAACTGGCCGGATTCAGTTCAAGGCTTAAGTACATTGCCGACCAGATAAACAAACCCGGTTTCAGGAAGCTTTTCCAGGAAGGAACGGCTGTTGTATCGTTTCATTCAGGGGAGGACGGCCGGCTTACTCCTTTTCTGTCCAAGGTGATCCCTGCCGAGACAGGTTACAGACATCTCAGGGAAGCTATTGAAGAAGCCGGTATCGACCGGATCATCGAGGAAAAGAATGCCGGGAAAAAACTGACCTTGCTGCCTTACCTCATTGACGGCCGCACCGACACCCTTTTTGTGGCCCTGAACTCCGGACTTCTGGTATGCACCTCATCGCGTCAGCTTGTTGCCAGGGCGCTGTCGCCAAATGCTGCGGGAACGGATATCAGAAATGCACCCGGATTTTCAAGGATTCTCATTTCGTCGGGGAAGAATAAAGACAAAATATTTATTGTACCGGGGAATCTGATGAAAACTGTTGAAAGGATCTTTCCTGAAGAAAAATCATCTCTTGCATCAAGAATATTAAAGCTGGGAGGAAGCGCCGGCGGTGATATCTTCATTAGGGAAGAAGGCCTTACAATAAGCGGTTACATCGAGGGAGGCGATGACTCTGACCGGCTTTCGCGCTTCAGGTCGGTTGAGCCGGTTATCTTCCAGACTTACAGGATACTTCCTTCTGCAACTTCAATGTTTGAAACCATGGTGCTGACTCCCCGTGACGGTGCGGCAGCAGCCGGGAGAGCAACAGAGGGCCAGGCCGCAACCCTGGCACGCAGGCTTCGGCCTTTCCTGGGCGACGAGATCACAAAAGCCTGGATTGACATCAGAAATAACCCGGTGAACCGGAACACCCTGGTGATCTACAAACTAAAAAACCGTGTGCAGTGTGAAAATATCTTCCTCGAGGTTGCTGGCGGCAAGTCGGAAAAAGCATATTTCAGGCCTGACGATCAGACAAATATGCCGGTATATATTACAGGGAAACCGGGACTTCTGCTTGAACTGGAACCCGGTTTCGCACCCGGATTCGACGATTCATACTTCGCCTTCTACGATAATTACATGATTACCGGTAATTCATATGCTGCAATATCCCGCCTGCTTTACGACAACATTCTTAACAAGACACTGGCAAACGATTTACTTTACAGGGAATTTGAGAAAGGGATACCCTCAAGGGCAGGCTACCTGTTCTATTGCGTGCCTGCAAAAAGCCTCGACTGGTTTGCAGGTTTCCTCGGCCCTGAACTGACGGATGGACTCAGGGCCAATAAAAGTATTCTCGATAAGGTACAGTCGGTCGGCTACCAGCTTGCATCCGTAAACGGGATGATCTATAATAATCTGACAGTAAGCTATAAAGAGCTTGTAATGGAAGAGTCGACAACTGAATGGGAGACGCTTCTCGATACCACAGCAGCAATTAAACCCTTCTTCTTCACCAACCATAACACGGGAGTGAAGGAGATATTCATCCAGGATTCGGGAAACAACGCCTACCTGATAAATACAGCAGGCAGGGTGCTCTGGAAGCTTCCGCTCAGGGAAAGAATTATGGGCAACGTTTACATGATCGACTATTACAGAAACGGCAAGTATCAGCTGCTCTTTGCCGGAAAGAACAACCTTCACCTGATCGACAGGAACGGAAATTATGTCGACAGGTACCCGGTGAGGCTGCGGTCGCCGGCAACAAGCCCGCTTGCCCTGTTTGACTATGAAAACAACGGTACTTACAGGCTGGTTATAGCAGGCGAGGATAAGTACGTCTATTCCTACGATAAGTCGGGAAGCGTGGTGAAGGGATGGGAACCGTTCAGAACGGCAGGAACGGTGACGTCAGAGGCCGGCTTCTTCAAGGTTTCGGGAAAGGACTTTATAGTGGTGGTTGATGAATCGTCAATCTATTTCCTCGACCGCAGCGGAAAGATAAGGCTTACTCCCGATGATGCGGTCACCAAAGCCCCGGGATCGGCCCTGAGACTCTCACCCGCCTCGGGTTCTTCGCTGGTTTGCACTGCCCCTGACGGAACGGTTCAGACCGTGTCATTCAACGGAGAAGTTAAAAAATTCAGCTTCAGGAAGTTCAGTTTTGACCATTCATTCGATTTTTTTGATGTGGATGGCGATGGATTTGGTGAATATGTTTTCATTGACAGCAGCAAGCTGTATCTTTACGACCACAACCAGAAAGAGATGTTTTCGAAGGATTTCGATACTCCTGCTCTTGCGGGCCCGATCAGTTTCACTTTCTCTTCCTCCGACAGGAAGATAGGGGTTTTTGATACCGGCCGTAACCTGATTTGGCTTGTAGACAGCAAGGGATCAGTGATGAACGGATTCCCCCTGAGGGGAGCATCGATGTTCTCAATCGGAAAACTTTCCTCTGCTCCGGGTTGGAACCTTATAGTGGGAGGATCCGACAGGTTCCTCTACAACTATAGGATCGATAGTTCGGTCAAATAAGTGCAGACGATGAAAGCAAAATTGATTTTAAGTGTCATTTTTACACTGATTGCGGCGGATATCGCTGCCCAGAACAGCCAGGTTCTCTATTTCATGGACCTTCCCCAGAACCATCTGGTGAATCCCGCCTTCAGGCCTTCGAACCGGATATATGTTGGTCTTCCCGGAATAACAGGCGTGGATGTCACGGTAAAGAACAACATATTCAGCTTTTCGGATTTTCTTCCCGAAGGCAGGGAAATCAATGAAGCAACAATTCCCTTCCTGAACAGCGATTTTGACACCGAGGGATTCATGAAAGGCCTGAAGGAAAGGAATTACTTTGAACCCGACGGCATGGTGCAGCTGCTGGGAGTCGGCTTTTCACCTCAGATTGACAATGATCTTTACATGTTTCTCGATATTATTGATCATGTCAGCGGAGGAATGGTTCTGCCCCGCGATTTTTTCAGACTGGCATTCGAAGGAAACGGGAACCTGGGCGGACAATCATTCGACCTGAGCGAAACCAGGATGAATGCCATGTATTACCGCGAGATTGGAGCCGGAGCTTCGAAGAACATAACTCCGAGGCTGAGGTTCGGTGCAAAAGCCAGGGTTCTCTTCGGGATGGCTTCCGCAAACCTGAGGAACTACGGACTGAATCTGACTGTCAACGACGAGGATTTCACGAATACACTTGAAGCCAATATGGCCCTGAACATAAGCGGTCCGGTGAATGTTGTAACCGATGACCGGGGCCGTATTGAAGATGTGGATATTGACGATGACCGGTTCAATGACGACAGGGAGATAATGAAGTTCCTTACAAATACCCGTAACGCGGGATTCGGGCTTGACCTCGGAGCTGAGTTTGCAGCTACCGACAGGCTGAAGCTTTCAGCATCGATAACCGATGTCGGTTTCATTAAATGGACATCGGACCTCACAACCCTTGAGACTACCGGCACCATTACTCTCAGCGGACTCGATCTGCAGGATGTCTACAACGGCACTGCAACTTTTGATGATGTAACCGGAAGCCTGATCGATTCCCTGAAGAATTCCCTGGTCGCTGTCAACGATCCGGCGCGTTTCACCACAAAACTTCCCGTCGGATTCACAGTCGGAGGGAAATTTGACTTCAATGATAAATTCTCGGCCGGGCTGCTGTCGTACACACAGATCTCGGATCAGGTCATAAAGGAGGCGGTCACCCTTTCGGGAAACATGAATGTGGGGAATATCCTTACAGCCACGCTGGCATATACCGTATGCAATCACAGTTACGACAACCTTGGTCTGGGAATCGGAGTAAGGGCTTCAGTCTTCCAGTTTTATTTCCTGTGCGACAGGGTTCCGCTTAACTGGAAGAGGACCGGCGGGAGCGGTGAAGAAATATTCCTGCCTGCCGGGTGGAACACTCTGCATGCACGCCTGGGAATGAACCTCGTGTTCGGGAACAGGGGGAACGATAATTATTGAACAGCTTAAACCGAATAACTTCAAAACGAAATGACAATTTTAATCCGCTTTGTACTGATCAGCATCATAATCTATCTTCTTATACGACCAATCGTAAAATTTTTCCAGGGCCTGTATGAACCGGATCAGGGTCAAAGACCGGAAAAGAAAGACAATCAGAAATCATCCGGAGTTTCAAAGGAAATCGGAGAGTATGTTGATTACGAAGAGGTTGACTGAATCTTTATTTGGATGATTTCCTCAGCTGTTTTGCCAGCGCGTTTGCAAATACAAAATCATTAAGGGTGGTACAGTCGGAGTCGAGTATCTCCTTATTGCTTCCTTCCCAGCATTTAATGCCGTCGCTCAGGAATATTATCTTCTCACCTATCTGCATCACCGAATTCATGTCGTGAGTATTTACGATGGTGGTCATGGAGTATTCATCGGTTATCTCCTTGATGAGTTCATCGATAAGGATTGCCGTAAGGGGGTCGAGGCCTGAATTGGGCTCGTCACAAAACAGGTATTTTGGATTAAGGGCTATTGCCCTTGCAATTGCCACTCTCTTCTTCATACCTCCCGATATTTCGGAGGGAAACAGGTTGTTTGCATTCTTTATATTCACCCTGTCGAGGCAGAAATTCACTCTTTCGGTCTTTTCCTCCAGGCTCTGGTCGGTGAACATGTCGAGAGGGAACCTCACGTTTTCTTCCACTGTCCGGGAATCAAACAGTGCACTTCCCTGGAAAAGCATGCCTATCTCCTTCCTGATCTCCTTTTTCTCGTGGAACTCAAGCTTGCTGAACAGCTTTTCATCGTACCAGATCTCGCCGCTGTCGATTTCATGAAGACCGACGATCGACTTGAGAAGGACAGTCTTGCCTGAGCCGCTCCTTCCGATAATGAGGTTGGTCTTGCCTGCTTCGAAGGTAACTGAAATATCCTCGAGCACCGGCTTGCCGTTGAATGCCTTGTTCAGCTTTTCCACCCTTATCATGACAGAAGGAGTTGGGTTAGGATAACGTTGAAGAGCAGTATCAGGATGCTGCTGTGGACCACTGCTTTGGTACTCGCCTGGCCTACTTCGAGCGATCCGCCTTCGATCCGGTATCCGTGAAAGGCCGATACCGTTGCGATGATGAATGCAAAAAAGAGAGTCTTTATGATGGCGTAGGTGACATAGTAGGGGATAAAGGCATACTGAATGCCGTAAATATAATCCTGCGACGTTATTACTCCTGCCGAGGTGCCTGCTATCCATCCGCCTACGATACCGACCGAAATGCTTATAAGTGTGAGGACAGGGTTGAACAGAAGAGTGGCGATTATCTTGGGCAGGATAAGGTAGGATGCCGAATTTACACCCATCGTCTCAAGTGCGTCGATCTGCTCGGTGACCCTCATGGTCCCGATCTCGGAAGCAATGCTCGACCCTACCTTTCCTGCAAGGATCAGCCCTGCTATGGTCGAGGAGAACTCGAGAAGAATGGAATCGCGGCAGCCAAGCCCGATAAGGTAAGTGGGATATATTGGATTCTCGGTGTTATAGGCGGTTTGAAGAGTAATAACCGCACCCATGAAAAAAGATATGATCGATATGATTCCCACCGAATTGAGCCCGAGAAAAACCATCTCATGCATCGTCTGTTTGTAATAGACATATGGTTTTTCGGGACGGGAAAATACTTTCTTGAGAAGAATGAAATAACCTCCAACCTGCTCCAGGAACCTGATGATCATGATCTCTTTTTAATGACCGATAAATTTACAAATATTTATGTGATTAAGTCTAATCTGATTCCAAAAGGGAATTGACAATAAATAGTATATTTGCTTAGTTTTATCCCAAAAGCAATATTTCTGATGGACAACAGGTATGTAATCATCATGGCGGGTGGTGTGGGAAGCCGTTTCTGGCCCCTCAGCCGTCAGGAACGGCCCAAGCAGTTTCTTGATATTCTCGGTACGGGCGAAACCTTATTGCAGCAGACTTTCAGAAGGTTTCTCAGCGTCTGTAAAAAAGAGAACATTTACGTTGTTACGAGTGCGGAACATAAGGATCTTGTCGCAGAACAGCTCGACATTGAAAGGTCGAACATACTGGCCGAGCCCTTCCGGCGTAATACCGCCCCCTGCCTGGCTTACGGAACCTTCCGTATCCTTAAGGAGAATCCTGATGCGGTTATTACTGTAACACCTGCCGATCATCTCATAATAAAGGAGGACAGCTTTACTGAGGTGATAAAGCGAAGTTTTGATTTTGCTGCACGAAACGATGCCCTTCTGACGCTTGGGATCAAACCCGACCGTCCCGAGACCGGATACGGATATATCCAGGCCGACAGGAAGAAAGCCTCAACCGGCATATCAAACCTTCATAAGGTAAAGACTTTCACCGAGAAACCCAATCTGGATCTGGCCAGGGTCTTCCTGGAGAGCGGTGATTTCTACTGGAACTCGGGGATTTTCATCTGGAACATCAAATCGATAATGAATGCCTTCGAAAAGTATCTTCCGGATATGTATTCCGCTTTCGAGGAGGGTAAAGATCTTCTGGGAACCGAAAAGGAGGCCAAATTCATAAGCAAGACCTATACTGTCTGCCGTAATATCTCAATTGACTATGGAATAATGGAAAAGGCCGAGAACGTGTATGTGATGTGCACCGATATCGGCTGGTCCGATCTCGGAACCTGGAGTTCGCTCTATGAGCATTCAGCCAGGGACAGGCAGGGTAACGCCATAGTCAACGGGGAAGTCTTCCCGAACGACAGCGAAGGAAATATCTTCAGTATTGCTCCCGGACGGATAGCTGTTGTCCAGGGTCTGAAGGATTTTATTGTTGTGGATGCCGATGATGTTCTTCTGATAGTCAGAAAGGATGAAGAACAGAATATCAAGAATTATCTTGAGGATGTAAAGAAAGGTACAGGTGACAAGTATCAGTAAGTCCTGACATACTGAACAAAAAAAGGGCTGCCGCAGCAGCCCTTTTTTTTTGGTTATGGATTAATATTCCCACAGGTCGTGTTCAAAATTGAACAACTCATTCTTGATCCTTTCAGCTTCATATAGCGTAGCCTTCCCAACTGTATACTCATTGATCTGCCTGTCGTCGAATACGTTCGATTCTCCGAAGATCACGCTTCCGAATCTTCTTTGCATGAACAGGTCATCGAAGGAGATCCTTTGTGCATCGTTGCTTGCGATGAACACCTCGTTTTTTGCCAGTGCATCCCTGACATCCTCATACCTGATCCAGAACAGGGGTTTCCTGAGAGCGCGGCCGGCATCATTGTCGTAGCCCATCCAGTAGGGCATGATTCCTATGATCCTGACATCGAGCTTGGATAATTTCTTGTCGAAATACCATTCCTCGTATACAAGCAACTGCTTGACTTCCTCAGGCTTTGACTGTTCAGTGATTGTGGTATCCCTGGTCTGGCCTTCGGCATTTATCTGAATTGACTGGGTTTTGGTTGTGGCACCCATGTTGACTTCAATGTCGTCGTACGTTGTCGGAAGGTTCGAATCCATGGCCGAGAAGGCTTCAAGTCGTCCTGCACGGATCTCTTCAAGGATGATATTGATAAGGCTTTTCCTGCCGTCCTGAGTGACTTTGACAGGGTAGTAAAGAGGCTGATTCATCTTTTCCCTGAGGTCGATGAGGCGCCATATCTTTTGTGACCATATCACATCAGCTTCCCTGAGGAAGGGATAGTTGATCTTCTTGTTATCAGTTATGGATTTCTGGTAAATATCGCCAAAGGACTGTGCGCTGGCCATTGTGCCGATCGCCAGTGCGATAATTCCAAAAAAGACTTTCTTATTCATTGTATTTGGATTTATTACTTAATCTATTTTCAATATTATAGGGCTCAGATCCAGTGTTCTTCCGTCAGGCGCAAGGCATTTTATATCCTTTATGAAAAGGTTTTTGCCACGGGTAAGCCTGGTGATCAGGTCTTTCTGTGCAGGAGTAAGGGAACTTGTATTGCTTTTTTCCTCAAAGTCACCGCGGCTGTCGGTATAAAGAACTGTAAAGGAACTGATCTTGTAGACCAGGTCAAATTCGAAGTCGGCAAGCGATGCATAAACACCTGTCTGGGCTGCTGCGGTGTTCCTTGGTATGGTACCGGTGCTTTTCCCTCCGAATACGGCAACAGGAGCAGGTATGGCCTTCACCCTGAATTCAATGGGTGCAAAGGTATTTGCCTTGCCGGCATCATCCCTGACTGAAACAACAATCTGTACGTTCTGGCCCACTGTGGTCGGGTTAACCGCCCAGTTGCCCCTGAAGTTTTCACCCTTTGAATTTTTTACCTTCTGGGTTGTGACGGTACCGTTCACCGCCTTGATCGTTAGTTTGCTCGGGTCGACACCAGGAACCGACACATCTATGGGATTGAGGATACCCTTGTACATCACGTTCATTGCGGTAGGGGATA
>CAYQRF010000029.1:0-19781 GCA_964419775.1 uncultured Rikenellaceae bacterium
TTTGTGAATGATATGGAAGGCAACGGACGAGGTGACAGTTATATCAGGCTTGCAAAGTTCCTTCTTGATAACCGCAACAACGGCAGCCAGTATGATCAGAGCCATGTGCCTGTTCAGGAGCAGTATGAAGCTGTAGGTCATGCCGTAAGGGCTGTCTACAACTATTCAGCCATGGCTGATGTAGCGGCAGAGACCGGAGATGTTGATTACCAGAGTGCAGTCATGTCGCTGTGGGACAATCTGGTGAATAAGAAATACTATGTCACGGGGGGTATTGGAAGCGGTGAAACATCCGAAGGCTTCGGACCCGACTATTCCCTTGGTAACAATGCTTACTGTGAATCGTGTTCCAGCTGCGGACTTATCTTTTTCCAGTATAAGATGAACCTCGCTTACCATGATGCCTTGTATGCCGACCTGTACGAGGAGACTATGTACAATGCACTTCTGGGTTCAATTGATCACGAAGGAAAGCACTTCTATTATGATAACCCGCTGAATTCAGGCGAGTCGCGTTATTCATGGCACGTTTGCCCCTGCTGTGTGGGCAATATACCCAGGACCCTTCTGATGATACCCACGTGGACCTATGTCAAGGATAAGGACGGAATATATGTCAACATGTTTATCGGCAGCACCATAAATGTTGAAAAAGTGGCAGGCACCGATATTGAGATGATCCAGGAGACCGATTATCCATGGAACGGAAAAGTGTCGGTGATTGTTAATCCTGCAAAAAAGAAAAAGTTTACTATGCATATAAGGGTTCCCAACCGGACTACAAGCGTTCTGTACAGGCCCCGTCCTGAGGTGAAAGGATTGAAATCGCTGAAACTAAACGGCAAAGACATCCCTGTTACAGTTGTCAACGGTTACGCGGTCATAACCAGGAAATGGAAGAAAGGCGACAGGATCAGCTTCGAACTGCCGATGGAGATTCAGACCATTTCAGCCGACGACAGGATTGTTGCCGACAGGGGCAGGACGGCGCTCCGGTACGGCCCCATGATATACAATGTGGAAAAAACCGATCAGCCCGATATCGAAAAGATTATTGGCACCGGTCCCTTGTCGCTTGAGTGGAAAAGTGACCTTCTGGGCGGCATTATGGTGATATCGGGTAAGTGGGCTGACGGAACCCCGATGACGGCTGTTCCAAACTATGTCAGAAACAACAGGAATAAGATTAAGTACACTTACAAGCCGGGAAGGCCTCATCCGGATGATGGGTCGATTGTGTGGATCAAGAAGGAATGAAAGGTGAATGAGAAAATTGCTGCAGTTACATCTTTGCAACAAGGAACAGTATCAGTCCGACGATTATAACATAGACAACAATTTCGAATATCCTGAGTGTTCTTCTGTTCATTTCTGTTCAGGTTAGATGATCAGGTGGCCGGTAATGTGCGGACATGAATCCGGTAATATAAAATTAAGCCATTAATCCCATTATGCTGAGCACAATTTGTTCAAAGAAAAGCCTTATTTTGTTTCCTGATGATTACAATTTGTGCTTTATAAGGGGTTCAAATGTTAAGGGGCGCTCTTTAGGCAGTAACATTTGAACTGATTGAGTAAATTTGACTGAACATTTACGGTAGCTTATTTCAGATGAGGCCCGGAGTCATACTGTCAATATCCCTTTTGTTGTGCTTTGCTCCTGTTCGTTTTGTTTCATCGCAGGATTTCAGCATGGTTTTTTCACATGCTGATGTGAACAATGGATTGTCAGACAACTGGGTGAAGAGCATTTACAGGGACTCAAAGGGATTTATCTGGTTCGGAACCAACAGCGGGCTGAACAGGTTCGACGGGTATGATTTCGAGGTTTTCAGCCATAGTGCTTTGGACTCGTTGTCGATAGCCGACAATGTGATAAATGCAATCACCGAAGACAGGGAGGGCAATCTCTGGGTTGGGACCAGGAGCGGAATAAGTGTCCTTGATGGTGACACTTACACTTTTTCTGAAGTGAACCTGGTTCCTTCAATGCCGCTTGCATGCCAGGACATAGCCTACATCACAGCGATGGTTACAGGTGAGTCGGGCGACCTGCTTATCGGCACGCATAACGGGCTGTTCCTTTACAATCATTCTTCCAGGTCGTTCAGACATCTCCTGCCTGACGAACATTCGTGTTCGTCGGAGCTTAACAATATTACCTCAATAGCCCCTGCCAGGGACGGATCTTACTGGATAGGCACCAGCAACAGTTTCATATTCAGGTTTTCGCCTCAAACCAACTCGTTCGAGAAGTTTGAATGCAATAAAGGATTTAATGAGAATCCCGGACTGGTTACCGCTTTATTTGCAGACCGCGATAACAAACTATGGGTCGGGGATGAAAACGGGCTATCGGTGTTCAGCATTGATTCCAGAACGTGGGATCAGAATTTCTCGACTGTTGCCGGCAAATTCTTCAGAAAGCTGCAGATTACAGGCATCGATCAGGACAGGGAAGGCCAGGTATGGGTTTCAACCGACGGGCAGGGGGTTTTTATTGTCAATCCACCCGATTACTCAGTTGTAAATATAGTAAATCATCCTTATGTATCAGGCAGCCTGTCCAGCAACGGATTAACGGCAATTCTGTGCGACGATACCGGTATTACCTGGCTGGGTACATCAAAGAAGGGACTCGATTTCTACAAGAAAAACATAAGGGAATTCAGCCTGTACCAGAATTATCCGGGCGATGAAAACAGTCTTTCGTACAATGATGTTGATTGCATTACAGAAGACTGGAAAGGGAATATCTGGATAGGCACCAACGGGGGAGGTCTCAATTATCTCGATCGCTCCACAAACAGTTTTACACGTTATACCGCAGGTACACCGGGGGCTGGTTCCCTGAGCAGCAATTTTGTTGTCTCACTGTTTGAGGATTCCGAAAAGAAGCTATGGATAGGCACTTACCTTGGAGGATTGAACTGTTTTGATCCGTCAACCGGGAAATTCATTGTTTACCGGCATGATAACCGGGATTCCACAACCATTTCTGACGACAGGATATGGTCTGTTTGTGAGGACAGCAGGAAAAACCTCTGGATAGCCACTCTTACAAGCGGTCTGAACCGGTTTGACAGGTCAACCGGAAAATTCACCCGTTACAATACTCAGAACAGTCCTATTTGTTTTAATTACCTCAATTCGCTCGAGCTTGACGAAAATGACAACCTGTGGATCAGCTCGGCAAACGGCCTCATCTTCTTTGATCCTGCTCAGGGGATGGCAAGATGCTATTTCAGCAATCCCGACGACAATACATCCCTTAGCGATAACCAGGTTATTTCGACTTTCACCGACAGCAGGGGTTTTTTCTGGGTTTGCACAAGCAACGGACTCAATCTGATGGACCGGCAGACGGGCAGGTTCAGGGTGTTCACCGAAGCCGACGGGCTTCCTTCAAACGCTGTTCTGCGAATACTCGAAGACGATAATGGTGATCTCTGGATAAGCACCAAGAACGGCATATCCAGGCTTATTGTCAGTACTGACAGGGAGAAGGGGGAGGAAACCTTCATTTTCAGGAATTATGGGATGAGTGACGGGCTTCAGGGTAAGGAATTCACTGAAACGGCTGCACTGGCGACCAGGGACGGCCAGTTGTGGTTTGCAGGACCCGACGGACTTAATGCATTTTATCCGCTTGAGATAGTTGATGATACGGCAAAATCTGTTGTTGTCCTGACCGGGTTGAGGATATTCAACAGGAAAGTCACTTACGGTGAAAAGGTAAACAATCGCATAGTACTTGAAAAACCGCTCTTCAACACAGACAGGCTTGTGCTTAAGTACAGGGACAACTCTTTTACAATCGATTTTGCAGCTCTGAATTACTTCAACCCCTCAAATAATAAGTACTCTTATAATCTTGAGGGTTTTGACGATAACTGGATCACAACCGAAGGCGATGAAAATTTCGCCACCTTTTCCAATCTTAACAACGGTAATTATGTTTTCAGGGTCAGGGCTACCAACCAGGACGGTATCTGGAACAATGAAACGACGGAGATCAGGATAAGAGTCCTGCCTCCCTGGTGGAAAAGCTGGTATGCCTATCTGATTTATACAATGCTGATACTTTCCCTGCTTGCTTTTCTAAGATACCTGATTCTTTACAGGGAGAGGCTGAATATGAGGCTTGAGCAGGAGCAGATCGAATCGCAGCACATTCATGAGATCGATGCACTGAAGATCAAGTTCTTTACAAACATCTCGCACGAATTCAGAACACCTCTTACCCTCATCCTTTCGCCTGTCGAAAAGCTCCTTGAGAAAAGGCAGGGATCTCCGGATGAGAAGTACCTTAAGCTGATCCGGCAAAATGGAAGGAGATTGCTTTTAATGGTCAATCAGCTTCTGGACTTCAGGAGGATGGAGGTTCAGGGATTCGGCTTTAATCCTGCCTTTGGAGACATTGTCTCATTTATTGACGACATAGTTGCTTCATTTGGTGACCTTAGCGAGGAGAAGAAGATCAGCCTTGTTTATGAACCCGGGATCTCTGAGTTGAATGTCTGGTTCGACCGCGACAAAATTGAAAAGATAATGTTCAATCTCCTGTCGAATGCTTTCAAGTTCACAAATTCAGGGGGAGTGATAACCGTTATTCTGTCAGCAGGGTCTGAAACCGAAGGTAACGGAGGCTTCAGACGGGTTGAGATAAAGGTAAGGGATTCGGGGATAGGCATACCGGCTGATAAGGTGGATAAGATATTTGACTATTTCTACCAGGTGAGTTACATGAACGACGTTCAGGGAACAGGCCTGGGACTAGCTCTCGTTAAGGAATTTGCGCGGCTGCATGAGGGTGAGGTGAGAGCCGAGAGCGAACCCGGTAAAGGGAGTTGTTTCACTGTTGTTCTTCCTTTGAAAACAGGTTCCGTAAGGCAGGAGGATAAGGGAAATCAGGCTGCCCCTGACACAGCTTCGGCTCAGCAGTCCGGAAGCCAGGAATTGCCTGCAGAAGGAATCGAAGGAAGATGCAGTATTGTTATAGCTGAAGATAATGATGACCTCAGG
The DNA here is from genome assembly GCA_964419775.1 of uncultured Rikenellaceae bacterium. Taxonomy (GTDB): domain Bacteria; phylum Bacteroidota; class Bacteroidia; order Bacteroidales; family VadinHA17; genus LD21. The sequence goes on from CAYQRF010000029.1 coordinate 5,026, forward strand.
TTTTATATGAAGGACAACCTCCGGAGGAAATATGAGATTTTTGAAGCCTCAAACGGCGAGGAAGCTCTTGTTCTGATCCATAAGGTGATCCCTGATCTTATAATCAGCGATATTGTTATGCCTGTGATGGACGGAAAGGAACTATGCAGAAAAGTAAAGTCCGACCCCAGGCTTTCCCATATACCTGTTATTATTATCACAGCCCACTCAAATCAGAAGGAGCAGGTTGAAAGCCTTGGGACTGGAGCAGATGACTTTATGCCGAAACCCTTTAATTTCCAGGTTCTTGAATCGAAGATCAACAATTTCCTTTGTCTGTCCAGAAGTCTGAGACAGTCAGGCATCAGGGAAAGGAACACCGACCCCGCTGCAATCGAGATAGTGCCGCTTGACGAGCAGTTCCTTCAGAAGGCCCACATGCTTGTTGATAAGAACATGTCGAATGTGGAATACACCGTTGAGGAGCTCAGCAGCGATCTGGGAATCAGCCGCACACTTTTTTACAAAAAGATACTGACCCTGACAGGTAAGCCTCCTCTTGAATTCATAAGGACCCTCAGGATGAAGAGGGCGGCCCAGCTTCTTGAGAAGAGCCAGCTCAATGTGTCGGAGGTTGCCTTCAGGGTCGGATACAATGATCCGAAATATTTCAGAAAGCATTTCAGGAGTGAGTTTGGAGTCCTTCCGTCAAAATATTCGGGCAAAGTCAGGCACAAATGATATAAAAATCATTTGAACCCCTAAACCTGAACATTTGGTCCTGTTCCCCCTAAAAAGTATCTCTTAAATTTGATTGACTCTAAACCTGACACAGGTCTGCATATGCCTGTGTCGAATAATAATTTACTTGATATGTAGTAATTTTTATCCTAAAACCCAAAACTATGTTCAAAAAAGGTGTTTTAATTGTTTTGTTACTACTGGCTAATCTCAGCCTGATGGCCCAGCAGACCATTACGGGTACTGTAAGGGACGCACAGGGTCAGCCTATGTCAGGAGTGACAATTATGGTGCAGGGTACTACTGTCGGGACCCTTTCAGGGGTCGACGGCAAGTACTCATTGCCGGTGCCTGCAGGGGCAGCGACCCTGAGGTTTTCATTCATTGGTTTCGGAGATCAGGAAGTGGCGATTGCCGGTCAGACCGTCATCAACGTCACTCTTGAGGAAACCCTTACCGGCCTCGACGAGGTTGTTGTTGTCGGTTATGGTACTCAGAAAAAGAAACTCGTAACCGGATCTACGGTCCAGGTAAAGGGTGATGACATTCAGAAGCTGAGCACTGTATCCCCGATGACTGCACTTCAGGGGCAGACTCCTGGTCTTTCGATCATAAAGAACACAGGACAGCCCGGTGATGGTTTCAAGGTCAACATCCGCGGTATGGGTACTATCGGCAACTCTCAGCCCCTTTATGTTATCGACGGCGTACCCGGAGGGAATATTGACAACATGTCTCCGGCCGACATTGAATCAATCGACGTCCTGAAGGATGCCGCATCTGCCGCCATCTATGGCGCACGCGGTGCCAACGGCGTTATCCTTGTCACGACAAAGCAGGGATCCAGGTCATCGACCGGTGTCAGGGCAAATATTTCATATGACGGTTCGTACGGGATCCAGAACCTCTACAGGAAGCTCCCGCTGATGAATGCAATGGAATATGCCAACATTGTGGATGAGGCAAGGGTAAACAGCGGCCAGCCACGACTGAATTTCGCAGCCCTGGTTCCCGACTGGGACAGGATCGCATCAGGAGCATGGGAAGGAACCGACTGGCTCGATGAACTGTCAAACAAAAATGCCCCTGTTGTAAACAATGCACTAAACATTACGGGCGGATCAGCAGCCGGAGCTTATTCACTTGGATTGTCTCACTCAAACCAGGAAGGAATTTTCGGCAGCCCGGTTGAATCAAAGTATGAGCGTGTTTCTTTCCGTCTCAACTCCGATTTCATCCTGCTCAGGGACAAGACTGATTCGTTCACTATCCTCAAGGCAGGAGAAACGCTGAGGTATGTCAATTCAAATAATCATGGTGTAGGGGTTAGCAACCAGTACTGGAACGATGTGTTCAGCAATATTGTGGCCAGTCCCTTCCTTCCTTTGTATGCGTCTGATGAATCGGACAAGGCATATCCTTACCATTATGCAATTCCATGGAACCCGCAGGAGTCGAACCCGATTGCCCAGATGGTTTATTCCAGGGGTCAGAACGAAGGCAAGAACCATAACCTGAATGCGAGCGTCTTCCTCGAAGTTCAGCCGATCAGGAATCTGGTCTTCAGAAGTTCATTCGGTTATGCAATGTCAGCCGGGTCATACAGGAGCTATACCCCGCTTTATGATCTCAGCTCAACTTCGTTCAATTCAACCGATGATGTAAATCATTCGCTGAATGCCGGATTCCAGTGGTCATGGGAGAATACCATTAATTATAATTTCAACCTCGGAAGCGATCATGCCTTCAATGCCCTTATAGGGACATCGGCTGAAAAGTGGGGACTTGGTGAATCGATAAATGGTTCCAACTCAAACTCGCTGTTCAGCGATCTGAGACATGCGTATCTCAACAACACCCCGGTAATTGATGTCAACCTCACAAATGTCGGAAGCAGCCCATGGGGTGAAGGAGGTATCCTCTCATATTTCGGCCGTGTTGGATACACCTACAAGGACAGATATATGCTGACAGGAATTCTTCGTGGTGACGCTTCATCCAATTTTGCCAAAGGTAAAAGGTGGGGTTATTTCCCGTCAGTATCTGCCGGCTGGGTTATCTCCGAGGAAGACTTCTTCCAGAATGCAAGCAACGTAGTCAACTTCCTGAAACTGCGTGCAAGCTGGGGGCAGAACGGAAACCAGGCCATCAGCCCGTTCCAGTACCTTGCAACAATCTCTTTTGCCAATGTCAATTACTTCTTCGGACCCGATAAGGCGGTAGTGAAAACCGGTGGCTATCCTGATGTTCTTCCCAATGAGGATGTTACATGGGAAACCTCCGAACAGATCAACGTTGGGTTTGATGCCCGCCTTCTGAGGAACAGTCTCAGCATTGAGTTTGACCTGTACAGCAGGACTACCTACGACTGGCTTATCAGACCATCGATGCTTGCATCCTACGGAACCGGAGCGCCTTATGTAAACGGGGGCGACGTTACTAACAAGGGTTTTGAACTGGCCCTTAACTATAACGGATCCAAAAGGGATTTTGGCTATTCTGCAGGTTTCAACCTGGCATACAACCAGAATGAAGTGAAGAGGATTGCAAACAATGAAGGGATTTTCCACGGACCGGGTAACGTTCTGGGTCAGGGGACCGAGGAGCTCTACCGCGCACAGGTTGGATACCCGATCGGATATTTCTGGGGATACAAAACCCTTGGTGTGTTCCAGAATCCGGGCGATGTGGAAAACCATACCAATCCGCAGGGCAAAATCATTCAGCCAACGGCGGAGGCAGGAGACCTTATATTTGATGATACGAACAAGGACGGTGTAATTAATTACCTCGACAAGGTGCTCATCGGAGATCCAAATCCCGACTTCATTATAGGGTTTAATTTTTCTACCTCCTGGAAGGGATTCGATTTCGCTCTTATGGCAAACGGCGCCCTTGGTCACCAGATTGCACGCAGCTGGCGACGCTGGGCCGATTCTCCCCTTAACAACTATACTACTGATGTATTCAACAGGTGGCATGGAGAGGGCTCATCAAATAAATATCCGAGGCTGACCTATGGTTCACATATCAACTGGCAGTACGTTTCCGATATTTTCATTGAGGATGCGGATTATCTGAAGCTGAGCAACGTAACTCTTGGTTACGATTTCAAGAGACTCTTCAAGACGATGCCGCTTACACAGGCCAGGTTCTTTGTTGCTGTTCAGAACCTCTACACCTTCACCAACTATATGGGTATGGACCCGGAGATCGGAGGAGGAAGCGGTACCGACAGCTGGGCGAAGGGTATAGACATCGGATACTATCCTGCACCGCGAACAGTAATGCTGGGCGCCAGTCTTAAATTCTAAAAGATGAAGAATATGAAAAAGATATTAATACTGCTGCTGTCAGCAGCCATATTTGCGGGGTGTTCGGAAAGTTTCCTGGATACTGATCCGCTTACGTCAAAGACCAACACTGACTACTATCAGACGCCCACCGACATGGATCAGGCGCTTACGGCAGCTTATGTCACCATGGTATCAGTGCCAAACGGTTCGATACTGAACGCCTATCCTTTTGCTATCTCGGAATTGATGTCTGATGATCGTTTTGGAGGTGGCGGTGACAACGACCTTACTCCCAGGGCAATATGCGACTTCAAGATCGACGGTCAGGATATGTTCCTGGGCGCCTGGACCCGTTATTACCAGGGTATCTTCCGCTGCAACATGCTGCTTGAGAATATCGACAAGCCGGAATGGCCCAGCGCTGCCGCAAAAGGCAATGTTGAAGGCCAGGCCAGGTTCCTGAGGGCAATGTTTTATTTTGACCTTTCAAGGATGTTCGGCGAGGTTCCTCTGGTCCTTGAGACCAAACCACAGAATCTGCCAAAAACTCCTGCTGCAGAAACATATGCACAGATAGCAACCGACCTTAAGTCCGCTATCGAGGCCTTTCCGGCCACTCCATGGTCAGTTTCCGAGCTTGGCAGGGCAAATAAATGGTCGGCCGAAGCCCTTATGGCAAGAGTATTCCTTTTCTACACGGGTTACTATGAGACAGCTGATCTGCCGCTTGTCGACGGTGGTTCCATAACCAAAGCCCAGGTTGCTACCTGGCTGGAGGACTGCATTGAAAACAGCGGTTACGACCTGATGCCTGAGTTCAGGAACCTATGGCCATATTCCGTAGCCAATGAGGCCAATTCCGAAAAACCGTACAAATTTGCGGTTGATAATGACCTGTCATGGTACGGAGAGGAGGGCGGCAACAAGGAGACCATGTTTGCACTAAAGTTCTCAACATTTGCCGACTGGGGTACCAGTATTTATTACAGCAACCAGATGAACCTGTTCTTCGGCTGGAGATCCTATTCCTACAAGGGTGCCATGGGAGAAGGCTGGGGCATGGGCACAGTCAATAAAGAACTGTGGGATGCATGGCCCGACAATGATATCCGCAAGCGCGGCTCTATTCTTAAGGTCGATGATGCAATGGAAGGCATCGATGAGAGTTATGGCCTCGGAACCGACTTCCACGATAAGCAGATGGATGAAACAGGATACTGGCAAAAGAAATACAGACCGATCAACCTTTTCAAGGATGAAGAGTGGAGCAACTACAGCGTACATTTCTACAATGCCACCAGAAACTTCCAGCTCGATAACATGCAGGATATAGTCCTCATTCGTTTTGCAGATGTTCTGCTGATGCATTCCGAGCTTACAGAAACAGTTGACGGCATCAACCAGGTAAGGGCACGTTCAAACGTTGACGTGGAAGATCCCCTGACCCTTGAGATGGTCCCGACGCTTCCTCCTCTTGCAGCCTACTCGCTTGAAGCCCTTAAAAATGAAAGAAGGTACGAGCTGGCTTTCGAAGGAGTAAGGTATTATGACCTCCTGCGCTGGGCCGGAAAGAGTAACCTTGCTGAGGTTGAAGCTATACTTGAAAGTCAGAACGGTGTAGCCACTATCAACAACGGCGTAAACGGTACAAAGAAGGGTGTTGACTTCCGTCCTGAAACAGGAGGCTTCCTTCAGATACCCAACCAGGAGATACAGCTTTCGGAAGGGATTCTGGTACAGAACCCCGGATGGGAAACCGGAGTTGCACCAACCTATACGTTTAGTTCAAAATAACTCTTAAGAAGAAGAATTATGAAAAAGAGAATTTTATATCTGCTCACAGCAGCATTGATGATTGGTGCCTGCACTCCGATTGAGATCCGGGAAGAGTCCGGACCGATCGTACCGGCTTCTGCGTTTGAGTACACAATCACCAACGATCCTGTGAATGATTACATCCTGTACCTGGACAACCAGACTCCGGAAGTGATGTTCTCATGGGATTATGCCTGGGGTGTAACCAGACAGCAGAAAGACACTGTCAGAATGCTCGTGCCGGGAACTTATACTATCAAGATTACTGCACTTACCGCCGGGGGCATTGTGAACGATGAAAAGACCATTACGGTTACAAAGGCTGATCCTACAGCCTTCCAGGAACCTGAGTGGGAGTACCTTTCAAACAAGGCTGCAGGGAAAACCTGGATATGGGACGATACTCAGCCCGGGCCATGGGGCAACGGAGGTTTCAAGGGATGCAATGCTCCGTGCTGGTGGGTTGTCAATATGACTGACCTCGCCGGACGTGGTGTCGGTTCAGACGAAATGACCTTCGACCTGAACGGAGGCCGTAACCTTACCCTTAAGTCTGCATCGGTGCCCAGTGCCGGCCCCATAAAGGGTACTTTCGATATTGACTTAACCGTGTTCAAGGAGGGTTGGGATGTTGGTACACTTACAACAACCAATACAACCGTGGTAAACGGGATCTACCCCAACAACAGTAATGCTGTGGTTGAGAATTTCTACATCCTCAAACTGGATGAGGATGAACTTGTGCTTTCATCACCCGAGCCCGGTGTTACCGGTGACTGGGGAACAGCATGGTTCTGGATGTTCAAACCAAAAAGCAAGTAGGGAGAAAAAGGGGCTGTAAGAGGCCCCTTTTTTTAATTCTTTGCCTTAGTTTTACAGGAAAAACGAATGAGAAGGATTTTTCTCCTGCCGGTCTTTTTGTTCTTTCTGGCGGCTTCATGCAGCATGGCACCTTCCTTCAGGATTCAGGGAACAGTCCCCGACAGTAATTTTGAGGGATCAAAGGTATATCTCGTTGCCCTCGATGCTCCCGTGACAAGGAATGTTGATTCGACCACAGTCCTGAATGGTACTTTCAGATTCACTGTTCCGGCCGATTCCTTTGATGTAAGGATACTGAGGATCCCGGCCAGATTCCCCGCCATTGTGGAAGACCTGGTTGTTGTGTGCGAACCAGGTGAAGTGGTTGTTGTTCTGGATTCAATAAGCTCAGGAGGCGGTACAAGACTGAACAACATTCTTCAGCAATGGAAGGACGATAAACACATTTACGATTCCCTTCAATGGGTTGTGGCAGGGCAGATCAGATCGGCCGGAAATGATCAGGAACGGATTGACAGTCTGAAAGCAGAGTTGCAGAGAATAAGCCGTTCAATGCTTTCTGAAAACATAAGCCTGCTGAACGGAAATCTGTTCAACGGTGTGGGACTTCTGATCTATAAGGTTTATATCGATGCTCTTCCTGCCGAGGCAAAGAACTACGTGACCCGCATGACAGGAAGGCTATACCTTGAAAAGGATGCCCAGCTCAGGGCCCGGTTCGAATGATCTCCTGAACGATGAAAGGATTACGGAAGAACGTTTCAATTGAAAGGATCGCAATGGTGCTGTTCAGCTCCATGTTGTTCCTGTTCTTCGGCCTGTTTTATAGTCATCATCTCTGGCAAAGGGAACAGCTGCAGCTTCCTGAGCTTACTCCCGCTCATTTTTTTGAAAGCCTTTCGGTCCACGGGGGTTTTTCAGTTTTCGCGGGGGAGTTCCTGACGCAATTCTTCCATATCCGGGTAATTTCTGCCGTATTGGTTACTTCACTTCTGATCCTTCTTCATCTGGCTGTAAGAAAGCTCATCATTTCTGGCTGGCATTCGAGGCCCCTCATTGTGATTTCATGGATACCCTCACTTATTTACGCCGTTTTGCTTACACGTCAGTACTATTATGTTTCCGGCCTGGCAGGTCTGATAATTGCAGTGGCTTGTTCTGTCTGGCATGTGCTCCGGACAACAGGCGATCGTGTTTCAAACCGAATTATAAAAGGGGTGATTCTGCTGGCTGTCGTTTACTGGCTTGCCGGAGGAGCATTTTTGTCCTGTGCACTAGTGCTCATAATATCAGAGATAGTAAGGGCGCATGAAAATGGTGAACCGAAGCCGCTCAAAACTTCATTAGTCAACTGCTTCGCTTATATCTTTGCAATTGTTGCCCTGCCTTTTCTGGCAAGGACATTCCTGATCAGCGACACAATTCTTCAGGCATTTCTCTCAGAAGCATATTATGCAGTCAGAATATTCTTTCCTCTTCCCCTTGCCCTGGCTTTTGTCTCGGTGCCCCTGGTTCTTCTTATTTACCGTTTTCTGCCTGCGGCTGTCAATGCCTTAACTGAATTGCGAACAGGTCTGGCCCTGGTCTTCGTCCTGACTGCACTCACAGCTGCCGGCATAGTGTACTTCGCAGACTTCGGGGAAGAACGGGAGATGGCTTATGAGAACTATGTTTACTCAGGCAGATGGGATAAGGTAATTTCGGTAGCAGAAAAACATCAGCCTTCATCAGATGTTCAGAGAGCTGCACTGAACCTGGCCCTGGGCATGACAGGAAGGCTTTCATCGGATATGTTTCATTACAGGCAGGACAAGGATGCCCTGTTTGTTCCATATGTAAGGAGGGGGATGACTCCTTTTATAGCGGGAGAAACACATTATCACCTTGGGCTTTACAATTTCGCCGAGATGTTTGCGATGGAGACGATAGAGTCGACAGTTGATGCCAGGCTGCCTTCGAGGGCTGTCAGAAGGGTAGCGGAGACTTATCTGCTTAATGGACAGACCGATATAGCCGGCAAGTTTTATATGTTGCTGAGTCATACCCTGTTTTACAGGAAGGAGGCACGGCATTTTCTCGGGCTTATCGGTGACACCGCTAAAATAAAGAATGACCCTTACCTGTCTCAAAAGAGGTCCATAATGGCGGACAATGATTTCTTTTATGATCAGAACAGGATGGATTATGCCCTTACCAGCCTGGTGGTCTCCAATCCTGCGAACCGTTTGGCCTGTGAGTATCTCATGGCACATTACATGCTTAATAAGGATCTCGACGGTTTTATAAGGAATATAGGACTTATGAACCAGATTGGCTATGACAGTGTCCCTGTTCCTTATCAGGAGGCAGCTGCCTATATCCTGACAAGACTGGAAGATCCTCCGGAAGCGCTGAAATCGCTGGTTTCCGGCCAGGAGGTTATCGATAATCTCCGTGCCTATGCTAATGCTTACAACAGCATGGGCTCCGATACCCTGAGGATGGAAAGGGAGTTCGGGAATACCTATTGGTTTTATCTTCATTACAGATGATATGAGATTAAGCCTTTTATACATTGCAGGCATTCTCCTTTCAGTTGCTTCTTGTACCAACAGGGAACCGGGTGATGTTGTCACTGCGGATTCATACCCTGAAATGTTTCCTGATTATCAGGGAGTGACGATTCCGGCAAATATTGCACCGCTTAATTTCAGGATTGCAGGCGGTCCGGAGAAGGTAGTAACCATGATAACGGGGGAGAAAGGTTCTGTTAAAGTTGTTTCCCCGGATGACCGTGTGTTTATTCCGGCCGGTCAATGGCAGCGGCTTCTTGAGGATAATGCCGGGAGATCCATAAAGTTTGAGGTAACGGCTTTAATCGCCGGACAATGGACAGGATTCCGGCCATTCAGGGTCTTTATCGCCGTGGAGCCCATCGACGGATATCTTGTTTACAGGAATCTGATGCCCGGTTTTCAGAACTGGAACAGGATGGGGATATACCAGCGTGATCTGTCATCATTTGATGTCGGGACAGTGATTGACAGCAGGCTTCTTGCAGGCACATGCATGAACTGCCACTCCTTTGCCGCTAATAATCCCGACAATATGGTTCTTCATCTCAGGGAAAGCTACGGAGGGACAATACTTCACAGGAACGGTGTGACTGAAAAAATAAATGCCAGAGCAGGAAAGATGTTTGCCGCTGCAGCATTTCCCTCATGGCACCCATCGGGTAAGTACATCGCCTTTTCAGTCAACAGGGTTAACCAGATATTTCATGCAACCGGTACCCGGAGGGCAACCGCTCTCGACCTGAAATCGGATATAGTGCTTTACGACACGGATAAGCATGAAATGAAGATACCTGCTTCCCTTGCAGGAAGCGACAGGTTTGAAACCTTTCCCTGCTTCTCGGCCGATGGCACCAGACTCTTTTTCTGCAGCGCCGATTCGGTACGGATGCCTGCAGGCTTTGATTCGGTGCGCTACAGTCTTTGTTCGGTACCCTTTGACGTTGAGAAAGGTGAATTCGGCGCTGAAACCGATACGCTTGTTTCTTCCTCTGCCACCGGACTCAGCTTTTCCATTCCGAGGGCATCCCCCGACGGAAATTTTCTTATGTTCACAGTGTCGGATTACGGTGCATTCCCGAGCTATAATCCCGAGTCGGATATCCGTATCATGGATCTGAGAATCAGAAAATGGTTCCCTGCCGATTCACTGAACAGCAGCGATGCCGACAGCTGGCACTCATGGTCATCAAACTCCCGCTGGGTGGTTGTAAGCAGCCGGAGAATGGACGGATTGTATTCAAATCTGTATATTGCATATGTAGATAACAACGGAATTGCCAGGAAACCCTTCCTGCTGCCCCAGAAAGATCCCGGTTTTCACGATAGGTTCCTGTATTCATTCAATGTGCCGGAATTTGCAGTAAAGCCGGTTCAGGTGAAGCCATACAAGATTGCCAGGGTGGCAAGGCGGAATCCGTCGGTGCAGGTTCAGGCAGGAAGCAGTCACTGAGAGACGAGGCGTGAGGTATGAGGCGTGAGGCTTGAGGCGTGAGGTATGAGGAAGACGGAAGACCGAAGACAGAAGACCGAAGGAAAAGAAGGAGGAAGGAAGAACGATGAACGATGAACGAAGAACGAAGAACGAAGAACGAAGAACCTTGAACCTCGAACCTCGAACCTCGAACCCTTTAACAGCAACCCTCTTTCGCTGAAGCTTCAGAGGGCAAAGCCAGCAACTAATATGAAGATCGAAAACAGACGAATAAACGAACTTATTGCCGCAGGAGTTTTCTTTGCTGCGGTGTTTGTTTTTTTCCGGTTTTTCTACTCCTACCATCTTTATTTTGTTGAGCAGCTGCAGATATTTCTTCTTACCCCGGCTCATTTCCTGTCATATTTTTCAAAGCCCGCTTTTCTTTCATCATATATCGGAGATTTCCTCACCCAGTTTTATTACCTCTCCGGTGGCGGACCTGCTGTTATTTCATTAACACTGATTTTGTTGTGGTTCCTTGTAAGAAAACTTCTGAACCTGTGGAACGGGAGAGACAACGGGTATCTGTGGCCTTTGATCCCTTCTGTCTTCAGCTGGATAGCCCTGTGCGATCCCGAGTTTCCGCTTGCTGCAGTATTCGGATTGATAATTGCAATTGCCTCATTTCTGGTTTTTGTTTCAATCGGCAGGGAGACCATCAGGAAGCCTGCCGGAATTCTGATGATACCTGTTTTATATGTAGCGGCCGGGAGCGGTTTTTTAGTATTTGCAGCGCTTGCCGCCGGATATGAACTTGCAACGGGCAGAAGAAATCGTTCACTGCTGTTTGCTGTCATTATGGTTCTGATTTCGGTTCTGTTTCCGCCATTATTGAGGCAATTCTACAACATCACCCTTTTACAATCCTATACCTGGATCGATGAGATCACCCGTCATGTTAGGTTTACGAATTATCTTCCCCTGCTATCGGTTCCGGCAACAATCTTAGCTTTAGCTATTTCACCTGCGAGAGTTTTAATGTTCAGGGGAAAGGATGCTTCTGTTGTAACCGGTTCAGCTGCCATTGTGTGCATTCTTTCGGCAGGTCTTTTTCTGAACGCCGGCTTTACAAGGGAGAAGATACTTAAACTCGATTACAAGGCAGCTGCAAACAGGTGGGAGGAGGTATATGACCTGTCACGGAAGTACGAGCTGAGGAATAACATTGCAACATACTACACCAACATGTCGCTGGCCAGGCTGGGACTCATGCCTGAAAAGCTGATGGAGTTCTACCAGCCGGCGGCAACCGGACTTTTCATCCCGGTGAATGCAAATGAGAACTATCTTACAATCACTTTCAGCAACGAGGTGTACTGGCATCTGGGCGATGTCAATGCAGCCCAGCATTCAGCGTTACTGGGTATGATATTTTCACCAAGGGCGCGAAATTCAAGGCTGATGAAGCGTCTGGCTGAAATCAATATTGTCAATGGTGAGTATGAGGTGGCGAAAAAATATCTCACAATCCTGGAGAAGACGCTGTTCCATCGGAGATGGGCAGAATCGCGAAGAATATTTCTTTTCAATGAGGAAGAATGCTCCCGTTCGCCATGGATTTATTCGAAGAGATCTGTTATACCCTCAGAAGACCTTCTCAAGGCCGGAAATGAATACCGGCTTACCCTTGAGATGCTGATCGGTTCAAATCCCGATAACAGGATGGCCGTCGATTACCTGCTTTGCTGGGATCTGCTGATAAAGGATCTTGATTCTTTCAGTGCTGACCTGAAGAAGCACCTGCCGCCGGAGAAGTCAGGATCTCTTGCCGGAGTATACCAGGATGCCCTGCTTATCCGGATTGTATCGGGCAGGGATAGCCGCGATGATTATAAAAACTATATTTTTGATCCGGAGAACGTAAGACGAATTACTGAATACATGAAGCTTTATGAAGAGACCGGAGGTGACGGCAGAAAGCTTGAACCTGATTACGGGACGACATATTGGTTCTATTATCATTTTGCTGAATTAAAACAACCCAATACTTACTGAAATGAAAAGACTTTTATTGGCTGCAGGATTCTTCCTTGCTATGCAAACCGCTTTTTCGCAGGGATTCATCCTGAACAAGCTTGAATATTTCGAACGCGGAGGAGTCAATGTGATGGCTTTCCAGGATATCTATCCCGAAGGTCATCAGGGAGGGGTGGCTGTGATAATGCATGGTCAGAGGCTGGCCACCAACGGCGACATCAGGCTCGACGAGACGCCCGGCCAGTGGCAGCCAATACCAAAACAGCTGGGGAGGACAGTCGATTCAACAGGGCACTCGATTACGGCAAAGCTTGCCTATCCTGATCCCGCAATAAACCGTAAGGGATTCAATCCGATCGAATATCCCGACCTTAACCTGAATTATTCGGTAAAGGTGACAGCCAGGGGAGAGTCAGTTGTGGTTACAGTTGATCTTGACACCCCGGTTCCTGATGAGTTTATCGGCAAGGTGGGATTCAACATGGAGCTTTACCCCGGAACACTATTCGGTAAGACATGGTTCATGGACAACAGGACAGGAATCTTTCCACAGCAGGCAAACGGTCCGGCAATGGCCGATGCCAGAGGGGAAATAGTTGCGGCTCAGCCCATGGCGACAGGCCGGAAGCTGGTTGTTGCTCCCGAGACCGATCTCCTGAGGATGACTATAGAATCGAAGACAGGCGACCTTCAGCTTCTCGACGGGAGGTATGTCCATAATAACGGCTGGTTTGTGGTAAGGACGGTTGTGAATAGAGGAGCAACAAAAAATGCAATCGAATGGGTAATCACACCCAATATGGTTGCGGGATGGAAGAGCTCACCTGTAATTCATGTTTCCCAGATCGGTTATCGCACGGGTCAGGAAAAGGTGGCAATAATTGAGATTGACAAGAGTGAAAATGCTTTCGGAACTCCTGTACTGATGAGAGTTGAGGAAAACGGATCTGCCACACCCCTGAGTCCGGCCAAAGCCAAATACTGGGGTACTTTCCTGAGGTACAAGTATCTGAAATTTGATTTTTCGAAGATAACCAGCGAGGGACTTTACTATGTCAAATACGGCAGTGAACAGTCACAGCCTTTCAGGATTGCCGACGACGTTTTTGAAAGAAATGTCTGGCAGCCTACGCTTGAATATTTCCTTCCTGTTCAGATGTGCCACATGAGAGTGAATGAAAAATACCGTGTATGGCACGGACTGTGTCATATGGACGATGCAAGGATGGCTCCGACTGACTTCAATCATTTTGACGGGTACATCCAGGGCAGTTCGACACTCACCAGTTACAAATCAGGCGATCATGTGCCCGGACTTAACATCGGGGGTTGGCATGATGCAGGGGACTATGACCTCAGAGTTGAGTCGCAGGCCGGTGAGGTGTATATTCTCGTGGGAGCCTATGAGGCTTTTGGCGTTGACTATGACGAAACCTCAGTCGACCAGGGCACCCGGGTAGTGGAGATACATCAGCCCGACGGCAAGCCCGACCTGCTTCAGCAGATTGAACATGGAGCACTGTCTGTGGTTGGCGGTTACCGCAATCTCGGCCGGCTTTACAGGGGGATCATCTGTCCTGAAAAGAGGCAGTATGTACTTCTCGGCGACGGCTCGACAATGACCGACGGTCTGATCCATGACAGCAGTCTGAAGACCGGAGAGAAAACCGGGACACATTCCTCACCGGCCGACGACCGCTGGGTGTTCACTGAGGACAATCCATCGCGCGAGCTGACCACTGCAGCTCACATGGCGGCAGCAGCAAGGGTGCTGAAGGGGTTCAACGACACGCTCAGCCTTCAGTGCCTTGATCTTGCAAGGGCTGTTTTCTCACATGATTATGAGCTGAACGGAAGGACAATCGGTGCAAAGATCCATGCAGCATCTGAGCTATTTCTGACAACCGGGGAAAAGCAATACAGGGATTTCATACTCAGCAACCGGGAAGCAGTCATCAAGGGGGTCGGTCAGGTTGGCTGGCTTATAGGACGTGCGCTTCCTGCGATCAACGATCCGGGTTTTACTGCCGCTGTGAAGGATGCCATGAAAGGAGTGTCGGAAGGCATTATGAAGCAGGCTGAGGAAACACCTTTCGG
>CAYQRF010000030.1:0-13216 GCA_964419775.1 uncultured Rikenellaceae bacterium
ACGACACAACAGCCTGTTTCTCATCCTTCGACAGTGTGGGTGTTTCTCCCGTAGTTCCAAGAACGACTATATAATTGACTCCTCCGGAAATGACGTGGTTAATTACGCGCCCCAGGGCAGCAAAATCAATACTCGTATCACTTTTAAACGGCGTAACTATTGCAACTCCGGTTCCTTTTAGTTTTTTCATTTTATATTAATTATACAGCTTTCCTGGCTGAGTCGGAATTAATCATCTCAAGGTAATACAATACCTGATCAAGGTACTTTTCTGTATTGACAGGGCTATTCATCGATATCATCAGATCGAAGGGAGACGTCCCGGGGTTCTCTCCCGAAAGCCCCACCTTAACTCCTGCCTGAGAAAGGGAACTGGCATAGATTAGAGGAAAGGCTTCCCTGAAATTGATATCTATGAGTAGATCGAATTTTGTATTAATGAAAGATTCTGCATCCGGATGAACCGGGCAATAAAAAAAACTCAACTCGTTCTTTTTGATACATGTGAAATATCTTATCGCAGTATAGCGGTCAGGCAGTTCCTTTCCCGGAAAATACCCAAGGATCCTGACATCCTTGTTTTGCTCGGCCATCTTCTGGTGAAACCTGGTAAGGACTCCAAAGTCATCGGGTACCGAGGCATCCCATATTATGCCGATTGTTTTGATTTGAAAGAAGTTGATGTACAGAGGTTTCCTTCTGATCCTGGCCATTCTGCCTGCCAGCTTCGATTTCCCGATCCTGATCCGAAGGTTCCTTAGTAATTCCATTGTGCAAACCTAACAGTTTTTTATAAATGAAAACAATGTGCCATGACTAAAATTCTCCCGTCATAAGCAGAAATTCATCCTCGCTGATGATCTTAATTCCCAGCTCTCCGGCCTTTTCTCTTTTTGACGGCCCCATGTTTTCACCGGCAAGTATAAATGAGGTGCTTCCGGATATCGATGAGGAGTTTTTTCCTCCATTCCGTTCTATAAGATCCTTGTATTCATCCCGGGTATGCTTCGTGAAAACACCTGATATCACAACTGTTTTTCCTTTCAGTGCATTCCCCGTACCTTCTGTTCTGGCCTCGCCGGTCATTTTTATTCCTGCAGCCCTTAATCGGTTTAATATTTCAATATTCTCCGGATCGGCAAACCAGGCAATAATGCTTGAAGCAATCCTTGGACCAATTTCATTCACGGCGGTCAGGGTTTCAAGATCAGCCGACATCAGTTGTTCAATTGAAGGGAATTCTGAAGCCAGCGTCTTTGCCACAGTCTCACCTACATGCCTGATGCCCAGGGCAAATACAACCCGGTGATACGGCACACCGGCCGATGCTTTTATGCTTGATATTATTCTGGCAGCCGATTTTTCACCCATCCTCTCGAGAGGCACCAGCTGTTCAGCCCTGAGGTCGTAAAGATCGGCAATAGTCCTGATAAGCCCGCGGCTGAAAAGCAGATCGACCGTCTCTTCCCCGAGCCCGTCGATATCCATGGCCTTTCTGCCTATGAAGTGTTCGATTTTGCCCTTTATCTGAGGCGGACAGTGAAGATAATTCGGACAATAATGATTGGCTTCACCTTCATTGCGCACCAGGGCGGTTCCGCATTCGGGACATTCATCAATGAACTCTATCCTATTACTCGACTCGTCCCGCACCGAGCTGTCAACGCCAACTATTTTGGGAATGATCTCGCCTCCTTTTTCAACGTAAACCATATCGCTGACATGAAGGTCGAGCAGGAATATCTGATCGGCATTGTGAAGTGATGCCCTCTTTACCGTAGTGCCGGCCAGCTGAACGGGATCCAGATTCGCAACGGGTGTCACCGTTCCTGTCCTTCCAACCTGATAGGCTACCGACAACAGCCTGGTAAGTGCCCGTTCAGCCTTGTACTTATACGCAATTGCCCACCGGGGCGATTTGGCAGTGTAGCCAGCCTCTGCCTGCTGATCAACTGAATTCACCTTTATTACCACACCGTCAGTGTCGTAAGGCAGATGCTCCCTTTTTTCCTCCCACAATGTGATAAATTGAATAACTTCTTCGATACTCCGGCAAACCCTGGTATTGGCGTCTGTCTTGAAGCCCCAGCGAGCCGCAAGCATCAGGTTTTCATAATGGGTAGTGTGGGGAAGATCCTCTCCCAGAAGAAAATAAAACATGCAGTCGAGATTGCGGGAGGCAACCACTGAAGAATCGAGGGTCTTGAGCGTGCCTGCTGCCGCATTTCGGGGATTGGCAAACAGGTTAAGCCCTTCTTTTTCCCTCTCCTCGTTGAGTCGCCTGAACACAGCCCTTGGCATAAGTATCTCACCTCTCACTATGAACTCCCCGGGAATATCAGAACTGCTTACCGCCGCCGGTATGCTTGATATTGTCCTGACATTTGCCGAGACATCATCTCCTTTGGTACCGTCGCCTCTGGTGAGTGCAGTGGACATCACCCCGTTAATATATGTAATGCTGATGGATGCACCATCGAATTTGAGTTCACATACGTATTCAACAAGCCCCGTGACCGATTTCCGGAGTCTGGAATCAAAGTCGCGAAGCTCATCAAAATTATAGGTGTTTCCAAGAGAAAGCATCGGGTATTTGTGCCCATATTGCCTGAATTCCTTTGTAATATCACTTCCTACTTTGTGGGTGGGAGAGGCGGGATTTTCAAATTCCGGGTACTTCTTCTCAAGTGCTTCCAACTCCTTGATTAGACGGTCATAATCAAAATCTTCAATAACGGGTTGATTTAAAACGTAATACTTCCGATTGTGCTCTTCGATCTCCTTGCGCAGCCTTTCGATGCGCCCCTTTGCTTCTGCCTGATTCATCTGATAATTTTGATTTAGCTCCAGATGCCGTCGATCTCCCTTCCGCATTTGCTGCAAAGCTTCCCGGCAAGGGTGTTGGCGGCAATACGGTACCCCTGCCTGACTATAAGTTCGGTCCCGCAATCCGGACACTTTGTGTTTGACAACTCATTTCCGGGAACATTACCGGTGTAGACATATTGCAGCCCTTCATCACGGGCTGTTTTTACAGCGGCGTTGAGTACCTCCACCGGAGTGGGAGGCAGCTGATCAAGCTTGTATGTGGGATAAAACCTGCTGAAATGAATTGGTGTATTGCTGAATCCGTTCTTTGCCAGCCAGTTGCACATTTTTCTTATCTCATCCATATCGTCGGTCCAGCCCGGTACGATAAGGTTGGTGATCTCAAGCCAGACTCCCATGTCCCTGTAAATCCTGAGGGAATCAAGAACAGGCTGAAGCTTCCCGCCTGAAAGCCGGAGGTAGGTGCTGTCATTGAACGATTTGAGATCAATATTGGCGGCGTCGATAACGGTACATAGTTTTCTTAATGGCTCCGGATTGATATAGCCGTTTGATTTGAATATGTTCCTGATTCCGGCCTGCTTTGCAAGAAAAGCAGTGTCAAAGGCATATTCATAAAATGTAACGGGCTCGGAATAGGTATAGGCTATTGAACTGCAATTTTTTGACAGACACTCTGATACTACCTTGTCAGGCATCAGGCTTACATTCCTTGTCTTATCAGGCCCTGTCTGCGATATTGTCCAGTTCTGACAATTAAGACATGCAAGATTGCAGCCGGCTGTGGCTATCGAAAAGGCACGAGTGCCCGGTAAAAAATGATAAAGCGGCTTCTTTTCAATCGGGTCAACATTCACTGAACAGGGATTCCCGTATGCAAGGGTGTAAAGCACCGACCTGATCACCTTCCTGTTCCTGCACTGGCTTGGTTCACCCTCTTTAAGTACACACTCATTGGGACAGATCCTGCACATGGTACCGCGGGCCGTCTTTTCCTGGAACATGGCTTCCCTTCTGAAATCATTCTGTCCTTCCACGGCAGTCCCCTCCAGTAATCCCTGACCGGGAAGACACAGCATCCCGGCAGACAATGCCGCACACTGCCTTATGAATTTTCTTTTGCTTATCTTGTTCTCCCGGCGTTCCATTGAAAAGAAGTTGCAGAATCAAAAATACGAAAATCTAGCGGTTTCCGGATGCCAGGTGAAACAGAAACCCCGTTGCAGCCAGCAAAGGCAGGATAAACAATGAGATGCTCATTCCCAGCAAGGGAACGGCAATTCCTGAGAATGCAAGGAACCCGATGGCTGATCCTGAAAGATCCGAACTGTACACCTTCGACGGATCCTGATAATGTTTCCCTTCAGTAGTCAGATGCCTGTAGTAACTGCCCGTGATCACGGCCGGCAAGAATCCCATAAGTATCAAAAGACCTGTTACTGCCGGCTTCCGGGTCATATCCAGGATAGCTCCGGCCAATAAACCTGAAATTCCATACAGCAAGGCAAGTATTATTGTTCTTGCTGCCATGCGAGTCCCGGCAGAGAACAGCCGCCTGCTCCCCGAACCAACGGCAAGACCGGCCATCAGCCCGGCAATTATCAGCCCGGTGGCCTTATACATGTTGCCCAGGGTCAGCTGTAGCATAAGAAGCAGTATTATTTCGTATCCTGCAAGGGCTAATGCGCTGAAATACATAAGCCCGGTGTTCTTTCTGAAGTTCAGAAGCGAGAGTGCGAAGAGTATTCCTAGGAGAACATTCGATGGTATCTTCGCACCGGCGTCCATGCTTAGAATGAATGACTGATAGTAAAATGTTGCGGCAGGAACAGCCGATCTGTTGGGCTTTACAGTGCTGTCCATCAGCGCAGTGATTTCTCTCGACCTGGTCGTGATTAAATCGTCGGAGAGATAATCGGAACAGACATAGGAGTTTCTCAGTTCTTTTTCATCTGTCAGCCTGCAGAATGAAGTTGAAATTTCGTCGTCGGAAGCTATAAAGTAGAGCTTGATGCCCGCAACGGGCACAACATTTCCAAAAACTGCCTTCATACTGTTGAATACTGAAGAGTAAAGCCTGACAGCCTCACTGTTGAAATAGTTTGGATTGATGCCGGGTGTACATGAGAAGACAGCTCCCTCATTCATTATTTTTTTTACCGACCTGAAGAATTCCACTGTGTAATATCTGTTAAGTGAAAGTGAGGACGGAGGGGGAAGAAGCATTATCACCGCATCGAATTTTCTGCCGGTCTCCCTTATATAGCTGAAGGCATCGTCGTTTATTACCGTCAGCAAAACTTTCCCGTCTATTTCATCTCTTTCAAAATCAGCCGACAATGCCGGATCACGTTCGACATATACCAGTTCTCCTGGATCGTATTTGGATATCTCCCTGATCCTCGATCCTGCCGATCCTGATATCAGCAGCACCTTGGCTGGATTGTCGGTCTGCAGCATTCCGTAGTGTATGTCCTCCTCGCTTTCTGCAGCATCACTGCTGTAAGTGATCAGCCGCTGGTTGTACCAGGTGCTTGCCTCGCCGAGATATTCACCTTTAGTAATATTTCCATAGGGGGTGTCGAAGGTTTCGGTAACCCTTATACCCTTCAGCAGCAGCTGTCTGAAGATGAAATCCGGAGGAAATATTATCATAAGTGATACAAGCAGCAATACCCCGGTTTTCAAAACCAGTTTTCCGGTCGTGTTTTTGATACAGAATGTGAGCAGCGACCAGGTTATACCCATCAGGGTAATTATAAGAAGGGCCTGATAGGTATTCAGGATCCCTGCACCGGGTATGGAAATCATTATGCCGGCTATAATGCCGCCGACAGTCTCGACTGAGAATGATTTACCGGGGAGCTGCCCGGAAACCTTTCCTGCTTCGGTAAACTTGATAAAGGTAAAACCAGATATAAGACAGAAGGGGAGAAGCACCAGGAAGGTGAAAATCAGGCCGGCCGGAAATGATGGAGTCTCTCCGGGATTCAGGACCAGCCTGGTGAGCAAAAGCATCAGGATTATCGAAAACAATGGACCTGTGGTGAATAACAGGCTTGTCTTTCCGATACCTGAAACGGATGAACTTCTGGCAAGTCCTGATCCTATGGCAGATCCTATGAGCCATGAGCACAGAAAGGTACCCGCAATAAGTTCATAACCTCCGGTTATGTTCATCATCTCCCTGAGCATCAGGAGCTGAACGGAAGAACTTATGAAACCTGTGGTGAAAAGGGCTGTGCCCGGGTCAAATCTTTCGGAAGAAGATTCTTCGTTCATGATCACTTTTCCTCTTCCTCAATCACAGTGCCTTCGTAGATAAATATGTCGGCATCTTTCCATCCATCCCATCCTATACCAGCCTTGTCGCGCGAGGTATATCCCAGGAATTGTTCAACTGTCCAGTTGTTCTCCGTGGCAACCTGAGGCAGCATCGTTCCCGACCGGTAATCTTTCTTTATATATATCCCGTGCCGGCCAAGTTCTATTTCATTGATGCTGTTGATCTTTCTCATCGGTCCGAGAACTGTGATCTCCAGGTCGGCAAGTGTGAATTCATCTTTTGTTAGGCGCGAAAACCGGGGATCGTCGAAAGCCGACGACTGTGACGACTCCAGCACCACTTCGTACAACGGGTCGGAGGAGACGAATCTCCCTATACATCCCCTTAACTTGCCGTTGATCTTCAGGGTCACAAATGCTCCCAACGGTTTGTTGAATATGTCAGGCATTTTTTCAGTGTCGACGGCTATCCTTTTCCCTTCATAAAGCAGCGATCTTATATTATCGCGCGCAAGCGAAATAAGACCGGCCTTTTCATTATCTGTGAAACTGATCTCTTCCGACAATCTCTCTCCTGTCTTGCTGTCCTTCGGCTTTTCAAATAGCCCTATGGCATTGTAACCCACGACACCCTCCTTGTCGCCGTATTTTGAATCGCCTGAGTTGCAGTAATCGATCTTCCTGAACTGAAGATTGCTGTTTCCTTCGGCCAGGTAAAGCAGCAGCAGTCCCGATGTCCATCCGCACATGCTTGTCACCAGGCCCGGATCATCAGTCCGGGAATGAATCCGGAGTGCGGCAAGAAACTTTTCAGGGTCGCCCGCAATAATTGCATCGGCTGTCGACGCGTCAACAGTGTAGGCTGTGTTGTACAAAGGATAGTGAGAAAAATCGCTGCTGATAACGAACAGGTTGTCGGGGGTGAACCATGGCCTGAGAATGTCAGCGATCTTCCTGATGTCTTCTGTTCTGTTCGTTCCTATAATAATGGGGACCAGTGCCGGTTCGTTGGTGAACCAGTACTGGATTAAGGGAACCTGAACTTCGAGGCTGTGTTCCTGTTTATGTGCATCGACAGGAAAACTGAAAAGCTTGTTTTCCCTGAGCTTGTTTGCTATTTCCCTGTTAACCGCTGCTCTGCCAAGAGGGGTTATAAAATCGCCGGTGTTGTACGGTGAAGCTCCGCCAAAGGCCATAACATGACTTGATCCTATCAGGAAGATGTTTTTGTATACAGCCTTCCTGTCAATTGAGGAGAAAGCTGATGCTGCAACCTTTCCGGAATAGACATAACCGGCATGGGGACTAATGACTGCCCTCACCTTTCCGTCCGGAAACGGTGTCTTTACGCACGTTTTGAACAGCTCTGCAATGTCCTTACCAAGGGTTTCACCTGAGGCCGCGTAAAATCTGCCTGCCGCAACAGGCTGTCTGTCTGATGACCTCTGCTGGGAAAATGCATCCATAACAATGAATATTAATGCCGCTGCAATCACAAGCTTTCGCATGGAGCAAAGCAATTGGTTTTACCGTAATAAAGTTATGGCAAATAATTCAGAAACAGAAGCTGACAGGAGGAAATTGAGCCGGCTTGCCTATATAAATATCATTGACTCCTTCAGTACCTTTCCCGATTCATCGGTACCGTAGATTTTCAGTCCGACGCTCACGGTCGCTGTACTAACAACATCTATCAACGGACTAAGATCGTCCTTTATGTCATCTATATCATCAAAGTCCTCGATGGGGAAATAGATATGAAGGAAAAGAACACTTTCGGGTTTGCTTATGCCTGAGAGAGATTTAACTATTTTGGCGAGCCATATTGCTGAGGCCGTATTGAAATATTCAAGATTTAAACGTAAATTTGTGTTTTGCCTTGGATTTTTAACGTATTCATTAACCCACTCAAGAAGAGGTTCGAAGATCCTGGGAGCGTTAATGGGAATCGATTTCCCCGAGAGAATCATTTCCCCGTTCAGATAGTTGAAATCTATCAGTGGAGTTTTTTCAGTTTGTTCGACGAATAAGTTCTTAAGCTCCTTCATGGCAGGATCGTTTTTTCCTTTTTTAAATTTCCAAATGACCTACTTCAAAAGTATAACATCTTTTTTTATGTTATAAAATTTTAATCAAAAAGAAACGGTCGATAGTCAAATAAAAACATTCGTTGATATAAAACTAACAGTAAGCCTGATAAATCTGTCGCCTGCATTGCATGCTGATGCTCTTTATTCATCGATTTCATTAAAATGCTATATTTGCAGGCGTAATTTCTTAAACTGCAATGGAAATTAATCTCAGGAACACAATAATCGAAGCGGTCAGGGTGCTTTACAACAGTGAGGTCCCGGGAAATCTCATACAGATTCAGGAGACCAGGAAGGAATTCAGGGGCGATTTCACGCTTGTTGTTTTTCCACTCTTAAGGTATTCAAAAAACACTCCGGAAAATACGGGTACGGCAATAGGTAATTTTCTTATGGGTAAAATACCCCATGTTGCCGGTTTTAACGTCATCAAGGGATTCCTTAATATAGAGATCTCCGACAGATGGTGGATTGAATACTTTGCCGGACTTGCCACTACAAACGACCTCTACGAAAAATGCCGGTCAGAAAAGCCTGAGACCATCCTCGTTGAATATTCCTCACCGAATACGAACAAACCGCTTCATCTCGGACATATTCGAAATAACCTGCTGGGATTTTCCCTGTACAGGATACTCTCCTCATGCGGCCACCGGGTTATAAAGACAAATATTGTGAACGACCGCGGTATTCATATCTGCAAATCGATGCTTGCCTGGCTTAAGTATTCCGGAGGCGAAACTCCTGAATCATCAGGAATGAAGGGCGATCACCTCGTCGGGAAATACTACGTGATGTTCGAACAGGAATACAGGAAGCAGGCTGAGGAACTGACAGGCAGCGGAATGAACGAGACCGAGGCCAGAAACTCGGCTCCCCTGATGGCAGAAGCCCGGGATATGCTTTTGAAATGGGAGAACGGCGACACGGAAGTGGTGGACCTGTGGAAGATGATGAACTCATGGGTTTACAAGGGATTCGACGAGACCTACAAAATGCTGGGAGTCGACTTCGATAAGATTTACTACGAATCGGAAACATATCTCACCGGCCGGGATATAGTTGTTGACGGACTCAGAAGAAAGGTACTTTATCAGCATGATGATAATTCCATATGGGTTGATCTCACCGACCAGGGACTTGATCATAAACTGCTGCTCAGATCCGACGGTACTGCGGTCTATATGACTCAGGACCTTGGAACGGCAGTGGCAAGACAGAACGATTTTCATTTCGATAAGACCCTGTATGTGGTTGGAAATGAGCAAAACTACCACTTCCAGGTGCTGAGGGCGCTTATGAAAAAGATAGGTTATGCCTGGGCCGACGGACTGATACACTACTCCTACGGTATGGTTGAGCTTCCTGAAGGCAGGATGAAGTCGCGCGAAGGTACCGTTGTGGATGCGGATGACCTGGTAACCGAGATGAAAGAGACAGCCAGAACCGTGTCGATGGAACTCGGAAAACTCTCTGAATTCAGCGGGGAAGAAAAGGAGGAAATCTTTATGAAGATAGGACTCGGGGCACTCAAGTACTTTATCCTGAAAGTGGACCCTCACAAGAACATGACTTTCAATCCTGCCGAATCGATCGACTTCAACGGAAATACCGGACCATTTATCCAGTACACATACGCCAGGATTAGATCGGTATTCCGTAAGGCTGAACAATCGGGCCTTACGCCCGATCCTGCAGGAGTACGGTCTGCCAAACCCGGACCCAAGGAAATTGACCTTGTAAAACTGCTCAGGAAATATTCCGACACCGTGACTGAAGCGGCTGAGACATACTCCCCGGCGCTTATAGCAAACTACTGCTACGACCTTGCAAGGGAATTCAACCAGTTCTATCACGACTTTTCAATTCTTGGAGAAGATGATCCTTCACTCAGGAATTTCAGACTGCTGCTCTCAAAGGTCACAAGCCAGGTATTGCTTTCAGGCATGTGGCTCCTTGGAATTGACATGCCTGAACGTATGTAACCAGCAACTTAATTTAACATATTCTATTATTTTGATACCATGTTTGAATCACTCAGCGACCGACTGGAAAAATCCTTTAAACTCCTTAAGGGACAGGGAAGAATTTCCGAAATAAATATTGCTGAAACTCTGAAGGAAGTACGCAGGGCACTTTTGGACGCCGATGTCAACTTTAAGATAGCCAAGCAGTTCACCGATATGGTGAAGACCAAGGCTATCGGCCAGGAGGTGATCAAATCGGTGAATCCTTCGCAGATGATGATCAAGATTGTCCATGATGAGCTTGTGGAACTGATGGGTCGGGACAAGACCGACATTAATATAAAGGTAAACCCCTCCGTCATCCTGATTGCAGGTCTTCAGGGATCAGGTAAGACAACTTTCAGCGGCAAGCTTGCCCTTTGGGCCCAAAGCAAAAAGGGCAGGAATCCGATGCTGGTTGCAGGCGACGTCTACAGACCGGCCGCTATCGAACAGCTCAGGGTGCTCGGAACACAGATCGGGATTCCTGTCTATACCGAGGAAGACAACAAAAATCCGGTTCAGATTGCCCGTAACGCTGTCAGGGAAGCCAAAATGAGCGGCAGGGATGTGGTCATCATAGATACAGCCGGACGTCTTGCAATCGACGAGGAGATGATGAACGAGATAGCATCGATAAAGGATGCAGTCAATCCTCACGAGATACTTTTCGTAGTCGACTCGATGACTGGCCAGGATGCTGTCAATACTGCAAAAGAGTTCAACAACCGTCTCGATTTCGACGGCGTGGTGCTTACAAAACTCGACGGTGATACGAGGGGAGGAGCAGCCCTTTCAATAAGGTCGGTTGTTAACAAGCCGATAAAGTTCGTCAGCACGGGCGAGAAGATGGATGCCATCGATATATTCTATCCCACCCGTATGGCTGACAGGATACTTGGAATGGGTGATATTGTGTCACTTGTTGAAAAGGCTCAGGAACAGTTCGATACGGAAGAAGCCCGGAAGCTTCAGAAAAAGATCGCCAAGGACCAGTTCGATTTTAACGACTTCATATCCCAGATTCAGCAGATAAAGAAAATGGGAAACGTAAAGGACCTTATGTCGATGATCCCCGGAGTGGGTAAGTCAATCAAGGACCTCGACATTGACGATAACGCGTTCAAGGGGATTGAAGCCATAATCCGGAGCATGACACCCCAGGAGAGAACCAATCCCGGCGTGCTGAACGGAAGCCGCAGAAAAAGAATTGCATCGGGAAGCGGTACCACGGTCCAGGACGTGAACCGGCTCCTTAAGCAGTTCGATGAAACCAGGCGTATGATGAAACTGATGACCACCAATAAAAATGCCGCACGCATGATGGGCAAAAGATAAACCTGATTGCCATGTACAAAATCATCGATGGAAAACAGACAGCGGGCCTCATCAAGGATGAAATAGCCCGTAAAGTAGCCGAACGATCCCAAAACGGGAAGAAGATTCCTCACCTGGCCGCTATTCTGGTCGGATCAAACGGTTCGAGCGAGACCTATGTCGCCAATAAGATCAAGGACTGTGAAGAAGTGGGATTCAGATCCACACTTGTCAGAATGAAGGACGATGTTACGGAAGAGGAAATACTTGAAGCAATAGGGAAACTGAACAGCGACCCTGATGTCGACGGCTTTATTGTCCAGCTTCCTCTGCCTGATAATATTTCGGAAAGCAGGATCACAGAAGCCATTGACCCTGAAAAGGATGCCGACGGTTTTCATCCTGTCAATCTGGGAAGGATGGTTATCGGCATCGATTGTTATCTTCCTGCCACACCCTTCGGAATAGTAGAACTTCTGAAACGATACAACATCGAAACCTCAGGAAAGGAATGCGTTGTGATCGGCCGCAGCAATATTGTCGGTCGTCCCCTCAGCATACTGCTTTCGCAGAAGGGCCTGGATGCAACGGTGACCGTTGTGCACAGCCGGACAAAGGATATCGCTTCGCATCTTAAGCGAGCCGACATAATTGTTGCCGCCCTCGGATCTCCGGGATTCGTGAAGGCGGATATGGTAAAACCGGGAGCCGTAGTGATCGACGTTGGAACCACCCGTTTACCTTCTTCAACCACAAAATCGGGCTGGCGGCTTGCAGGTGACGTCGATTTTGAAAATGTGGCCCCACTCTGCTCATATATCACACCTGTTCCGGGCGGAGTCGGCCCCATGACCAGGGTGGCTCTACTGAGGAACACTCTTATGGCTGTTGAGAAAAAATAGTGAGGCTAGAACAGGTCTGTCCCGTGAAAATACAGGTCAAATCCGCCCTTTCCGCCGGGCCTGTCCGATGAGAAGAGCAGGAACATATTTGTAAAATCCTCATTCCCCGAAAGTATCGGCCGGTACTCATCTGATGCCGTGTTTATCTCAGGTCCGAAATTAACAGGTGTTCTCCAGACTCCGTTTTCGAATTCCGAATAATACAGGTCAAATCCACCCAGGCCTCCCTCACGGTCGGAGGCAAATACCATGATCTTCCTGAAGATGTAGGGACATTTGTCGTTGGCTGCACTGCTCAATGCATCCACCCTGACCGGGGTTGCAGCGTCCTGTGAGAACCACTCATCCATGGTTGCCTCCGTTTGCCCCTGATACATCCAGATATCGAAGCTGCCATCGGTGTCGCGGCAGAAATAAGCAGTGTCCTGACCGGTGTTAAAACAGAAATAAGCGTCATTGCCGGCGGAATTCAGAAGGGCAAGAGGTTTTGAATCAGCTATCCTGGGAATAGCGGTCCCGAACCAGGGAAGATTTTTTGTGAATTGAAAATCAAGGTCTCCGGAGGTGTTCTCCGACGACACTACAAGATATTCATAACCGTCGATCGGACTGTAAAACCTGTAAGGGCCAAAGTCGTTTCCGGCTGTATTGACTTTTGAAACCAGCTGTGCGAGAAACGGATCAGACGCCATTTCTGAAAACATGAAGAAATCCCCGTTCTCCTGAACAAAGCTGTATGCAAACGCTCCGTGCACAAGATCAAACTGGCCTCCGCTGCTTCCCCTGT
>CAYQRF010000030.1:13316-14790 GCA_964419775.1 uncultured Rikenellaceae bacterium
CTGTATGCAAACGCTCCGTGCACAAGATCAAACTGGCCTCCGCTGCTTCCCCTGTTGCTTGAGAAAACAATCGGGCTTGCTGCCGACAGCTGATGAATGTCGGAGTTGTAATCGTCATAGGTTGAATTGATTTCCGACAATATGATCAGGGAATCGGGGAAAGTCCCCTTTTCTATAAGTGCAGGTGTGGTTTTCTTTTCACATGATATTGTAAGCAGACAAGCCGCAAGTAACAACATTGATGAAATAAGATATATGGTTTTTATTTTCATGATTTGAACTGGTATTAGCCTTATTACTTTAAAACGGCCTGTCTGATGTAAAATTATGGATCGCAGCATTAAATGGAAAAACCGGGTTTGCGCCCGGTTTTTCGAAGGTAGAATTTAGGTTAATTCCAGGGTAAATGCGATATATTGAGTTTGGGTTTATTTACACTTCATAGATGAAAATTCGGACCGGAAGGTTGCGTCAGAACCGAAAAAAGTCAAAAATTTTAAAGTTAAAATTCTATCGCCTTGATATACAGCTGTTTAAAAATTAACAAAAATGTTGATAATATGATTATACCTCCAAACGGTTATTTTAAAATGTTATTAATTTTGTACTCAATATTTTAGAGGGGGATGGAAGACGATAAATACAATTACTTCTTCGAGGAGGATCTGAAAAATGTTATCCGTAAATTTGAACGGATGAAGAAGAATAATGAAAATTATTTCTTTGATGTCATTGAATTCGAAAACATTATCGATTATTATATTGAATCGAACAATTCCATAAGAGCTTACGAAGCTGCTCTGCTTGCATCGGAACAGCATCCCAATTCTGTTTCCATTCAGCTCCGTAAAGCCAGGGTCCTTCTCGACAAGGGCAGGGCTGTTGAAGCCCTCAGAATCCTCAAGACACTCGAAAGCATCGAACCCGGAAACCATGAGATATATGTGGCCAAGGGAACTGCCATGGGAATCCTCGGGGATATACAGGGCGCCAGGAAAATGTTCGATTTTGCCCTTACCCTCGATTCCGATGATCCTGCCAATATCCTCTTCTCGATCACTTCAGTTCTTCAGAACCTTAATTACTACGAGTACCTGATCCCGTACATGAAGAAGCTGATCGGGCTCGAACCGGATTTCTATGCCCATATTTACGACCTGGCATATGCCTACGAGAAAACGGAGGATTTTGAGAACAGCATTTCTTTCTACCTCAAATACCTCGAGACGGAGCCTTTTTCCGACAGTGCGTGGTATAACCTCGGGATAATCTACAACAAGCAGGAGGATTATGAGAAAGCCCTTGAAGCCTACGATTATGCACTTGCAATAAATTCACAGAATACCTTTGCAATATTCAACAAGGGCAATATTCTCTGCAACCAGGAGAGATATCCCGACGCCATACCCGTTTACCACGAGTATCTCGAGAATGAGCCCGACAGCTTCGAGGCAATGACATACCTGGCCGAATG
>CAYQRF010000030.1:14890-19213 GCA_964419775.1 uncultured Rikenellaceae bacterium
AGTATCTCGAGAATGAGCCCGACAGCTTCGAGGCAATGACATACCTGGCCGAATGCTATGAGAAGACAGGCGATCTGGTGCTTGCAAGAAAATATTACCACGAAGCCATTGAACTTGCACCGGAATTTGCTGATCCATGGTTCGGCCTTGGGATTATCTCCCTTGAATCGGGTAATCCCGAGGAGGCCCTTATCTTCCTCAGAAAGGCAGTCCGACTCGATGACGAAAATCCTGAAATATGGTACATGCTCGGAAAGGCACATTATGCCAGGAAGGAAACCAAGGACACCCTCAGGTGCTACAGGGAGGCGCTTAAGCTCGACGCATATTATTCGGAAGTCTGGACCGACCTCGGGAAAATGATCCTCAGGGACGGATTCGTTGAAAGGTCGCTTCCTTTCTTTCAAAAAGCATACAAAATCCTTGGAGATGTTCCGGGAATAAATTACATACTGGCTTCCTTCTACCTTCATACAGGCCATGCAGACAGCTCCTTAAAACACCTGTTGTACGCTCTTGAAGGCGATAAGGAGATGTTCAGGGATTTTCACGATATCTTCCCTGAAAAACTTCTTACGAGGAAGATGAAGAAGATTCTTGCGGAATATAACCTTCGCTAATTCTTAGTATATTGCCTGTGCATCCCGGCTTGAAGACACAGGGAAACCTGACTGCCGTAAGTCTGGTGTGCAATCTTTGAAAACAAAATTATTTGCATATGGAAAAGATACTTCCGTTTCTTCCCGATCGTCCCTCAAAAC
Organism: uncultured Rikenellaceae bacterium; assembly: GCA_964419775.1. Lineage (GTDB taxonomy): Bacteria > Bacteroidota > Bacteroidia > Bacteroidales > VadinHA17 > LD21. The sequence continues at coordinate 15,652 of CAYQRF010000030.1, forward strand.
CAAGGACCACCGGCCTGACAATGGTAATGGACAAAGGACTCAGCATAAGGGAAGCTGAGGATTTTATGTCGGTGGGCAGCGAATACACCGATTTCGTCAAGCTGGGTTTTGGCACTTCACTTATCACACCAGGCTTCAGTGAAAAGCTGAAGGTTTATAAAAAGGCCGGCTGCATACCCTATTTTGGAGGAACCCTTTTTGAAGCATTCATAATCCGCAACATGTTCAGGGAGTTTGTTGACTTCATCGGGAAGCATGAGATAACACTCGTGGAGATCTCCGACGGATCATATGAGATGAGCCAGGAAACAAAGCTAGAATGCATCAGGGTACTTGCACAAAGGGTAACCGTAATTTCGGAAGTGGGATCAAAAAAGAAGGATATTGTTTACAGTCCCGACGAATGGGTCACCATGATGAAATCAGAACTTGAAGCCGGTTCAGTGAAAGTAATCGCTGAAGCACGTGAATCGGGAACAATTGGTATCTATAACGACGACGGATCGGTGAATCTGCCGCTTATAAAAGAAATCTCCGATCATATAGGGCTCGAAAACGTAATCTGGGAAGCTCCTCTCAAATCGCAGCAGGCGTGGTTCATTAAGCATTTCGGAGCCAACGTCAACCTGGGGAACATCGCACCCAATGAGATAATCCCGCTCGAATCGCTGCGCCTCGGCCTGAGAGGCGATACATTCTTCCAGTTTCTTCCCGATGACCTTCAACCCTGACCGCTTAAGCCCATGAGGAAATTCGGACTCATCGGTTACCCGCTGGGACATTCATTTTCGAAGAAGTACTTCACTGAAAAATTCATACGGGAAGGAATACCGGATTGTACCTACGAGAATTATCCGCTGACAGACATCAGTCAGCTTCAGGAATTACCGGCCGACCCGGAACTGGTGGGCCTGAATGTAACCATCCCATACAAAACTGCAGTCATGCCCTTCCTCGGCAGGATCGACCCTGAGGCTGCAGCAGTCGGCGCTGTAAACGTGATCAAGATCAAAAGACACCCTGAGTCAACAGAACTCAGAGGCTTCAACAGCGACATTTACGGGATAGCAGACACCCTTAAGCCCGTTATCAATCAGCGCATTGGAAAGGCTCTGGTGCTGGGTACCGGGGGAAGCTCAAAGGCTGTATGCCATGTCCTTGCTTCCCTGAAAATAGATTGCTGGCTTGTTTCAAGACAAAAAAAGGCCGGTTGTATTACTTACAGGGATCTGGATAAATATATATACAAAAGCGTCGGGCTTATCGTAAATACAACTCCGCTCGGAATGTTCCCCCTTACAGAAGGTTGCCCCGACATTAATTTTGACCTTCTTGGCCGGAACCATATCCTGTTTGACCTGGTTTACAACCCGGAAATCACAACATTCCTCAGGAAAGGGCAGGGGAGGGGATGCACTGTGTTATCAGGATTGAAAATGCTTCATTCCCAGGCTGAAAAGTCATGGGAGATCTGGAACAGCGATAAATATTGATATCGTTTCAGGTAAAAAACTTGTCGAATATCATATGTAAATTTATCGTAATCCGATAAATTTTTGTTGTTATTTTCAGACTCCTGTCCTGTCAGAGGGCGGCATTAGACTTGTCAGTGGCCATAACCATCTTCACGTCAATCCGTACCCCGACCTCAAGGACATCTACCAGATCCTGAATATTGAGACTTTTTGCGAACCTCAGGACAACAGTCGGATTTTCAATTCCGCTGACATGTTCCCGGAGCTTCTGCTCGAGTTCCGACAACAGCACTTCATTCTGATCGATATAATACCTCCGGTCTTCCGTCACCGTAAGGTTCACCTGCTGCTTGTCGATTTCCTGGGCGGTTTTTGATTTTGGAAGCAAAACCTTGATAACGTTGGGGTTGGCAAGTGTTGAGACTATCAGAAAGAACAACAGCAGAAAGAACATGATGTCGTTCAGCGAGGAGGTGCTTACCTCGGGCTTGAATTGCCTGCTTCTTCTTAAATTCATCTCAGACTGCCTTTAGGAACTGGATCATTGACTCCTGAAGTCTAATCATGTATCTGTCGATCTTCAGCTGAAGATAGTGGTATGCTGCATATGCAAGAACCCCGACGATCAGTCCGGCGCCGCTGCAGATCATTTTCTGATACAGTCCTCCGGCTATCAGTCCGATGCTTATATTGTCGGCAAGGGAGATGTTGTAGAATATCTTGATCACCCCGGAGATTGTACCGATGAATCCAAGCATGGGAGCAACGCTTGCTATGATTCCAAGGTAGCCGGTGTTTTTTTCCATCTTGGTGATTTCAAGATTCGTTGTTGTCTCAATGTTCCTCTCCATCTCATCCATAGGCCGTCCCACCTTTTCGATGCCGCTTTCAAGTATCCTGCCGACGGCAGCCTGGCTGTTCCTCGCATGAACAAGAGCGTTTTTCGGGTTGCCGTTCCTGAGTTCACTGGTGACGGCCGGCACAAGACCTTTCGCTATAGTCGTGGTTTTGTTGATATAGGCCAGTCTTTCGATGAAGATGTAAAAACTGACGAGAGAAAGCAACACTATCGGGATCATTATTATCCCACCCTTCATCAGCAGATCGAGGACAGTCATTGCTTCTTCAGTGGAAGAGATTGCAGCTGTCCCGAATAATGCAGAGATCATTATCATATGCTTTGGTTTTTTATTGTACTCCGTTATGATTTCTATAACAAACGATTAAAAGAATCAATTATTTCCCTTTATTCAAATATCTCCTCAGGGTACTCTATGTCGGTCAGGAACAATCCCCTGGCCGGTGCCGACATACCTGCAGACGATCTGTTAAGCGACAGGATAATCTTTTCAAAATCCCCGGGTGTTATCTTTCCTCTTCCGGTTTCAATCATGGTTCCTACGATTGCCCTTACCATGTTCCTCAGGAAGCGGTCGGCCCTGATTGTGAATACCAGAGTATTGCCTTCGGGTTTCCATCCTGCACTGAACACGGTGCAGATATTCGTCTTGTTGTCGGAATGAAGCCTGCAGAAACTGGTGAAATCATTATGCCTCATCAGTATTTCCGATGCCCTGTTCATTGCATCGATATCAAGATCGCCGTGAACGTACCATCCCGTCTCAGTACCGAACGGATCCTTCGTGCGCATTATCAGGTATCTGTACGTCCGCGAAATGGCGCTGAACCTTGCATTTGCATCAGCCTTAACCTTTCTAATTCCGGTAACGGATATGTCAGCCGGCAGGTATCTGTTCAGCCTGAAAATGATGTTATTCCTGACGTCAAGATAAGGAGCCCTGCTGTCAAAATGGGCACAGAATACAAGGGCATGAACACCGGCATCGGTTCGTCCTGCACCTGTAACGGATATCTTTTCACTTAGTATAGTCGACAGGGCTTCATTAAGGACCTTCTGAACTGTTATAGCACCGGGCTGAAGCTGCCATCCGTGATATGCAGTCCCTTTAAAAGAAATATATATGAAATATCGTGTCAAGGCTTACCTGTAAAAATTTCCGCAAATATAGCCATTAAGCAGGATTATTCTGATCGGGATGGACAGATTAAAAATTCACAGGCAGTAT
>CAYQRF010000031.1:0-18490 GCA_964419775.1 uncultured Rikenellaceae bacterium
TGTCGGGTGTCCAGTCCAGCACCGCATTGTCCCAGCCTCCCCTTGGAGGCATTACCCCCACCGAGTTATACCAGGTGAGCTGTCTGGGGACTCCCCCGTTCGATGGAATCACGAATATCTGGCGGCTTCCCGAATATTCACCCGAAAAGGCTATCCACTGCCCGTCGGGCGAGATTTTAGGAAAGAGTTCAAGCCCGTCATGGGAAGTCAGGCGGCGGGCTTCACCCCCCGATGAATTGACAGTCCAGATATCTCCTGCATAAACAAAAGCGATAAGGTCCTTGTTGATATCCGGGAATCTGAGCAGCCTGGCATCTTCAATGGCAGAGGCTGTAATAAATGCCCCCAGGGCAAAAAGGGAAAGCGCGATGTGTTTAATTCTTTTCATGTGCTATGGCGTTTTGTTGTTTGTATTAGGTTTATGATATGTCTATTCAATTGGTATAAGACGCATGATTGCTCCGGGTGTTTCAATTGCAAGATAAATATATCCGTCAGGACTCATAACCACGTTTCTTACCCTGCCGATGCCTTCGAGAAGAGGTTCGCGGTGAAGAACCCTGTCGTTTTTCAGCACCACCCTCTCAAGGTGTTTCAGGGGAAGGGAGCCCAGCATAATATTGTTTTTCCAGTTTTTATACCGGTCGCCTGTTACGAATGTCATCCCGCAGGGTCCTATAGAAGGGAGCCAGTAGAAGACCGGCTGTTCCATCCCTTCCTTTTCGGAAAAAGGTGTAAGCGTTGTGCCGTCGTAGTTGATGCCGTAGCATATTACGGGCCATCCGTAGTTGAGTCCGGGTTTTATAAGATTCAGCTCGTCGCCTCCCCTTGGTCCGTGCTCCGAAATCCAAAGCTCGCCGGTCAGGGGATCAATGCTGGTTCCCTGGGGGTTCCGGTGGCCGTAGCTGTAGATCGATTTGATTGCGCCCGGTGTGTTGACGAAAGGATTGTCGGCCGGTACTGTACCGTCATCGTTGAGGCGGTGTATCTTCCCGTTTGTGTTGTCGAGTTTCTGGGGGAAATCGAAATGCTGGCCTCTGTCGCCGTTCCCGAAGAAGATATGTCCCTTATTGTCAAATGCGATCTTGCATCCGAAATGGTAGTTCCTGTCGGTCTCGGGGGTCCCCTTGTAAATTATCTGCTGGTCGGCCAGCGAATTGCCTTTCAGCCGTGCCCTCATTATGGCTGTGTTGCCGACAGGCTTTCTTCCTGTGTTGTTTAAATATGAATATGAAAAGTATATCCATCCATTCCTGTCATAGTCGGGATGAAGGCAGACATCGAGCAGTCCTCCCTGTCCGATTGCCATTACCTCCGGAACACCGCCGACAGGAGGGGAAAGCTTCCCGTCCGAAAATATATGAAGAGTTCCGGACCGTTCGGTGATCAGCATCCTGCCGTCGGGAAGGAAGGCCATTCCCCACGGGACCTTCAGTCCTTTCACCACGGTGTCGACAACAAATTTCTGAACCTCCGATTCGATGATTCCTCCCGGCATTACAGCCGGCTTCAGGATTTCCCTGTTCTCAGGGATCCCTTTTTTCACGTAAGCAGCAAGATCTTCAATCTCTGTATCGCTGAATGTCTTTTCAAACGAAGGCATTCCTATTGTCTCGATCCCCGACTTGATACTGCGGAACACTGAAGCCGTTCCTTCCTCGTCCATCCATGCTTTTGCTGCAAACTTCTCCAGATTGGCGCCGTGGCAGCCGGCACAATACTTCTGGTAGTTTCGCGAAGCGGTGTTCTGCTCCCGGATCCTTTCACCGGTGGCGGGACATGATGATCCCGAAACCAGAAATACTCCGGCAATTGCCGATGCAATTACGACCGGAATGATTTTCTTTGTTCTCATGGGCGGTCTGATTGTTTAATTGGCTTAAGATAAAAAATTAATTTCACTTAATGGTTTGCAGGAAATTATTCTCGACATTGCGAGGGATGGATTGTATTCGTGGATTTATCCCGGATGCCAGATGAGCAACGATTATTTTCAGTTCAAACAGTTTACTGTAAGGCACGACAGGTGCGCCTTCAAAGTCGGCACCGACGGTGTACTTCTCGGAGCCATTGCCGATATCCGTGGGAGAAGCCGTATCCTCGATGTCGGTTCCGGCTCAGGCCTGATTGCCATGATGCTTGCCCAGAGATCAGATGCTGCTTTAGTCGCAATAGAGCCTCATGGGGAATCTTACCTTCAGGCCTGCGAAAATATTAATGATTGCCTTTGGGCAGGAAGGATCAGGGTTGTTAACTGTCCGCTCCAGGATTTCTATCCCTCCGACGCCGGCTTCGACCTGATAGTTTCAAATCCTCCATTTTTTATTTCTTCACTCAGGAACCCCGATCCTGCAAAGTCATTGTCGCGTCATAACGACACTCTTACGCATCAGGATCTTCTGGAGGGTAGCGTCCGTCTTTTGACCGGAGAAGGCCTTCTGCAGGTAATAATGCCTGTTGCGGAGGGCAGGAAATTTATTGAAATGGCACCTGAATATGAACTTTATTGCTGCAGAATCACTCATGTCAGTCCGACTCCATCTTCCGGACCCAAAAGAATGGTTATGGCATTCAGCAGGCATAAAACTCCTGTTTCTGAAAGCAATCTGACGATTGAAACGGGTAAAAGGCATGAATACACCCCTGAATTTGTTGAACTGATCAGGGAATTTTATCTGAAATTCTGATTAACGGTGATCTTTTTATGTACCTTATTTGTCTGCATATAAACTTTTTCAGATCGCATATGTTTAGTATGGCATGGTTTCTTTCAGTGTCAGATATAAGTTGAGATAATAGATTTTGGATATAACATTACCTTTAGTACATTGAACCAAAACCATGACCGTGAAAAGGAAGAGAAAATTGCGGCTTCTCCTGAAGTGTCTTATTTTCTGGTTTGCATTTCAAATCCCTGCTGAGGCATCACCGCTAACATGCCCGGTAAAACAGGTTCCTGGTCTCCGTGATTCAATTGAAAAACAGATACTTTTCAACGGAAAGATATGGACCAACCTATATCACGCTACTGAAGGTCACCAGTTCTTTTCTTCCAGGGATTTTCTTCCCGGATCAGTAAGCATGAGCGGTAAATTTTTTGATAATACTGCCTTAAGGTTCAAGCTCGATCTGGTCAATGATGAGCTGTTGCTCTCCGCCGATATGAGCACCGTGGTCCAGCTTAATAAGGAAATGGTTGATTTTTTCACCCTTGAAACCGAAGGCAGAACCATACGTTTTGTCAAGCTTGAAGCCGGCGGTGTTAGTCCACTTGACGGATATTATCAGGTTCTGCATTCCGGATCTACAAAACTGTATGTCAGTTACAGAAAGGAACTGCGGCTGAGAAGTTCTGTGGGTGAAAGGGACACTTTCATCCAGTCGCATACTGTTTATCTGGTGAAAGAAGGCATTCCTTACAAAATAGCCGGCAGGGCGGGCCTTATGAAACGTCTGGCTGACAAAAAGATACAGCTCAGGAAGCATATCCGTTCTGAGAAGATCCGGATCTCAGGAAATAATCCCGGAAGTATTGTTCCCCTTCTGGAATTCTACGATAGCCTTGAATAACAGAAATGCAGGGATGAAGTCACGGTTTCTCATATTGATCATTTTACTTTTCCGGGCCGGCAGTCTGACCGCCCAGGACGATAAGATTATCACCTTCAGTTGTGACAACCTTTCCTTCGGGGAATTTGCAGCAAGAACCGAAAGTGAACTGCCTGTAAGGTTTTTCTTCAGGGATGAATGGGTAAGCGATCTGAAAGTGAGTGTCGCTGAAGAGGATATTGCCCTTACCGACCTGCTTGACATTCTTTTCAATGGGTCCCCTTTATATTATTACATCGACGAGAAGTGGAATATTTATATAACCAGGAATTTTACCGTAAGGATTAGCGAAATCCAACAGGAGCAAGACCGGCAATACCTTGCTCCTTCCGATTATCTGACTGATATGGAAAGCAAGGCGCCATCCGGCAATCTTGTCATTGAAATCGGCGATCCTTCCGGGCAGCAAACGCCGGGGAAAGCTGTTGTATCGGGTTATATTACCCACGCAGCCTCAAGGGAGCCGTTGCCGGGAGCCACAATTTTTGTCAAGAACCTTTCGACCGGAGCCATTTCAGACGAATTCGGGCACTATTCGCTGACTTTAGCCCGCGGATTGCACCTGTTGAGTTTCTCATTTATGGGGATGAAGGAACGCACTGTCGATCTGCGTCTTTTTGACAGCGGCGAATTAAACATTGAGATGACAGATGTCCTGATACCAATAAAGGAGACGGTGATATCGGCTTCGAGGGACAACAGCCTTATCCGCAGGATGGGTGTCGGAATTGAGAAGGTCAATATGACAACATTCAGGTTGTTTGCTGCTTCGATGGGGGAATCTGATATCTTTCGGAATTTTCTGATGAGGCCGGGAGTTTTGTCTGTTGGCGAAGGATCTGCGGGGTATAATGTCAGGGGCGGCTCTGCTGACCAGAATCTGATATTGTTGTATGATGCGCCGCTTTACAATCCGTCTCATTTCTTCGGCTTCTTTTCCTCCGTTAATTCCGATGTCATCAGGGATGTGACACTTTACAAGGGAGGTATTCCCAGCCGTTACGGTGGAAGGGTTTCATCGGTGATGAACATCGAAGCAAAGGAAGGCTCCCGCAGCGAATTCTCAGGCAAGGCAGGCATCAGCCCGGTTACTACTCAACTTATGATTGAAGGACCGTTAAAGAAGGATACTGCTTCTTTCATGCTTGCCGGCCGGACCACCTATTCAAACTGGGTAAGCGATTATATCGACTACCCTTCGCTGAAACGAAGCAGGGTCTCATTCTATGATTTAAACGGAAAGATCACCTGGGACGTTGACAGAAAAAACAAGCTGGATATCTCTTCATATTTCAGCCACGATGCCTTCAAATTCAATTCCGATACCCTTTACGGATACAACAACAGCATAGTGGCTTTGAAATGGCGGCATTTTTTCTCTCCGGAATTTTTCTCGGTTTTCTCGGTCAATAACAGCAATTACAGGTATGACATTTCGAGTGAGAATGTTGTTACCGAAGGTTTTGTATTGTCGCACATAGTAAACAGCACCGGATTCAAGACCGGATTTAATTATTACGAAGGCCGTCATGAGATGAATTTCGGGCTCGACGCCATCCGTTATAATGTTTCTCCTGGAAACTATAAGCCATCATCCGATTCTTCCCTTGTTTCTCCCCGGAATGTTCAGCAGGACCAGGCCCTTGAATCGGCAATATATTTTGATGACAGGTTCCGGCTTACCGAAAATATTACACTCGAAGCGGGGATAAGGCTCTCCTCTCTTTTCGCCTACGGACCGAAAACAGTGCCGGTTTATGATCCGTCCGTCACCAGGGCGATGGTGTCAATAATCGATACGCTTGAGTTCAGCCGCGGCAGGCTTTACAGGATCTGGGGAGGGCCTGAATACAGGGTTTCGGTTAATTTCACCACCGGTGAACACAATTCAGTCAAGCTGAATTATAACAAAACCAGGCAATATCTGCACCTGCTGTCGAATACTGCTTCCATTTCCCCGACGGACAACTGGAAATTAAGCGACTATTATCTTAAACCTCAGATCGGCGATCAGTGGGCGATAGGCTTCTACCAGCTTCTTTTCAACGGGAGAGTGGAGACATCGGTGGAATTATATTACAAGAGATTGAAAAATATGATTGATTTCAAGGGAGGCACCCGTATCATCATGAATGATCATATTGAACAGGATCTGGTTAATGCTTCCGGCAGAGCCTACGGAATGGAATTCATGATCAGGAGAGAGTCAGGCAGGCTCAGATGGACCCTGGGATATGCTTACTCAAGATCGTTGCTGCAAACCACGGGAAAATTCAGCAGTGAGATTATCAACGACGGAAGCTGGTTCCCTTCCAATTTCGACAAACCTCACGATCTGGCAGTTACCCTGAATTACCTCTCCACACGCAGGATAAGCCTGTCGGCGGCTTATGCTTACAGCACCGGAAGGCCGATTACATATCCAATATCGGGATATGAACTGGATGGGCTTGAGCTGATTCATTACTCCGACAGAAACCGCTACAGAATACCTGACTATATGCGCGTAGACCTTTCACTTAAAGTCACGGGCAATCTCAGGTCGCGCAAGATCGCTCATCCCTACTGGACCTTTTCCGTTTACAACCTGCTTGGCAGGCAGAATGTCTATTCAATTTATTTCACAAAGGAAAACGGAATCTTAAAAGGGTATAAGCTTTCAGTTTTCGGGAACGCCATCCCATCGGCGACATTCAGTTTTGATTTTTAAAAGTATGCGACAGTTTCTATCCATATTCTCCATTACAATTCTCCTGACCCTGCCGGGCTGCATCACTGAATTCTATCCCGGGATAGAAGAAGCACAATCGCTTCTTGTAGTGCAGGGTCTCATAACCGACCAGCCGGAAGCTAATGTTATTAAATTATCAAAATCCCATTCCCTTGAGTTGAGGGAAACTTCAGAACCGCTGACGGGATGCAGGGTAATAATAGATGACGATCAGAATAACAATTACGAACTTGAGGAAACAGAGGCGGGGAAATATGTAACCGATCCGGCAGAATTCCGGGCGGTGACGGGAAGTAAATATACCCTTCGCATTTATGAGATGAATGCGGGAGAAATATTACGTTCATACGAATCGATAGCAATGGAGATGAAACCGGTACCTCCGATCGACACCCTTTGGTATGAGAAAGTTGTTATCTCTGAGAATGAGTTCTACAAAACCCCCAATGAAGGCTGCCGGGTTTATCTCAACACTGTCGACCCCGACGGCCTGTGCAGGTACTTCCGCTGGGATTTTACCGAGACATGGGAATTCCGGCTTCCTTTTGATGTTGACAATTACCGGTGCTGGATCACGAATAAGTCCTCACCTATAAACATCAGGAATACCTCCGTTTTAAGTGGCAACATTATTATGAAACAGCCGGTTAATTTCATCACAAATGAAACAGACAGGCTGATCTATAAATACAGCATGCTGGTAAGGCAATACTCTCTTACCGAAGATGAATTCAGTTACTGGGAAAAACTGCAGAATGTCACCCAGGAAATCGGAAGTCTTTATGATATTATTCCTGCTTCTGTTATCGGCAACGTGCGCTGCCTTGAAAACCCTGATGAGAAGGTGCTTGGCTATTTCAGCGTTTCCGCCCTGAAATCGAAGAGGATTTTTATCGATGAGGATTTCAAGGGACAGCCTTATTATTATGGCGGTTGCATCACGGGAGAAGTGCCGCCCGTACCTCCTCCTCCCGGCTTAAATGAGACATTCTGGGAGATAACATATGACAGATATACTCCCAGTTTCCCGATGAAGATAACTACAAATAAGGGCTGTGTGGATTGTACCACAAGAGGTTCACTGATAAAACCGGATTTCTGGGATGAAGACTGACAGTCAAATAAAGCCTCCTTCAAATGCTGTTGTAAGGCAGTTTAGCTTTGCCATTGTATTTCTGTTATTATTTACCGCAAACTTTCTGTCAGGTCAGGACCCGAGTGCGTCCCCGGATTCATTAACGTCAACATTCACAGGTAATATCAGCATGATTCCGCGCGAGGAAATATATATTCACACCGACCGTGAGGAATATATAGCCGGCGAAAACATCTGGTTTAAGCTTTATCTGTTCGATGACCAGACCGGCATGCTGTCGTCTGGAAGCAGTATAGCATATTTTGAAATCCTTAATTCAGGAAATTCGCCTGTTGTACAGCTTAGGATAAAGCTCGACAGCGGCCTTGGTTCAGGGATGGCTGTCCTTTCCAACACGTTAAGCTCAGGCACTTATACGCTGAGGGCTTATACCAACAGCATGAAGAACTTCATGCCCGGCAACTGCTTCAGCAAGGTAATAAATGTTTACAATGCCCTGAATACAGGCACCTTCAGCACAACGGTCAGGCCTCATACGGAAGTTCAGTCAGCGGGAGTCGCTGAAAGTCGGTCTGAAGGTGAGCTTTTGGGTGAGAAAAGGGGAATTGCCCCGCCTGTTACGAATCCGGCGTTTGAATTTTCTGATCCTGGCCCCGTCGGAATCAGGGAAAAAGTAGTTCTTGATTTTCGTTTGAGCAACAGTGGAAAAGCTTCCGGTCAGGATGGGGATCTTAGCATTTCTGTCTCACCTGCAGGAAGCGATCCGGCTCCCGACATCTCTGAATACCTCGTCCATGGCTCCAAAGGCGGCAGGATGGGCCGGAACACTCCACTTACGGACGATTTTCCTGATCTGATTTACGAGGCTGAAAAAGAGTATCATTTTATACGCGGTCAGCTTCTTGACAGGAGCGGTCAGGGATTGGCAGCCGGTCGTTATATGTTCCTTTCAATTCCGGGAAAGGATGCCGTCTTCCAGTATTCCCTTACGGATGACGAGGGACGTTTTGTATTCAGTCTGCCCCTTATTGAAGGTATCAGTGACCTTATAATACAAGCCGAAAATCCGGGTCCGGATGATGTAATCAGGATAGAACCGTCATTTTCCGGCATATTGCCGTCATCAGGCCCGGTGCCGGCTTCCACGGCTTCGTCCGGTTCCCACATAGTGAAATGGGGAATTAATTATCAGCTCACGAGGATTTTCGGGGCCGACAGCGTCCTGCCGCCACTAATCCCGTCGGTGCCGGCCCGGGAAGTAAAGAGATTCTACGGCAAACCCGAAACTGAGTTGTTTTTGAAAGATTATATAGAACTGCCCGTAATGGAGGAGGTGTTTTATGAACTTCTGGAAGGGATCCAGCTGAGAAAAAGGAAAACAGGCTATGAAATAACCATGACTGATCCGGTTTACAACAGACCGTATGAAAAACCCCCGGTTATGTTCATCGATGGTGTTGTGGTCAGCGATCCTTCGGTTATAGCCCTGCTCGAACCATCCGGGGTGGAAAAGATTGATATGATAAGAAGCCGTTATGTGGTAGGGGACTACCTGTTCTTCGGACTGGTGAACGTAATTACAGGAACAGGCGATTTCAGAAGTGTGGTGTTGCCCGATTACGCGGTGAGGCTGCCTTATACAATCTTTGATCCGGTACCTGGATTCTGGTCTCCCTCATATCCTGATCAGGAAAGCAGGCAAAGCCGGATACCCGACCTCAGGAACACTCTTTACTGGAATCCGTCGGTCAAGCCTGCAAGTGACGGCAGGTTCAGGATTGAATTCTGGTCGTCGGATTATGTTACCGATTATCGGATAAACATTCAGGGGGTAGATTCAAAAGGAGAACCTGTCTCGTTCAGAACGTTATTAAGGGCCAAGGAATAGTCTTTCAGATACTTTCTGAAAACTGCCGGAGAATTACAGATTCCTGATCTCTGATTCGGGAAGTCCGTATTCCTCCTTCATTTCGATCCCGAGTGTTTTAAGCTCATCGATCACGGGGTTGTATATCTCCGGTACCACCGGTCTGTAAACACCGTTAAGGGTTATCTTCTTTTCAAGGATCATCCTTACGGCCACCGATGCAGGCAGGGCAACCGTCCTGGCAACTGCAGTATTGGTTTCAGGTGATCCGTAATCGAGCATCGACGATTTTATCACTTCTTTCTTACCGCCCGGCCAGGAAGCCAGGAAAATATGCTGCATTACAACCATATCACGTTCATTACCGGAAAGCATCATAAGGCTGATCATCCTTTCCGCTGTGATCTCGAAGGGAGATGTCTTTGTGCAGTCCAGTTTTTCATTGCTGAAGAAACCCAGCCATTCGAGTGAGTCCAGGGCGACGGATGACTTCGGGATACCAAGCTTAAGGGCTATGTTTTCACGCAGGTTCGCAGTTCCCAGTCCCGAGCGTTCTGAAAGAAAACCTGCATAATCCCTGCCCGTGTAATCGATTATGGTGTCGTCGAGCATATTAAGTTCCTTCATTACGTCGAGGGTCTCGCACCATCCCCTGAACCTGAAGGTCCCGCGGTACATCGTTGATACCTCAGGAATCTTGTAGATATCAATATAGCTTATAGAATCCCTGTTCGGATACACTTCCATTTCGCCCACCCCCGGGAAATTGTAGCTGAACCTGTCCTTGAAAAGGTTAACTGGTTCAATTTTGACCTTTTCCCCGTTTTTCAGGTAAAGAGCGCTGTTGCGGCTTGCGAGAACCACCCCCTTGGGGCTCCATGAGAATTTGTATTTCATTGGATTATCTGCATCATCGGGTGCAGGCAGGGCTCCGCAAAGCGACCAGAACTTCTCCACTTTTCCTCCTGAGGAGTGAATATGGTCAATCACCTTCATGGCTGTCATGTGATCGATCCCGGGGTCGAGTCCTGCTTCGTTGAGCAGCAATACACCCGCCCTTCTGGCCGCCTCGTCGAGGGCCTGCATCTCGGGCTGGACATAGGAAGTTGTGACAAGGGGAATCCTGTTTTTTATGCAGGCTTTGGCAGCCAGGGCATGATACCTGTAGGGGAGAAACGAAACCACTATATCGTGCTGACTTGCAAGCTTATCCAGCACCTCGTTCTCGTCGGCCGACCATCTCATGGATGAGCCGTTCGGATGGCCCTTTATCATCCTGTCGGCTTTTTCTTTTGTGGTTGTGGCAACCTTGACAGTGTAATTGTTCTTCAGCAGGAATTCAACCATCGGCTTTACAACCATCCCCGCCCCCAGGATAAGGACTTTCTTCATTTCACTCAGGTATTTGTTATAATTGTTACAAGTTACGAAAAGGCCGGTTCCTGAACAATGATAATTGTTACCTGTTGCCGGGCAAAACCCTTTACTCTTATCCACCGTCATTCCAAAACTTATTATCTTTGTTGATGATCAATCGTTGAAATGTTTCCCTGCGATTCCCAATGACCGACGAAAAGAAATACGTTGAGACACCGCTGATGAAGCAGTATTATCACGTCAAGGCAAAGCATCCTGACGCTATTCTGCTTTTCAGGGTGGGTGATTTTTATGAGACCTTCGGTCCCGATGCTATCAAGGCTTCGGAAATACTGGGAATTACGCTTACAAAGAGGGCAAACGGTTCGGCCTCTTCAGTCGAACTGGCCGGATTTCCCTATCATGCCCTCGATATCTATCTTCCACGGCTGGTCAGGGCAGGACAGAGGGTGGCCATCTGCGAACAGCTGGAAGATCCGAAACTTACAAAGAAGATAGTTAAAAGGGGCATAACCGAGCTTGTCACACCAGGGGTATCATTGGACGATAATGTATTGACTCATAAGGAGAACAACTTCCTGGCAGCGGTCCATATAGACAAGAAGGCCGCCGGAGTGGCCTTTCTCGACATATCGACCGGCGAGTTTTTCGCTTCGGAAGGAACATTCGAGTACATCGATCAGCTTCTCAATAACTTCCAGCCAAAAGAGGTGCTTTATGAGAAGAGGAAGAATGATCTCTTCACTGAAAATTTCGGAACGAAATTCTATACCTTCAGGCTCGACGACTGGATATTCACTCCCGAAGCAGCAAGCGACAGGCTTCTGAAGCAATTCGAGACAACGTCCCTGAAAGGTTTTGGCGTCCAGAACCTGACCATTGCGGTTATCGCAGCAGGAGCTGTGCTGCATTATCTTGATATTACCCAGCATACCCAGCTCGGACATATCACAAACCTGTCGAGGATAGATGAGGACAGGTATGTATGGCTTGACAAGTTCACCATACGCAACCTTGAGCTGTTCCATACGCCTTATGAGGGAGCCAGGACCTTTATTGATGTCATCGACCGCACCATCTCGCCGATGGGAGGGAGGATGCTCAAGAGATGGGTGTCACTTCCGCTGAAGGACATCCAGCCGATAACGGACAGACACGATATAGTTGAATATCTTTTGTCGGATCAGCATGCAATGAAGGAAATTGCTGGACTGATACAGCAGGTTGGCGATCTTGAGAGGCTGGTCTCGAAGGTGGCTGTCGGCAGGGTTAATCCAAGGGAAGTTGTGCAGTTGAAGAGAGCCCTCAGGGCCATGGTTCCGATCAGGGAACTTTGCGAAAAGAGCGGATGCGAGCCTCTGAAGATGCTCGGAGAACAGCTCAATCCATGCCAGACGATTGCCGACAGGATAGACTCAGGACTGTACAATGATCCCCCAGTGCAACTGATCAGGGGAAAGGTTATAGCAGAAGGTGTTTCGGATGAGCTCGATGATCTGAGAAAAATCCTTTACAGCGGGAAGGATTATCTTAATGAACTTCAGGCCAGGGAGGTACAGCGTACAGGCATTACATCGCTGAAGATCAGTTTCAACAATGTGTTCGGTTACTATATAGAGGTCAGAAACACCCACAAGGACAAGGTGCCTCCGGAATGGATACGCAAGCAGACCCTTGTGAGTGCCGAGCGATATATTACGGCAGAACTCAAGGAATATGAGGAGAAGATACTAGGAGCCGAGGAAAAGATAATCGCGCTGGAGACTAAGCTTTTCAACGACCTGGTGCAGGCAATAGTTGAATACATTCCGCCTGTCCAGCTTAACTCATCGCTTATAGCCAGGCTTGATTGCCTTTATTCGTTCGCCCTCGTTTCGAAGGATAACAACTATGTCAGACCCGTCATGGATGATACCTTCAGGCTCGATATCAGGGACGGGCGCCATCCTGTTATTGAGAGACAGCTTCCTCCCGGAGAGTCGTATGTGCCGAACGACCTGTATCTCGACACCGACGATCAGCAGATAATAATACTGACAGGACCAAACATGTCGGGAAAGTCGGCGCTTCTCCGCCAGACGGCCCTCACGGTGCTAATGGCCCAGACCGGCTGTTTTGTTCCGGCAAAGGAAGCTGCGATAGGAATTGTGGATAAGATATTCACCAGGGTGGGGGCATCCGATAACATAAGTCTGGGTGAGTCGACCTTCATGGTTGAGATGAACGAGACGGCAAGCATACTGAACAACCTGTCGGACAGGAGTCTTGTCCTTCTCGATGAGATCGGGCGCGGAACCAGCACCTACGACGGGATATCCATTGCATGGGCGATGGTGGAATTCCTCCATGAAAACAAGCACAGGGCAAAGACGCTTTTCGCCACCCACTATCACGAGCTTAATGAGATGGAGAACTCATTTCCAAGGGTCAGAAATTACAACATATCCATCAGGGAATTCAATAACAAGGTCATCTTCCTCCGTAAACTCAAGAGGGGAGGCAGCGAACACAGCTTCGGGATCCATGTGGCCAGGATGGCCGGCATGCCCAGAAGTGTCGTGTCGCGTGCATCGGATATCCTGAAGGAACTTGAGCAGAGTCATGAGAAGCAGGAGCTTGCCAAACCGATTGCCGGACTTGCCGGTCACCGCGAAGGTTACCAGCTCAGCTTCTTCCAACTCGACGATCCGGTACTGAAGCAGATCCGTGATGAGATCCTCGACCTCGACATCGACAACCTCACGCCTATGGAGGCATTGAACAGGCTTTACAACATAAAGAAGTATCTGAAGTAGAAAAAACCTTATCGTTTCAGGTAAAAAACTTGTCGAATATCATATGATTATTTATTGTAAAACAACAAAAATTCGTATGTTTTTCGATTAGCATTTACCGGAGGTTACGTATTTCAGGGTTGTCACACTATCTCTTTCTCATTGTGGGAATTGACAAACAGAACAGTTCCAATGCCATCGTAACCGGAGAGGATTGCTTCTCTTTCATGTTTAAGGGTCTGGGTGTTGAATCCTATCATTGTAAGGGCAGCCGTTGAGGATTTTTCATTTATCAGGCTTTTCAATGTCATCCCTGAATTTTCGTTAATTATCTCGATGTTTTTCTCAGTAATAGGCAACCGGCCGGTAAGGACAAGGTCATTCAGGCCTTTCCGGACCTGTTCGTAATCTTCCGGCCCGCATGTATCGAAGATCTTGATATTCGATTTTTTCCATACAGGATGGCCAGAGATAATGAAGCTCAGAAGTATCAGAAGGCTGGAGTTTTCGGGATACCTGTGATCTATCCAGACGTGTATCCCGTTTCTGTAAATCATTTCCTTCCTGCTGGAGGCCAGGATGCAGATATCAAAGCGGCCTGCTTTAACCAGACCGGTATTTTCTATGATTTCCTTAAGATTATCCGGATTCTCCTTATCGTACTCGAAAATTACCATATTATTTTCCATCCCGGAGATCCCGGGTACCTGTATGGCCTGTGCAATTGCCGAGGTATACGATGGAGAAATAAGTGTATCTACATAAACATGGTTGCTGGTGGTTTGATAGAAATCAATTAGTTTTGAGAGTTCCTCGTCAGCCTGACGGGTAGTCGACTTTGAATAATATCCGTCTATTCTGTGAAGGTAGGTTCCGAATCCGTACCTGTATGATATCCAGTTCAGGAGGTTAAAGGCTTTTGACCTGACAAAGGAGTCTTTTGAAATGCAGATGGCGCTGGGCCTCCATTCCTTTGTTTTCTTCCTGCTGCCCGCTTTCTGGAGATACACCTGTATGTTCCTGTTAATCTGGAAGAGAGCATTGGCAAAGAGTGATTCCAGTCCGTCCCTTTCGCGATGGTACGACTTGATGACGAAGTAAACGATTGTCATGAGCAGGAGCGACGCAAAGGCATAGGGTGCATTTATCCTGAACATTACCCAGATGGCTATAAGGAATCCGGTCAGCGACAGGTACCATCTTGATTTGAATGAGGGGCGGTAGGAAGGCGATGAGCCGAAATGATTCAGAAATGAAATCAGGCACAGTGATCCGTAAGTGACCAGAAAAAACATGGTTATTATTTCAGCAACGGCATTCACATTTCCCAGTGAAACAAAGACCAGGGCTATGATGAAAGTGACCAGGGTGGCATTGACCGGTTCATTGTCACCTTTTCTCCCCATTGAAAGCCAGCGGTTGACTTTCCCTGAAGGTAAGGAGGAGTCCAGGGCAAGAGCCTGCAATGTTCTGGGTCCGACCATTATTGACCCGATTGCCGACGAAAGCGTACAGGCTGCAAGGCCCAAAGGAATAATTACAGCCCCGAATATGGCTATATCGGACATTATCAGTTGATTTGCAAGCATATCCTCACTGCTTGCTGAAACAGACAGCTTGTAAATTACAGCAAGATAAATCAGGAGACCCGATACAGTAGCTATAATTGTACCAAGGGGGATTGATCTGGCCGGATTTTTCAGGTCTCCCGAAAGTCCGACTCCTGCTGTCATCCCTGTGAAAGCCGGGAATACTATTGCAAACACCATGAAAAAACGGTTCATGTTTCTCAAATCGCCGGAGGGAATTCTGCCGCCTGTAACAGACATGTGATCAGTAGTTCCAAGGAAAAACAGGATCAATGAAAGCAGCAATATTCCGGTCACTACATATAGCATCTTAACCCCGGTGCCCGCACCATTTTTGAGAATCACGAATCCAAGCACGAGCATGGCCGGGATGCTGATGGCCTGACGGGGGAGGTTAATATCAAGGGAGGCAGAAAAATAGTTGAAGACGAACTCAAAGGCCTCAGTGAACGCTATAATGTAAAAAGCCACGCTGATAGCCTGCGACAGATAAAGGGCCAGACCTATTGTTGCACCTATATTCAGGCCGAAAGAGCGCGACATTATGAAATATTCTCCTCCTCCCTCGACCCGTTTGTTGGTTGCAAGTTCGGAGATGGCAAGAGCGGTTGGAATTGTGAGTGAGTGGCCGAGGATTATTATCATCAGGGCGCCCCAGAAACCGAGGGTGCCGACGGCAAAGCCAAACCTCAGAAAGAGAATTGCTCCGACAATGGTTGAGATTGCAGTCAGGAATACCGGCAATGTATTGAAACGCTTTGTTAAGGTTGGAGAATCCATAGGTTGTGGATGTTTTTTACATTCGTTATGGTGTATGCCCTTCATGAAATCCTTTCAGGAATGAGCGTGCGTTGATCCCCAGATATTTATTTCTGTATCCGCCCTCCTGGATTATAAGTGAAGGTATTCCGAGGGTGCCGGCCATTTTCCCGTTCAGAAGGAAATCGGCCGGAGAGAGAAGCCAGGTTCCGGTCGGATCACCCTTTGCCGTATCCAGCCCGAGTGCAATGATAAGGAATTCGGGCTTGAATTTTCTTATTATCTTTATTGCATGTCCAAGGGTTTCCCTGTATTCCTCGCCGTTGATCTCTTCCTTCAGCGGAAAATTGAAGTTGTATCCCGATCCTTCTCCCTCTCCTTTTTCTTCGCTGAAACCTGAGAAATAGGGATAGGCAAATGAAGGATGCCCGTGAATTGATATTGTAAGCACATCGGACCTGTCGTAGAAGATCTGCTGCTGCCCGTTGCCATGATGATAATCCATGTCGAGGATGGCAACTTTGCCGTATTTGTTAAGGTAGCTGGCTGCAATGGCGGCATTGTTGAAATAGCAGAAACCGCCGAATACGAATCGTTCGGCATGATGTCCCGGGGGCCGGGTAAGCACGTAGGCGATCCTGTTTCCGTCAAGTATTGAATCGGCTGCCGAAAGGGCACAGTTGACTCCCCAGCGTGCTGCCCTGTATGCATTGATGTTGAGCGGGGTGAATGTGTCGATACAGTAATATCCTGCTCTTACCGACAGTTCTTTGGGCGGCCTGGCGGCATTGCGGACAGGGAACACATAAGGATAAACCGATCTGCCAGGTTCCAGCGATGCACAAACTGTCTTGAAATATCTGACATACCCCCGGTCGTGAACATCCAGAATAAACCTGTCGGGATATTCTTCAACTTTCTCCTCGGATATGAGCCCTGTTTTTATAATCTCCCTGAAGATGGTTTTTACCCTCACAGGCGATTCAACATATCCCACTTCCTTCACATGATGTATTTCGTGCCGTCCGTTGACAAACACCTTTATTTTTGTCCTGTTGTTACCCGGAAGGCTTTTTTCCGCTGCGGGGGTTTTGATGTATCGCGGAGGCCTGAGCTTCACCGGATCCTCCTTTATGCTTGAAACAACCATTCGTATATAATCCTTCGGGCAGTAGTCGCCATATTTCCGGTTAAGTATGGCCCTGGTAATCTTTTTCAACTCAGCAGCCCGGAGCGGTCTGCCCGATCCCAGGTCGTCGTAAACAAGATAGGGAGGACAATCGTTTTCAGGTTTTACGGGCGTCTCATATTTCGTGTTCAGAACAGGGAAGGCCCCGTAACGTTCATAGAAGGCAAGCCTTTTCATGTTTTGTCTGATGAACGACTGGTCGCGGCACAGGGCCGGATCGTCGGGAAGGCATTCGAAAAAAATCCCGATCGTTCCCAGCGATTCTGCCTCTTCCCTTATCCTCTCATAGATTGAACCGCCCACTCCGGAAGTAGGTTTATCCGGTGTGACAGCCAGATAATCGAGATAGCAGAATTTAAGGTCCGACATGTAAAGCAGAACCGCAAAGCCCCTGATGTTACTGCGGTAATCGTCGGCTATCACAAGTGAGGTCTGGAATTTCTTTCCTACAGGGTTTCTCATCTGGAGAAAGATATTCTCAATCTGCGTTGCCGGCATTCCAGGAAACTGCAGCCTCATGATTTCCCTTACCTTTTCTGCCGACTGCCGGTTTCCCTCAAGCCAGGGATTGAATATTTTTCTGATTCTGAACATATTTTTTCTTGCCTTTACCTGGGTGACAGTACTGATCTAAATGTTCTGGTTTTATCAACCGGTCTTGTGAAAAATTACAACACGGTAAGTTGCTGAAAGTGCAATATAATTAATAATTTTTAACCCTGATAATTCATTTGTTGCGGTAAATTGGATAATTTTTGCAACTTTGTCATATGAAAAACAATGGATTATGAATAGACTTTTATTTCTTTTTGCGGCGGTGATGATTACTGCTGCTTCATGCGACGTAAGCAAGACAAGCCTGTTCGGCAGTAAGAAAACCGAAAAGGAACCGGAAGGGACTTCCATCAAAGCTTCGGTTCTTATGCCTGCAACACCCATTCCCGTTCCCATTAAGGAAGTTGAGGAGAAGCTGGTTCCCAATGAGAACCGGGAGCCTTCGCCGGGAAAATACTTTGTGATAATAGGAAGTTTCAGGGATCCTTCAAATGCAAAGGATCATCAGGCTCTTATCGGTAAGGATGGATTCACTTCAGAGGTTCTGAAGAATGATGCCGGTTTGTACAGGGTATCAGTTAAGGCCACCGACGATATCGTTGAGGCAAGAAATGAAATCGGAAGGATCCGCACCAGATTTCCTGCATACTCCGACACCTGGCTTCTGATAAGGAAATAGCCGCTTTGTCGAAGAACAGTACCCCATATGACAAACTATATCATCCTGTTCCTTTGCGTTTTAGTAATACTTTCCTATTTATTTGACATCACAGGAAAGTATTCCAGGATACCAGGGGTAATCCTGCTGATTCTAATGGGAATCGCTCTTCAGCTGGCTGTTAAGTACTTTAACTTTGTCCTTCCAAATCTTCAGCCTCTCCTTCCTCTGCTCGGCACTATCGGGCTTATATTGATAGTTCTGGATGCCAGTCTCGATCTCAAAC
>CAYQRF010000032.1:0-17835 GCA_964419775.1 uncultured Rikenellaceae bacterium
TCCACATCATTGTGGTTGTGGTATCGCCTACCACGCTGCCTGAACCTCCGGCATTACTTGCGGCGACCAACGCCGCGATATAGCCGATGTGTACCTTGTTTTTGAAGACAACCAATGCGATTGTTCCGCCAATGAGAGCTGCGGCAATATTATCAAGGAATGATGACAGAATAAATACAAATACAAGGAGAAGGAAAGGTCCCTTCCAGTCGTCGGGAAGATAACGGGGAAGCAGCTCAGGCACTCCCGATTCCTCGAATATCTTCGAAAGCATTGCAAATCCAAGAAGTAATCCAAGCAGGTTCAGGATAATTCCCCATTCCCCCTGTCTAAGCTCCTTGTCGATAAATTGCTCAGCCATCGGTGTGGTTCCGAAGAAGTGCTCCGTGAAATGAAAGCCCGGGTCAAACACCAGCTTGAAGGTCATCAGAACCGCAAGCCCGCTCACTGCCACCCGGAAAGTATGCTTGTGAAAAAGGGCAACTCCGAGGAGTATAAGTCCGAAGAAAATAAATTCAAGGCGAACTGGCCCGATTGAGTAATTATTACCCGGAGAGGCCAGAAGAACCGACGGTGCAAGCAGAGCAAAGATGAATAGGGTTATCCTAAGCATCTTACCATTCAGGAAGAGTCCTTTGGACATGTTAGTACAGGTTAGAGGTAAGTCATCGGAAATTTGAGGCTGCCAAATTATAAATATTCTGAATCCGATGTTATCCTGACCAGCCTCTTAATAATGATTTTTGTCATGGAGAGGATCAGTTATTTTGAGGCAATTTGTATCCTTAAGTCCTTAATTTTTCATAATTTTGCGTCCTTATTTAGATTGATTATAATTAAGAAGTACATTAGAGTTTTACGGATCAGAACAGTTAAAATTTAAAATGACTATCTGTAATGAGGTCAGGAATTGTCCACTTTGATTGTCTATACCCCCTTCCCTCCCGATAGCTATCGGGATCCCCCAGGGGGGAAGGAGCACTAAGGATAGGGATTCATCTTCCAAAGGGGAATGTGCAAAGCTTTTCCCCCTTGGGGGAAACTGGAAAGGGGGTCAAGGAGAATATTATGGTAGGGGAAGGGTGTTTATATTTGCATTCAGAGGGAAAAGAAATGTTGGAAAGGGATTAACAAATCTCACTTCACAATGTTAAACATGAGAGATTAAATAGCATTATGGGTTGTATGGAAAAAGACCAGGATGACATAATTAATGATATCACTTCAGGAGAATACAAATACGGATTCTTTACCGACATCGAGACGGAAAAGATACCAAAGGGTTTGAATGAGGATGTTGTACGCCTTATTTCTGAAAAGAAAGGTGAGCCTGACTGGCTGCTGGAGTTCCGACTCAAGTCGTACCGGCACTGGCTGACGAGGAAGATGCCGGGCTGGGCGAACCTTAAGATTCCGGCGATTGATTATCAGGAAATAATATATTACGCGGCCCCTAAGCAGAGACCTTCTCTGGAGAGCCTCGACGACATCGATCCTGAACTGAAGAGGACCTTCGACAAGCTCGGGATCCCGCTTGAGGAGCAGAAGCATCTTTCGGGCGTGGCTGTTGATGCGGTTATGGACAGCGTTTCAGTAAAGACCACATTCAGGGAGACGCTGGCGGAAATGGGTATTATTTTCTGTTCCTTCAGTGAAGCAGTGAGGGAGTATCCCGATCTTGTAAAACGATATCTTGGAACGGTAGTGCCCTATACCGATAATTATTTTGCGTCGCTTAATTCGGCCGTATTCAGCGATGGTTCCTTCTGCTATATTCCCAAGGGAGTAAGGTGCCCGATGGAGCTGTCGACCTACTTCAGGATCAATGCAGCCAATACCGGTCAGTTCGAGCGGACACTCCTTGTAGCCGATGAGGAAAGCTATGTAAGCTATCTCGAAGGCTGCACTGCTCCGATGAGGGATGAGAATCAGCTTCATGCCGCTGTTGTGGAGATAATAGCCGAGAAAAATGCCGAGGTGAAGTATTCGACTGTTCAGAACTGGTACCCGGGCGACAAGAACGGACGCGGAGGGATATTCAATTTTGTAACCAAAAGAGGTATTTGCAGAGGTGACAATTCAAAAATATCATGGACGCAGGTTGAGACCGGATCGGCGATAACCTGGAAGTATCCCTCATGTATCCTCAGGGGTGACAATTCAACGGGTGAGTTTTATTCGGTAGCTGTGACAAACAATCATCAGCAGGCTGATACCGGAACAAAGATGATACATATCGGGAAAAATACGAAGAGCACCATCGTCTCGAAAGGTATTTCGGCGGGGCATGGGCAGAACAGTTACAGAGGCCTTGTGAAGGTCCTGAAGAATGCATCCAATGCCCGCAATTTTTCACAGTGCGACTCGCTGCTTCTTGGCAGCAAGTGCGGTGCCCATACTTTCCCCTACCTTGAGATCGATAATCAGAGTGCTGTCGTGGAGCATGAGGCAACAACGTCGAAGATAGGGGAGGATCAGATATTCTACTGCAATCAGCGGGGTATTTCGACAGAGGATGCAATAGGCCTGATAGTGAACGGATATGCCAGGGAGGTGATAAACAAACTTCCGATGGAGTTTGCCGTCGAGGCCCAGAAACTCCTTCAGATAAGTCTGGAGGGCAGTGTAGGTTAGTTCAATATTTAATGATTATATTCTGACATGCTTAGTATAAAAAACCTGGAAGCCGGCATAAACGGGAAGATGATTCTGAAAGGAATCAGCCTTGAGGTTAAGGCCGGTGAGATACATGCAATAATGGGTCCCAACGGATCGGGAAAAAGTACACTGGCTGCCGTTCTGGCAGGCAGGGATGCGGTTGAGATAAGAGGAGGATCAGTTACATATCTGGGGAATGATCTTTTGCAGATGGCCCCGGAGGACCGGTCGAAGGAAGGAATCTTCCTCGGATTTCAGTATCCTATTGAAATACCGGGAGTCAGCATGGTAAACTTCATGAAGACGGCGGTTAATGAGCACCGTAAGCACAAGGGACTTGGACCTCTCTCCGCTTCCGATTTTCTTAAACTGATGAGGGAAAAAAAGGAACTCGTCGAAATTGATTCAAAGCTGGCGAACCGCTCCGTAAATGAAGGATTCTCGGGCGGAGAGAAAAAGAAGAATGAAATTTTTCAGATGGCCATGCTCGAACCGCGGCTGGCGATACTCGATGAAACTGATTCGGGCCTTGACATCGATGCCCTGAGGATAGTGGCGAACGGTGTCAACAGGCTCAAGAGACCGGATAATTCTTCGATAGTGATCACACATTACCAGAGGCTCCTCGATTACATTGTTCCCGATGTGGTGCATGTCCTGTACGACGGGCGGATAGTTAAGACGGCCGGAAAGGAACTGGCTCTGGAACTTGAGGAGAAGGGCTACGACTGGATCAAGAAAGAGGTTGACAATCAGAATTGATATGAACGGAAAATCAGAGGTATCGGAATTCTTTTCAAGGCTTTATTCTGAAAACATTGTCAGGATAGAGGAAGGCTCCACACCGTTTCTCAATTCCTTCAGGAAAGAGGCTTTTGAGAAGTTTAACCTTCTGGGGGTGCCGACCAGAAAACTGGAGTCCTACAAGTATACAAACCTTGAGACCTGGTTCAGGCATGATTATCAGAGCTATTTTATTCCGGATGAATCACATTTTCAGAAAGCCGAGGATTTCCGTTGCGATGTGACAGATCTGGATGCACATGGCATTGTACTGATGAATGGTTTTTATCCTACTTTAAACGGTAAGCTCAGGGAACTGCCCGGAGGTATAATTATCGGAAGCCTTAATGAGGCTGCCAGGAAATATCCGCACCTCCTGGAGAAGCACTACGGCAAATATGCCAGGAACGATTCCGACGGACTTATTCACCTGAATACCGCAATGGTTTCGGATGGTGTATTCATATATGTGCCAAAAGGTGCCGCTCCGGGGAAGCCTGTGCAGGTTGTAAATCTTGTCGATTCGGACCAGGATACGTTCAATCAGCATAGGAACCTGATAATTGTGGAGGAAAATGCCCGGTGTTCGGTTATTATCTGCGACCACACACTGTCGCCGCAGAGGTTTCTTACAAATGCAGTCTCAGAGATTTATGCCGGGGAGAACTCTTCTTTCGATCTGATAAGGGTTCAGAATGAGCACAACAAGGCCTGCAAGATAACTCACACATTCATTCACCAGGAAAGGAACAGTCAGGCGACATCAAGTATTATCACACTTCACGGAGGGCTTGTGAGGAACAACACTTACCACCGGATGGCAGGTGAGGGAGCGGAATCCAACTCATACGGTCTTTTCCTGGCTGATAAATGGCAGCATGTCGACAACTATGTAAATGTGGATCACGCTTCACCCAATTGCCGCAGCAACCAGCTCTTCAAGGGCGTGCTGGATGATGTTTCTACAGGGGCCTTCAACGGCAGGATCTATGTTGCACCGGATGCACAGGGTACAATTGCCTATCAGAAGAACAACAACATATTGCTTACCGACGAGGCAAGGATGGATACCAAGCCTCAGCTCGAGATCTATGCCGATGATGTGAAATGCAGTCACGGAGCCACTGTCGGGCAGCTCGACAATAATGCGCTGTTTTATATGCAGTCGAGGGGCATCGACAAGCGTCAGGCACTCCTTATGCTGATGTTCGGTTTTGCCCATGAGGTTATCCAGAATATCAATGTCGAGGCTCTGCAGGAAAGACTCGACGGACTGGTTATGCAGAGGCTTAAGGGAGAATTGTCGCAATGCGCAAGCTGTATGGTGAAATGCGGGTAAAAACTGAAACGCCATGATAGATATTGACGTAGTTCGTTCAGATTTTCCGGTGCTGCATAAAAAGGTATACGGCAAGCCGCTTGTATACTTCGACAATGGCGCCACCACCCAGAAACCTCTTTGCGTACTTGACGAGGTAAGGAAGGTCTATACCGAATACAACGGAAATGTTCACCGCGGAGTTCATGCAATGAGCGACCGTACCTCAGAGGCATACGAAGGGGCCAGGGAGAAGGCAAGGTCGTTCATCAATGCCGCCGGCAGGGAAGAGGTGGTATTTACATCGGGAACCACCGGATCGATAAATGCAATTGCATACTCATTCGGGGAGAGGTATATTCAACCGGGCGATGAGATAATTGTGAGCGAAATGGAGCATCATGCCAACATCGTTCCCTGGCAGATCCTTTGCCAGCGTAAGGGATCCGTTCTGAAAGTGATTCCCTTTAACGACACGGGGGATCTTAATCTGGATGAATACCTTAAGCTGCTTTCACCAAAGACGAGGATTGTTTCCGTCACCCAGGTGTCCAATGCTCTCGGAACCATTGTTCCGTTGAAGGAGATCATCGGACCGGCTCATTCGATGGGAATACCAGTCCTGGTCGACGGGGCCCAGGGAGTGCAGCACGGCTTCACGGATGTACAGTCGCTCGATTGTGATTTCTATGTTTTTTCGGGGCATAAGATTTACGGCCCCACCGGAATAGGGGTGATGTACGGAAAGGAGAAATGGCTTTCAGAGTTGCCGCCTTACCAGGGAGGAGGAGATATGGTGGAAAAGGTGACCTTCGAAAAGACCACCTATAATGAACTTCCGTTCCGTTTCGAAGCAGGTACGATGAATTATGCAGGGGCCATCGGACTAGGAAGGGCTCTCGACTATGTGAATGAACTCGGCAGGGATGAAATATCCGAGCGGGAAAAAACCTTGCTGGCCTGTGCAACCGAAAGGCTTTCCTCAATTCCAGGGCTGAAAATTTACGGGCAATCAGCCAATAAGATCTGTACAATTTCTTTTCTCCTTGAAAACATACATCAGTACGATACGGGAATGATCCTCGACAAGCTCGGGATTGCAGTCAGGACAGGTACGCATTGCGCCCAGCCGGTTATGGAACATTACGGGATAGATGGCACCGTGAGGGCATCTCTATGCTTTTACAACACAATTGAGGAGATCGATGCTCTTGGCACGGGAATTGAAAAGGTGATCAGCATGTTTTGATGAATAGGGAAATGACGCTAAACGAGGTTCAGGATAATATAATAGATGAGTTTTCGGTATTCGACGACTGGATGGACAAATACAACATCCTTATCGAAATGGGAAAGGAACTGCCCCTTATCGATCCTAAGTTCAAGGTAAAGGATTACCTTATAGAGGGTTGCCAGTCAAAGGTCTGGCTTTATCCTCAGTACGACGGCAAAGCAGTAACCTTCACGGCCGACAGCGACGCGATAATTACCCGGGGGATAGTCGCATTGCTCATCAGGGTGCTTTCCGGCAGAACCACTGAAGAGATTATCATGGCCGACCTTTATTTTATTGACATGATAGGGTTGAGGCAGAATCTCTCGCCGACACGATCCAACGGGCTTTTGTCGATGCTGAGGCAGATGAAGCTTTATGCTATGGCCTTTAAGGCACAGGGCTCAGGGCACAGGGCTCAGGGCTGAGAGCCGCGTACCGCACGCCGCATACCGCATACCGCGTACCGCATTAACCATCAACCAGCAACAATATGGATCCGTCAGAACAACTTGAAATAGAAACAAGGATAGCAGGAGTTCTCAAGAGCATTTTTGACCCTGAGATACCTGTTAACATATACGATCTTGGCCTTATATATAATGTTGAGATCGATGATGACCATGTGGCGCACATTACAATGACTCTTACCGCCCCAAACTGTCCGATGGCCGACAGCCTGATTGAGGAGGTGAAGTACAAGGTATCGGGCACCAGGGGAGTGAAGGATTGCGATCTGAAACTGACTTTCAATCCTCCGTGGGACAAGAGCATGCTCAGCGATGAGGCGAAACTGGAACTGGGATTCCTTTAATCTGCTGTCATGCCGGGCATAAGCAACAAGGACCTTTCTGAAGGGATAAAGCACAGGGCTGCGGAGCTTGGCTTTAATATCTGCGGCATAGCCCGGGCTCGTGTGCTTGAGGAGAACGGGCCCCGGATAAGGTCGTGGGTTGATGCCGGCATGAACGACAAGATGGGGTATCTCGCCAGGGACATTGACAAAAGAATCGATCCGGCAAACCTGTTCCCTGGTGCTAAGTCGATTGTGGTGACAGGGTTGAGTTACTATTCCGGGGTGTTGCAAAAGGATCCGGAAGCGCCTGTCCTTTCAAGGTATACTTTCGGGCGCGATTATCATGAGGTTATTCCGGAGAAGCTTAACCTTCTGCTTGAATGGATTAACACAGTCAGGCCCGGTACCGGGGGCAAAGCCTTTACCGACAGTTCCTCTGTTACTGAAAAGCCATGGGGGAGGGAGGCAGGCCTTGGCTGGCAGGGGCGTCATTCTATTCTGATAAATAAAAGCATAGGATCATTCTTTTTTCTTGGGATATTAATCCTCGATACGGAGCTTGACTACAATGAGCCTTTTACAAGTGATCATTGCGGAAGCTGCCGTTTGTGCATTGAAGCATGTCCGACAGGCGCCATAAACGATAACCGGACCATTGATGCCAGGAAATGCATAGCAAACCTCACAATTGAAAACAGGGGACCGGTTCCTGAAGATATTGTTCCGCATCTTGGCAGGCGGGTCTATGGCTGTGACAGGTGCCAGGAAGTATGTCCCTGGAACAGGGATCTGAATCTGCCCGGGACTCCGGAGTTCACCATTAATGCTGAAATTGCCGGGATGAGTGCGGAAGAATGGAGGACCCTTTCCCGTGAAAGGTTTTCCCGCCTGTTCGGCACGACATCAATGTCGAGGGTGAAGTATGAGAAGTTCATGTCGAATATTGAGGCTGCAATAAAATCCGGGAACAGATAATTCCTTTTTCCACACTTTCACACTCAAGAATTTTCCCCACCTTCTTTTACCTTTCTGTATTTATTACGTCCTATACATAAAAGTTCAGCTGACTTTGGTAGAAAAGGAACTTATTGACGAGTGCAGGAATGGCGATCTGCATAATTTCAGGAAGATTGTTGAGAAAAGCACTCCCTTGATTTACTCGGTCGCTTTCAGGATATTGGGAGATGAGGATATGGCACGTGATATAGTACAGGATACCATGGTTACGGTTTGGCAGAAACTTAAAAAAATGAAAACAGCTGAAAGCTATAAAACATGGGTGTACAGGATTGCTGTAAATAAGTGCTATGATCAGCTTAGGAAACAAAAACGGCAGAAAGAATACCGGTACGATGAAAATGAATGGGCTGTCATTTCCAATCATTTGTCGGAGGAGGGGAGCACCGAACTTGAAAACCGGGAAAATGCAAGGATAGTAAGTTTGCTGACAAATCAGTTAAGCCCCAGGCAGAAGGCAGTATTTGTCCTTTCGGAGCTTGAAGGACTGGATTCTGATGAAATTGTGAGGGTTACCGGAATGGCAAGATCAGTGGTGAAGGCAAATCTTTATTATGCCAGGAAAAACATAAGACAACTTTTGAAGAAGTACTTGTAAAGATGACAAAGGTAAATGACAGTTATGATAAGATGCTGAGGATGCTCAGGAACTCCAGGCCGGATTTATTGCATCCGGAAATTATTGAAAATGAGGTTATAAAGAGGATCCAATACGAGAATCAAAGGGTCGGAAGGTTCTCTGAATTCATTGATGCACTTTTTGGCTGGGTTTATATAGGGTGGGTTAGAAGAAGCCTTATCGGAGTTTCCGTAGTGCTTGTAGCTATTTTCGTCTGGCAGCAGGCTTTTATTTTCAGGCAGGTGAAAAACATCAGCAAGCAGGTTGTAATTATCGGGGATGAGAGTTCAGCCGTTTCTTCTTCGGCCATCGATAAGAGGCTCACCATGTATAAGATGTCAGCCAGATTGTCACCGGACGGAGAAATCCGGATATCGAAGAGCCAGTTGGATGAGCTGCTTGATTCTTATAACGAACTGCAGGTTAAATACAAGGACCTCCTGAGGATAATTGAAGGAGATCCGGAACTGAAAAGATTTATTGAAAACAGGCTAATGGAGGATAAAAAATACAAACCTGATATTTAGTATTATGATAAGCAGGAAATTAAAATTCGTCATTTCAATGGTACTTGTCATTGCTGCTTCATGCAATTTGCCTGAGACCATTGTCACAAATGTTATTCATCGTGATGGAACCGTATTGAGGAGGATTGAAATGAAAAACTCCGAAAACACGTTTGAAGTCTCTGATCTTCAGGTACCTTTTGACAGTACCTGGACGATCACCGATTCACTTGAGATAAACATTGAAGGGGACACGATATGGGTCAGGCGTGCTGAAAAACTTTTTTCGGACATTGAAGAGATCAACCGTACTTATCTTTCCGACAGCGGAGCAAATAAGAATATAGAGCGGCATGCGGAATTCAGAAAGAAGTTCAGGTGGTTCAATACCGAATACAGATTCACTGAAATAATCGATAAACAGATGTTATACGGGTATCCGGTAGACAATTTCCTGAACCAGGATGAATTAGATTGGTTCTATTCTCCGGCCAGCCTCACCGATGAAAAATTAAATGGAGCTGACAGCCTTAAATTCAGGGCATTCAGTGACACTGTTGATAAGAAGATTGAGAAATGGTATTTAAAAAATCTGGTTTCAGAATGGATAGGAGAATTTACAAGGCTCACCGGTGATGCAGGAGAAATCGGGATGAGTCAGGAAGCATTGAAGCAAAGGGAAGATGAATTTGCAGCAACAATTGAGAAGAACTCTGAAAATTTTGACAGCCTGTGGGCGGAAGGCGCTTTGCTCCGGGAGTTCATAGGAGACGCCAATGCGGTAAGATTTAAAACAGAAGCCGATTCTGCAGCGGAATGGGCAACAGATCGCTTCTGGGTAAGCTTTAAAGAATATACGTTACGGACAATTATGCCCGGAAAACTGACAGAGACTAGCGGATTTGTTGATTCGTCGGGGATCCTGCTCTGGCCCGTCAGATCAGATTTTTTTCTTACTGAGCAGTATGAAATGTATTCCGAATCAAAGGTCCTGAACAAATGGGCGTGGGTCATCTCAGGATTATTCGTGGTGTTTGTCGGCATCGGAATCATAATACGCAAAAAAGGAAAAGGCTGATGTTCTCAGCCCTTTACCTAACCTAACCTAATACCCTGACTGTGTTCTAACTAAACCTAAACCTCAAAAATGAGTTTTATCTATCTTCCGTAATCGCTAAGCATCTGCATCAGTTTCTGCCTTGTAAAGAATATCCTGCTTTTAACAGTTCCTATCTTAAGCCCGAGCTTGTCTGCTATCTCGTGGTATTTGAAACCCTCAATATGCATCTTGAAGGGAATCCTGAATTCATCGCCGAGTGATTCGATTGCTTTTTCGATCTCGCCATGGGCGTAATTTGACTCAGGTGATATGAATCCCTTGTCGTGTGGCATGTTAAGATAGTAAAGATCCTGAGTGCCGTCGATTATGGTGTTCTCCTTCACATTGCGCCTGTAGTTGTTGATAAAGGTGTTTTTCATAATTGTGAAAACCCAGGCCTTGAGATTTGTATAATCGACGAATTTCTCTTTGTATGTTATTGCTTTCAGATACGTATCCTGTACAAGATCCAGGGCAGTATCCCTGTCTGATGTGAGACTCATGGCGAACCTTTGAAGGTTGCTTTTCATCTCTATCAGGCTGCTGTTGAATTCCTGTGCTGTCATGGTTCTTATTTTTTGATTGTAAAGGCAAAGCTATACAAAGAATAAAAGATAAACAAATCTTAATATCTTAAAATATTATAAAATCCGCTGCATTCCAAATAGGCAAAATTCATAAAGCACAGGTAATCAATATTTAGAGCCATCTTTTTTGTGACATTTCTAAATTATTTCCAAATAAAAAAGTCTCAAATTGCTGTCAATTGATGTGGTTATTAAGGCTATTAATGACTCAAGACACAAGACACAAGACACAAGACTCAAGGACTCATGCCTCATGCCTCATGCATCAAGCCTCACGCCTCACGCCTCACGCCTCAAACTTTCACAAATCATCTATTGTTGACGATAGCGGTTCAACCTATTGTCAACTTTCGTACATTTAACAAAAAAACAGGGATGGATTTCAATATAAAACTCAGCAACGGATATGTCCTGAGGGGCTTTATCATAAGTCCGGGTGAAAAACTTCGTGCCATGATAATACTTGTTCATGGTTTGGGCGAGCACATCCGAAGGTATGAAGGCTGGGCCGGGCTTTTCTCCGAGTCCATGATAGGTATGGCCGGAGTCGACCTGCCAGGGCACGGTATTTCGGACGGAAAGAAGGGTCATATCAGAAGTTATTCAATTACCGACGAGATGCTTGACATACTTCTGAGGGAGTGCAGGCTTACATTTCCGGGTATTCCGTTGTTTCTATACGGGCATAGTCTTGGCGGAGGCATTGTGCTTGACTATCTGATAAGGAAGAATCCGGATGTCAGGGGGGCAATAGTCACCTCCCCCTGGCTTAAGCTTTCATTTGAACCCGACAGGATGAAAGTGAAGATGGCCGGTATCATGAAGAGTATTGTCCCGTCGCTTGTTCAGTCATCGGGACTTGTGGTCGATCACATTTCCCGGGATGCGGCTGTTGTGGAGAAGTACAGGAAAGATCCAAGGATTCATGGACTGGTCTCTGTATCTCTGTTTCATTCAGCCATGTCGGCGGCATCGGCTGCATTGAAGAATGCGTCAAATCTGAAAAAACTCCTGCTGCTGATGCACGGGACAGGAGATCAGATCTGTTCTCACGAAGGGAGCCTCGAATTTGCTGAAAAAACTCCCCTTGTTGAGCTCAGGCTCTGGGAGGGTGCTTACCATGAGCTTCACAATGATCTCTGCCGGCACGAGGTGTTCGACACCATCAGAAGCTGGGTGGATGACAAGCTAACCTGAAATTGCATTCGCAGCTGATGGAACTCAGGACTACATTCAGAATCGATTCCCCGGACACCGGGATAAGCTACAGCACCCCGGTGATGTTCATCGGATCGTGCTTTGCCGCGGCGGTTGGCAGCCGTATGCAGGCCGGAAACATGCCGGTGATGATCAATCCGGCAGGAACGGTCTATAACCCGGTTTCTGTAAGCAACACAATTAATGCAATGATCTCCCCGAAGCATGATCCTGAAAGTCTGTACAGGCATGGCAGCCTTTGGATCAGTTTTGATCACTACACCGACTTTTCTTCAGATGATCCTCAGAAGGTTCTTGAAAGAATCAGCAGGAGGGAGGAGGAAGCCCGGGTTTTCCTGTCAGATGCCAGATTACTCTTCATCACCTTCGGCACGGCAAGGGTAAGCAGGTGGAAGGAGACGGGAAAAATTGTGTCGAACTGCCATAAAATACCCGCTTCATATTTCAGCCATGAACTGCTGACTCCGGATGAGATAGTAAGCCTGTGGAGCGGATTGCTCGACAGACTGAGGGCATCGTATCCTGAACTTAAAGTTGTTTTCACCATCAGTCCGGTACGGCACTGGAAAGATGGAGCTCATGGCAATCAGGTAAGCAAGTCGGTTCTGTTTCTTGCTGTCGAAAGGCTTCTTGACCACCCTTCCGCACCGCGATATTTTCCTGCCTACGAGCTGGTTATGGACGATCTGCGCGATTACCGGTTCTATGGTGCCGATATGCTTCACCTGTCGGACACTGCAGTGGATTATATCTGGGAGGCTTTCACCAGGTGTTATTTTGATGATTCCGCAATAACCTTATGGCATGAGGTTGAAGGTATTTCAAAGGCAGTATCGCACCGGATCATTACCGAAGACAGAAACGAGATAAGGAATTTTGCCGAAGGCATGCTGGCCAGGATCGGGAAGATAAAAAAACGGTTTCCCACAGTCAGTCTCGACAGGGAAACTGATTATTTCAGGGGACTTATTTCAGAAGGCCCCCATCCTGACAATAAGCAGCAGTAAAAGCAATCACCCGTCATGGGTCCGGCAGCCCGGTTTAAAATTTCAGTGAAGTGACAATCTGTCTGAATTCTTCAGGATCTCTCGTGATAAGAATATTCTCGGGTATTCTCTTTTCATTTGACTCAGGGAAATCCGTAAGTATGATTTTCCTTATCAGAAGAGATTTTCCGATGCTGCTGAAGTAGCTGATCTTCTTTCTTGAGAAGTCGAATGAACCTGAGTTTGCCACAAGGTAGTCGAATGCCTTTATCTTGTGAATTTCGATCACCTCCGAGGCCGGAAGAATTCCTCCGGTGAAAATCACGTCAAATCCTCTTTTCTTAAGGAGGTACTTGTAAAACAGGAAATTATTGTCCGACAGGTTGTCAGAAGTATTTATCATGGCTACTGCAGCCTTTGCCTTTACGGCAGGCACCTTGAGGCTGTTGTCTTCCTGGGTAAGTATCTGCTTTATTACATTACGGACAAACTGTTCCTGGGCTCTTGAAAGGCTTCCTGTCTGCCAGAGCAACCTTGCCTTTTCAAGCAGGGGATGGAGATACATGATAAATGCATCTTCGATCCCGTGTTTATGGACAAATGGTTCAAGTACCCCTCTGAACTCGTGTTCATTGAACCTGATAGCTGACATCAGGACGGTTCCCGATCTGAAGCTGTTCTCCTTTTTTTCATCCAGGCTGCTGACAGCCATCACTCTGGCGGTTAGCTCATCTTCGCTCAGCGTGGCAATTCTGGAGATCTTCAGGCCATTCCTGTTCAGATAGGCCACATTGAGGATCTTCTTCAGCTCGGTTTCGCTGTAAGTCCTGATATTGGAATCGGTCCTGTCGGGTTCCAGTATCCTGTATCTTTTCTCCCAGATCCTTATGGTATGGGCCTTTATTCCCGAAAAATTTTCAAGGTCCTTTATCGAAAAAACATTCGTCCCTTCTTCCATGGCTTTCTTAATAGTATGTTTTTATAAAGTGTCTTTACCCCTCAATACTAACAATCAACATTTAAGATTGTTTTCCTGTTCATAAACATTATGTCTATATAATAAGAGGTATGCGGAATTTTCCCCGTATCCGCTGAATCCGGCCTGAAATTTCCTATTCCGGATTCTCAATCATTACCTTCCTGACAATTCTTGTCCCGTCGGCAAATCCAATTGTCACCAGGTACATTCCCCTTGCAGGATTCTTAAGCAGCACTCTGGTTGCAGAAACCGGATTTGTATACCTGGCTCTGAAAATATCCTGTCCGATCATATTGGTCACTTTCACTGCTGTCATTTCCCTGTCGGCCTTTATCGAAAAGCTGTTGTCTCTGACAGGTACCGGGTAAATTGTGATATTTGTTACAGGGGCTTCCCTGGTAAAGGCTTTTTGAGGAAAATTTCTGACGACATCAGTGCTATCCTTCTGGGCTTGAAGGGTTAAAGGGATGAATAATATGAAGATAA
The DNA here is from genome assembly GCA_964419775.1 of uncultured Rikenellaceae bacterium. Lineage (GTDB taxonomy): Bacteria > Bacteroidota > Bacteroidia > Bacteroidales > VadinHA17 > LD21. The sequence goes on from CAYQRF010000032.1 coordinate 14,326, forward strand.
AGAGTAGAATTTGCCTCATACGCACTCTAATGCTGTTCTGTTTCAAAAACCGGGTTAAAGGTAGGCATTTTTATTTTTCTGATCAAAGATTTTTTCCACTCTTTCGAGGTCTTCCGGGGTGTCGATTCCCAGGCTTTCCCAGAGAGTGACAGCTGTCCTGATCCTGAATCCGTTCTCGAGCCATCTGTTCTGTTCAAGCGATTCCGCCTTCTCCAGCGGGCTTCCCGGCAATAAAGCAAGTTGTTTCAGAACAGCCGTTCTGTAGGCATACAGTCCTATGTGTTTGTAATAGGTATGCCGGGCTGACCATTCGGCTGCAGGAGCATCGCGAAGGAAGGGGATTACCGACCTGCTGAAATAGATTGCGTTTCCGGAAAGGTCAAGAACAACCTTGGGCTGGTTGGGATTGGCCAGATCCTCACCCGGTTCTGCCCGCCGGACCAGGGTGGCAATTTCAACCGGCCTGTCGTCAAAACACGATGCAAGCAGGTCAATCTGTTCAGGCCTGATGTATGGTTCATCACCCTGGATATTGACGATCACATCGGGAGTGAATCCTTCGAGTCCGGCAATTTTTTCTGCAGCTTCAGCGCATCTGTCGGTTCCGCTCCTGTGGTCTGCGGAGGTCATTACAACCTTGCCGCCAAAGCCGGCGACAGAATCATAAATCCTCTGGTCGTCAGTTGCAACATAAACTGTCGGGAGCGAGAGGCAGGCCTGTTCATATACTCTCCTGATCATCGGTTTTCCGCCTATCATTACAAGTGGTTTCCCGGGAAACCTTGTAGATGCGTATCTTGCAGGAATAATGCCTGCGATGCGAATTTCTGATGTATTCTTCATGTCACGAATTTACGAAAATACCATTTCCCATTGTTTCAAAAATATCTTAAATTCGCAGCAGTGTGAAACGGATATGAAAGATATTCAGAGCATAAAGCAGCGGTTCGGTATTATAGGCAACTTTTCGGGGTTGAACAGGGCCATAGATATAGCTGTGCAGGTGGCACCTACCGATCTTTCGGTGCTCATTACGGGAGAAAGCGGGACCGGCAAGGAGGCATTTCCGCAGGTGATCCACAATCACAGCGCCAGAAAGCACGGACCTTATATTGCAGTGAACTGCGGGGCTATTCCTGAGGGAACCATCGACTCGGAGCTTTTCGGTCATGAAAAAGGCTCATTCACCGGGGCCACCGAAAGCAGGAAAGGGTATTTCGAGGTTGCCGACGGAGGAACGATCTTCCTTGATGAGGTGGCAGAGCTCCCTCTTTCAACCCAGGTGCGTCTCCTCAGGGTGCTCGAGACCGGAGAGTTCATCCGTGTGGGCTCATCGAAGGTGCAGAAGACAAACGTGAGAGTAATAGCTGCCAGTAATGTAGATGTGTCAAAGGCAATTGAGCATGACAAATTCAGGGAGGACCTGTTTTACAGGCTGAATACGGTTCCGATAAAAATTCCGCCGCTGAGGGAGAGGGGAGAGGACATATTCCTGCTCTTCAGGAAGTTTGCCGTCGATTTTGCCGAGAAATACAGGATGCCTTCGATACGGCTGAGTAATGAGGCTAAGCATCTGCTCCTCAGCTATTCATGGCCGGGCAATGTCCGGCAGCTAAAGAATATAACTGAACAAATCTCGATAATTGAAAGTGAAAGGGAGATCAGCTATGAGGTACTTCATGCTTATCTTCCCGACTATACCGGAGTCAAGCTTCCGGCTGTTATAAAAAGGGATGAGGACAAATCATTTTCGTCTGAACGTGAGATACTTTACAAGATCCTCTTCGACATGAAGAGCGACATGAATGACCTTAAAAATCTTGTTCTGGATCTGATCAAATCAGGCGATATTGACCTTAGGTTCCATGAGAGCAACTCGGGGGTTATCAAGAATCTGATAAGGGACACAGGACGGAGCGATGCAGTGGTATCGGCCGGAGATCCTCCGGATGTGGACTATTCTCATCGTACAAGGACCCACATACAGGATACCGAAGAAGTGGTTGAAGAGTCGCTATCCCTTACCGGGAAAGAGATTGAGATGATCAAAAAGGCCCTTGAGAAGTACAACGGGAAGAGAAAGCTTGCAGCGCAGGAGCTTGGTATTTCGGAACGCACTCTCTACAGAAAAATCAAGGAATATGATATTGAAATGTAGAAATAGCATAAGTCGTCCGGCCGCTAAGCTCTGGCTGGTCATCACAGCTTTTGCCTTCCTTGTGCATTCATGCGGCATCTATTCCTTTTCAGGAGCAAGCACTGCCGGATTAAGCTCAGTGAGTATCCAGTATTTTCAGAACAGGGCAAGTCTTGTGCAGCCGGGATTAAGCCAGACTATTACCGATGAGCTGATTGACAAATGCAAGGCTCAGACAAACCTGGCGGTTATAAACGGGCTGGGCGATGCCAATTTTGAGGGAGAGATAATCGAGTACAACACCAGGCCGCTTACCGTGTCAGCCGACGCAACTGCAGCAATGAACCGTTTCACCATTGCAGTAAGGGTAAAGTTCACCAACGTGGCGGATCCGGAAAAAAGCTTTGAACAGACATTTTCCAGATATGAGGATTACAGCAGTTTGAGCAACCTGAGCGAGGTGGAAGCAGATCTGTCGGAAAATATTGTTGAGATGCTTGTCGAGGACATCTTCAACGCCGCATTCGTTAACTGGTAACCATCAATGAATAAAAGTGACTTCCTGAAACTGATGGATGGCAATGCGCCTGTCGACAGACAGGTTCTAGCCGAGCTGAGCGAGCTGATAAACATTTATCCGTTTTTCCAGACCGCTCACCTCCTTCTGCTGAAGGGGCTCAGGGAGAATTCGGATATCAGGTTTGAGAATCAGCTCAGAAATTCAGCCATTCACATTGCCGACCGGGAAGTGCTTTTCAATCTTCTGAAGATAGCCCCTTCCATGTTGGAGATGGATGTTGCTGCCGAAAAACTGGCTGAAGGACCGGCAATGGTGCAACCGGTGCATCCTGAACCGGAAGAACAGGTGACTGTAGTTCCGGAACCCGAAGTAATTGCCAGTGAAGAACCTGAGGCCCCTCAGGAGGAACCGTCCGTTGATATTGTTGCAGCCGTTACAGAATCTGCTGAAGCCGATCTTGCCCAGACTGTTCTTGAATCTGCACTGAACAGCCAGGACCTTATTGAGGAGATCGAGAAGGAATCCAGACCAAGGCTCATAAAAGATCAGCCCGACACCATGGAGAACCTTCTGGAAAGGACTGTTATCGGAACAATCGATCCCGGAACTGATGTTATTGATTATGACGGGCCGTTGTTCATGCAGGAGAAGACTGATGAGAAGGAAACCGCTGAAGAGGAGGAAGAAATATTCTATATGGATCCCGGATTTTCATTTACTCCCTTTGCTGAAACTGCCGAACCCGAGAGTGAAATACCTGAAGAGGAGCCCTCCTTGCCGGTTGCCGGTGACAGGAAAAAGGTACAGGCTGATCTTATTGACAGGTTCATAATGACGAACCCCAGGATTGAAC
>CAYQRF010000033.1:0-17511 GCA_964419775.1 uncultured Rikenellaceae bacterium
TCGGTGTTGAAATGGCTGGTAGTAGGGTTGTAAAGCCTGAATTTTGCCCATTTCCTGGATGTAAAGTCATAAACATAAATCGAAGTATCGACCTGTGTCGAAATTGCCGCAAGCCTGTTGCCGTCCTTTGAGATTGCCACGTTGTCCCAGTACTCCTGATTGGAGATAATCTCCTCCTGCTCAAGGGGATTAAGGCTTATATATCTTATTTTGCTGTCGGCTGAAACGAATACGGCTTCTGCACCATTGTCGGTTACGCTCGGATTGTTTTTCATCGGGGTTTCCGACAGGGAGCTTGCCTGAGAGCCGTTGTAGAGAGCCAGGGTTGTGCTGTAATTCGGGTCTGTATTGCAAAAGAGAAGTAACTCGGTTCCGGGATTGACCTCATAATCCTGGCTTTTTTGAACTACCTCTTCCTCATATATACCGACTGCATCAAATGCCTTTGCTGCTTCATTTGCTTCAGCAGAACCCTCACCGAAGAGATCTGATGCCGACTGTATGACGGCTATTCTGAAATCGATGAAGCGCGATGTCTTTGTGAGATAGTTGACAAGGGCATGGAAGAAAACCTGTTCCGCCTTGTCCTTTGATACTGCCGTGGCATACAGGTAATAGGCATGAATTCCGATTCCGTTGTTTATATGTACACCTGCGTTATCCTCAGTGCCAAGGTACATTTCAGAAACATGTTTGGGCTGCCAGTAGTGGTCGCCCTCTCTTCCCATGTTGTGGGGATCGGCCATGTTTCTCAGGGCTCCCGAAGGAGAAAATGCGGTTCTGGTAATATCCTCCCCAATGAGCCAGTCGTCGCGGTCGACCATCGAGCCGAAAATATCAGCGTATGTTTCATTTATGGCTCCCGGCTGGCCGTAATATTCGAGGTTGGCCGTATTTGAAATTACACCTGGATTGTTTTGAGGTGGGTGATCCCGTTCCTGTCTTCGTTTATCTGAGTGACAGCGAACTGTTCTTTCGGATTTACAGTTCCGCTTATTATCCTTGTTTCTTCGAGGAATCCGGATAATTTTTCTCCGGGTGAGTCATGAGGATCCGATTTGGCCGGGTCGGCTTTTCTCTCTATGTAAACAGGTTTGCCATCCTTTCGTATCACTTTTTCAACCTGCCGGGGGCCGCCTTTCAGCAAAAGCCTATCAAGTGAAGGTGGTGTTGCATATTTGACAGAAGTTCCTGATTTTGAGTTGCCATCCGGGTTTACCGTAACGAACTCAAAGCCGGGCTTAAGAGTTCCGGAGGAATATTTTGTCCGTGATTTGAAAGTTGTATTCTGCGCTGTTAAAAGCATGGCCGGGAATAGAAACAGTACCGGCAGATACAATTTTTTCATCATTCTTCTTCTTTTGCGGTGGTCTCCATCAGGGCTTTATAAATCATTGCAAGTCCCTGCATTTCTGATGAATCATACCAATAAACTTCATTGTCGTAGTCATTTGTGACAACCCGTACAAAATAAGTAATGTTTCCGGGTTCTTTAATACTCAGGTCCCTGAAGCCGGTATTGCCTATAAGGCTGTTTATGTTGTCAAGCTGCCCGGAAGTGACATTTCTGATTTTAAGCAGCGAGTCATTTTCGAGTCTGAAAAGCTGTCCCTTTTCGGTAAGAACATATTCCACGGGGATATTTGTAAATCCACCTCTTTTCCCGAAATGAATCCGGGGTGATTTGAGAGTGTCGGCAAGCTGTCTTGTGTTCAGGCATGAACAGAGCAGGATGAGAGCTGCGGCCATGATAAGGTGGTTTTTCATTCCGTTTCCGGTTTCGTTTCAAGCAGTAATTACGTGATCAGAAATCAATATCTGAAGGTACTAAAAAAACGTAAAACTAAAAATTCAGGATTTTCGGAATATTTCAGCGGTGCATCCTGTACCAGTAAACCGAAATATCGGAATATGAGAAAAGCCTGCCATTATCCGTTCCGGTTGTAAAATACCGTGATCTGGTCATCGCTTGTATCAGTTCCTGGTTTTTAATGAAACTGTAGTTGTATGCAGTCGACAGGAACCGGATTCTTTGCTCCTCATCAAGATCGCCGAGGCTGAATCGCGATTCGCATATCTTTATGAACGCGGCAAGGTAGATGAACTGCATCCGGGGTTTTTGCATATCCTCCACGATGATTTTCCTGAAGTCCCTCGGATTGTTTATTTCTTTATAATTCCTGAAGTAATTCTTCAGCCTTCCTCTCAGAAGATGGCTGTTGCCGTGAACAGCCATTGCAAAGGAAGGCTTCATCTGGAGGTGTCCTATAGAAAAATCAGCATACTCCTCACCAAGATTGATAAAGAGTGTCTGAAGCAGGGTTGTTTCAATCCTGTCGCGCAGAGCAGAATATCTTACCAGTTCAGGGAAAACAATTGCTACAGCCTCATTATAAGAGATATCCAGAATCTTCGACAGGCGTTTCATCCATTCTTCATTATCCTTCACGAAAACTTCCGCCTTAACCCAGTCATTTCCAAAGATCTGACGGTAATCGTCTTCAGAAGCAGGATAACGGAAGGCTGTTCCGCCGGTGGCAGGAAGAAGCAGCAACAAGAATATCAGGCGGGGAGAAAACTTCCCGGCCCGTCGGTTAACCAGCATATTAGTAACCTTGGGTGTTCAATCGGCTAAAAGGGCAGGGAGCATTGCATGATGGCGTTTTTACCCGGAGAATAGTACATGTAATTCAGTAAAACCTTTCCATCCTTCTTAGTAAGATACGGATTGAAAAGTTCGGTAATCCTGGTGTTGTCGCTGAAAGCCAGAGTGCCGTAAATATAGGAGGCATATCTGTCATTCGACGAACTCACAAAGAAATCCCCGGAATTGTCGTCGTTCTGGTTTAGCTTAACCACAGAATTTCCCTTCAGGTCGAGGATCCTGTCATGGGATTTTACCAGGATATCATCGATTTTTATCCTGTTGTTCAGTCTGCCTCCCATCCAGGTCATGGCGTCGTAGACCGCCCCGGGGACGTTTGAGACCATTATAGGCTGGATCGACTGAGGTCCGCCTTGCTGCATCTGATTCTGCATCTGCTGGCTCATTTTCATTGCAATATCCATACGCTCCTGATCACTTTTGGCATTTTTCATTGCTTCTTCAAGCTTTTTCCCCTCTGACTCACTCATCAGGATATTCTCAGTGACTATTGCAGCGAATTTATCCTTAGAACGTGAAACTGTAAAATCGCTTATCAGGGCATAAGGACCGTAGTTTTTACCGCCAAAGCGGATAAGATACTTTTCTCCTGATCGTGAGATGTAGGACGGATACTTTTCAACCCACTCATCGTTGTCGTAGTTTTGAGTGTCTTCACCATCAATGGCCTGGAACCCTGTTATCCTTGCATCTTCCTTTGCCAGTGGTCCTTCGGTGACACCGTTGCTTACAATATAGTATTTGCCTCCAATCCTGTCCCTGATCAGTATGCTCCCGTCGTCCTTCATGCTTATTGAAGTCTCTTTGTAATCGAGCTTATACTTTTCAAGGTCGATTAAAAAAACGGCGTCATCACATGCAGAGGAAGGCTCGGCTCCGGCTTCGGATGCGGCCGAGCCGGAATCATCACCGGTGATTTCCAGGATTTCTTTTGAAACTGCTTTTTTTACCTTGTTGAGAAGTCCCTGAGACATAACAGGAACTGTTACAAACAGCAGGAATACTGTTGCAAGCAAAAGTGTTTTCTTCATGGGTGCGGATTTTTAGAATAAACCATGAAATTAGGTAATTGTTCAGTACCGGGGCATTCTTTCCCGTTATTTTTTTCTGATTATTATTTCAGATGCGTCACTGCACCGGTTCAGATAATTTTTCCGATAAGACGTGATACTGCAGAGCAGTCAGCTGCCAGATTAAGAGTCATATTCAGCCTGATTTCATGACGCAGGATATGTCTGAGGATAAAAAGGTACTTTCTGTTCTCCTTCCATAGTTTTTCATGCAGTGTCCTGTCGTATGATCTCATGAATCCTTCAGAGAAGTCGTTTTTCTGAAAGCATTTAACGGCCTGCCATCCGGCATATCTTCCCGATTGCATGGCCTGTCCGATACCTGCTCCAGTTGCCGGATTCACAAGTGAAGCGGCATCGCCGCAAAGCATGAATCTATCGCCTGAGATTTTTCTCTTACGAGTGAAAACCGGAAGGAAATGCCCTTTAATATCCCCTTTCACTGAAGCCCCGGAGAATCTCGGCCCGATTACCGGATCGTTTTCAATGATCTTCATCAGCAAGTCCCTGAGGTTGATTTTCCCGGATTTTACTTTTGCCGACGGCATTCCTATCCCTGCATTGAATTCATTTCCGGGAAGGGGGAAGATCCAGAAATAACCCGGGAGCAGTTCTTTAAGGAAATGAAACTCGAGGGTTTCAGGAGGATTGTCCTTTATCCCGCTGAAGTAAGCTCTGACAGCCACCGATCCTTCCGAAGGTTCTTGCTTGCAAGGCGTAAGGATCCTTTTTGAGATACCTGTGCTTCCGTCGCATCCTATGAGCAATCTGGCCGTTAACTCTTCACCGTTTCCTGTACTCACTGAAAACCCTTGGTCTCCGGCTCTGATATCCTTTATCCTTGTTCCCGTGAGAACAGTCAGGTTGTCAAGCCGGGAGGCAAGATCAAGGAGAAAGGAGTCGAAGACCGACCGGCGGCAGACCAGGCCTTTTTCACGGAACGAGATGTCGAGAGCGGTCCGGTCAGGTGCGACGTAACGGCAGATGCTGACCGGCTTTTTGTCCTCAATCTCTTCAAGCGCAGCCCGGTATGAAGGATCGATTGTGGCGAGCACCTTAGGAACATAAGCAGGGATGGCATCTCCGCACACCTTTTCCCGGGGGAACCTTTCCTTTTCGATTAAGGCAACACTGAGTCCTGACGATCGCAGTGCCAGGGCTGCAGTGCATCCGGCGGGACCGGCCCCTGAAATTATCACATCAAAATCTGATGTCATTCTTCAAAATCCGTTGAGTCGACCCAGCCCGCTGATTTCCGCGATATTGTGCCTTTCATGTACCTGTTATAGAAATCCTTAACAGTTTCTGAAGAATACGGATAATTATCGAATATATCTCCATTACCCAGTATCCTCGGATCTTCCTGTTCACGCAATTTCTGAAGCATTTGTCCGCGCAGTCTTTGTTTCATCGGATAGTAACCCTGATCAGCTGCCAGATTTATCATGCACTCCGGGTCGGAGGAAATATTATATAACTCTTCCCCGGGTCTTTTCCCGAAGCTGAAATTCCAGGTCAAGGATGACTGGCGCATGCGGTTCATGTTCAGGATAAGAGTTTTAACAGGGCTGGCGTCACAATCGAGATAGCCGGTTTCAGGATCTCCCGTAGGCCACCGGTTTGGTTTGTAATTCATCAGGTAAAGATATCCTTCCTTTACAATTCCCCTTACCGGATAGCCGGCATCATCAGGACGGCCGACATCGTGACGTTCCTTGCCTATCAGGACAAAATCGCGCGATTTATCAACCAGTCCGGCCCTGCGGGTTTTAAAGATTTTCAAAAGGCTTTTGCCTTCAACAGGCTGCATGCCGCTTTCCTCCGCAGTTAAACCACCGGCATCGAGCAGAGTTGGAGCAATGTCAATAAAGCTTATGTAGTCAAAAACAGAGCGTCCGGGATTTTTAATTCCCTTTCCCCACATAATTGCCAGTGGCATGTGGTTTGAGTATTCGTAGCACTGTCCTTTTGCACGCGGGAAAGGCATCCCGTTATCAGCTGTTACTATGATAATTGTATTGTCCAGCTCACCCCTCTGTTCAAGTAAGGCGAGCATTTTTACCAGGTGATTGTCGAAGTGTTCAATCTCGAAGGCATAGTCGAGCATATCATTGCGCACCGTGTCGTTTTCGGGCCAGAAGGCCGGTACTTTTTCGATATCGTCAGGGCTTTTGCCTCCCAGTGAGACACCCGATCCGAACTGGTATCTCCTGTGCGGCTCATGGGCACCATACCAGAAACAGAATGGTTTCAGAGGGTCTTTTGAGTTGAGGAACTCCTCAAAATTTCCTGCATAATCAATTCCGGAGATTCCTTCAGCAGGAGGCTTGATCTTCCTTGAATTAAAAGCCAGGCCGGTGAGTTTTCTCGGATTGCCTGCACTGTCACTTGCAATACCGGGAGCCCAGCCTTTGCCTGTAAAGCCGGTATTATATCCGTTGTTACCCAGAGCTTCCACAAAGGTTGTAAATTTTGCAGGGAAGAAGGGTACGTGGTTGGCAGCCTCCTCTAACTGCCAGCTGTTTCTCCCTGTCAGAAGGCATGCCCTGGATGGTGAGGATTTTGCGTTGGGAGTATAGGCATTTCTGAATATGATTCCGTCTTCAGCGACCCTGTCAAATCCGGGTGTTTTAACCCAGGTGCATCCATAGGCGCCCATGTGCTGCCAGGAAATATCATCCCCTATTGCAATAAGGATGTTTGGCCGGTCAGATTTAATAGTGTCCCTTACTGACGGGTTGCATTGGCTGAGGATGCATGGAGTGGCTGCAATTAAGCTTTTAATCCAGAATTCTTTCATTGTTATTTAGTTAACACTGGCGTTTATGCCCCATTTCCGGTTCGGCCTGTCGCCCATCTCGAGGACCAGGGTCCCTCCTTCAACAATACTGGTGTGGTCAAATACGGTTTCGGTCAGTTCTTTTCCATCAAGAAAGGCCGACTGGATGTATTTGTTGACAGGGCTGTTATTTTTTGCAATTACAGTAAAGGTCTTTCCATTCTGAAGCCGGATGCTTATCTTGTTGAAAAGAGGGCTTCCTATCTGGTATTCGGGAACTCCGGGCGTAACTGGGTAAAAGCCCATTGCCGAGAATACATAAAATGCCGAAAGTCCTCCGCCGTCCTCGTCACCCGCAACTCCCATAAGGTCGTCCCTGAACCAGGTATCCATCAGCATCCTTACCCGTTTCTGGGTCTTCCATGGTTTGCCTGCAAGGTTATACATGTAGGCAATGTGCATTGATGGTTCGTTTCCCATAACAAACTGCCCCACGTTTCCTGTTGCATCCGGGAGGGTTGAGTAATATTGCCATTTTGATTTGCCGAGGCCTTCGGTGAAGAGACGGTCGAGCTTCTGGTCAAACGCCTCCTTTCCCCCCATCATCGATATAAGATCTCCGAAGGCGTTGTATGGCTGCCAGATATAAGTCCATCCGTTGTTTTCGTCATAGTAATCACGGGCTCCCATCCCGCCGTCGTACCGGTAATCAAAAGGCTCGATCCAGTTGCCCATGCTGTCTTTCGGATGGTAGAACCCGGTTTCGCTGTTGAACAGGTTCCTGTAGTTAAGGCTTCGTTTGATAAAGAAATTGTAATCTTCCTCCTTTCCCAGTTCCCTTGCCATCTGAGCCATGCACCAGTCGTCGTAGCACGACGCGAGCGTAACTGCAACCGCCTGCCGCTTCTCGAAGGAATGGACTTTCGTACATGTTTCCGGCTCATCCTTCCTGAGGGCAGGGAAATATCCCTTCCGGTCGTAAAAACTATCGAGCCAGGTGGCGCTGTCCCTTACCCAGGGAAGTTTTGTCTCAAAGAGGATAGTCTTTTTAAGATGGTCATAAGCCTCCTCCAGGTTGAATCCGCGTATATCCTTGTTCCATGCGTCCAGGATAACGGCTGCGGAATGATTCCCGTTCATAGCGTGGTTGTCGCCGGTAACCGTGGGGAATGTCGGCATCCATCCCGACTGTCTTGCCATGCGTATATATGAGGCTATTTTCTCATCCTGATCGCCCGGATTCAGTATTACCTGAAGCGGGTGGAGGGCAAGATAGGTATCCCATACCCAGTCATCGGTGAAGAAGGCTGTGTCTGCGGCCGATTCGGTCTTATTGCTCCAGACACTGAAATATTGACCGTCCTCGGTTATGTCTGTCATCCTTTCGAAAGCCCGGTAGAGTGATGTGTAGAACACCCTCCTTTGCTGTTCGGTTCCTCCCTCTGTCTGAATCGATGAGAGAGCAGAGTTCCATTTTTCCCTTGCAGCGGACGAAACTTCCTCAATGTTCCATCCGGGTATGTCACTGAGCAGATTCTTCCTGGCCTGATCGGTGCTGATGTACGACAGGCCGTACCGGATATTTATTTCGTTCGCTGTTTCCGGTTCGAAGGAAGCCATAATTATCCGCTCACCCGGTTCGACTCTGAATCCGGCCGGACTCTTGCTGAATTCGAGATACAGATATGTTCTGACACCGTTGAAAGTTTCAAATCCAGTTATACTGCTGCCATTGCCTTCGAGTTCCCCCCGGCCCGTGGTGCGGATCACCACTCCCGGTGTTCCTTCGTCAAAACTCAATGAATAAAATCCCGATTTTGCTGCAGGGGCGAATTTAACATCGCAGACCGGTTCCTCCACCGTAACAGAGTAAAGATACGGAGTGACAGTTTCGTTGTCGTATGTGAATTCGGGACTCCGCTGAATATCTTCGGGACTTCCGGAAACAGGTGCAAGATTGAAGATCTTCCCCGAACGGTGTGATATCACGTTAAGAGGAAATCCCCTCATGGTGTTTGAGGTGAAGTTTTCCCTGTTCGGGTAGAATCTCAGCATGCTGTTGGGAAGGTGGACGGTAGGGTAGGTGGGGACAAGCAGATGGCTGATATTTCCCATGTAAGGATTAACGTACGAAACAGGGTCAGGACTGCTGTTGCTGCAGGCGGACAAGGCAAGTGAAATTATTGCGGCTGCAGCGGCAGGCAGACCGGGCCTTAATGAAGACTTCCGGTTTTTTCTGAGATTTACCATAGGAAACAGGGTTATTTGAAACAGGTTACAATGAATTCCTTTGAGTCGCCGCTCAGTTCACCGCCGTCGAAATCGCCCGCGATGCTGTAACTTGCGAATTCAGATCGCTCGAGAAGGTGCTCCAGTTCGAACCTGAAGAAATACCTGAGCGGTGTCTCCCAAACGCTTGAATGGACTGATTCTCCGTCGTTCCATTCCATTCTGAAAGTGATGTTGATTACCTGGTTTATAAGGTCGGGTTTAGTTGAGGTGATCCTTCGCAGGGTCTTTCCGGGTTCGTATTCTCCATCGAAATCGGTAACGTTGTTGAGGCCGGAGATAAGGGGTTTAAGATCGGGATTGAAAACATCGAAGATGAATTTTCCGCCCGGGTTAAGATTCCTGCAGACGTTATTCAGTGCTTTCAGCTGGTCGGTAAGCTCAGTCAGGTGCATGAACACCCTGAAAGGAGCTATTATAAGGTCATAGTTAAAATCGGACCTGAAATCAACTATGCTCTGAAGGCTGATCCTGGGCTGTTGATCAGGAGGAAGCTTTGCCCTGAGGACTTCTATCATGGCAGGGCTGATATCTATCCCGTAAATATCAGCGCCGCTGGTAAGGGCTTCGGTCAGGAGGCGGCCTGTACCGCTTCCTATTTCAAGGATCCTGCCTTTGCATTCCCTTATCCTGTCGAGGTAGAAGCGGTTGTCGACGCCATCCCTTACCTGGTGGTAGATCACATCGTAAAATCTGGCAAAGAAATCGGGGTAGAGGTCATTCATCACTTAAAAGAGTTTTGTCGAGGAGTAAATTTACGATTCTTTTTTCTGATCTCTCCACGGTTTGTATGAAAATGGCATGCGGTGTGCGGTACGCGGTATGAGGCTTCTGATGTGTGTCGTGTATAATTCGTCTTTTTCTTCAGTCTTCTGTCTTCGGTCTTCCAGCCAATTCCTCTCCGGAGTGAAATCTGCTGAGGTGTAATTAAATGAAACATTCGAGTATATTTTATTTTATATTTGTAACCCAAACAGAGTTTCTGCTTTTAATTTATATTCGGAAATGGTAAGGAAGTATTCACTGGACAAGGACAAGATAAAGGTTCTCATGCTTGAAGGGATTCACAAAAGTGCAATCGATTTTTTCACTTCGAATGGTTATCACAACATAGAGTCGTTTCCCAATGCACTCGATAATGAGCTTCTGAAGGAGAAGATAAGGAGTGCCAATATTGTAGGAATCAGATCGAGGACCCATATCACGAAGGATGTTCTGAATGAGGCCGGGAAGCTTCTTGCGATCGGTTGTTTCAGCATAGGCACCAATCAGGTTGACGGTCATGCTGCAAGGCTGATGGGGATTCCGGTTTTCAATGCACCTTTTTCGAACACAAGGTCGGTGGCTGAGCTGGTTATTGCCGAAGCGATTCTTCTGATGAGGAACATACCTGTCAAGAATGCGGCTGCACATAAAGGTAAGTGGCTCAAGTCGGCGGCAAATTGTTTTGAGGTCCGTGACAAGAACCTGGGTATTGTGGGTTACGGACATATCGGGTCGCAGGTTTCCATTCTTGCGGAAGCCCTTGGGATGAATGTTTACTACTATGACATTGCAAAAAAGCTTAGTCTTGGAAAGGCAGTAGCCTGTTCCTCGCTCGAGGAGCTTCTTTCCCTGTCGCAGATCGTTACCCTGCATGTTCCCGAGACACCTCTGACGAGGAACATGATAAGCGAGAAGGAAATTGCCCTTATGCGATGGGGCTCATGTCTTGTTAATGCTTCCAGGGGATCGGTGGTTAACATTCAGGCTTTAACTTCAGCTCTTGAGTCGGGAAGGCTTCTGGGTGCCGCGCTTGATGTTTTCCCCGATGAGCCGGCTTCGAACAATGATCCCTTTGTATCTGAGCTTCAGAAGTATGACAATGTGCTTCTCTCACCCCATGTCGGAGGAAGCACGGTTGAGGCACAGCATAACATCGGTACTGAAGTAGCCGAAAAACTTGTCAGGTACAGCGATACGGGATCGACGATCGGAGCCACTAATTTCGTCCAGATATCCCTTCAGCCCAACAATAACGCCCAGCGCTTTCTGCATATTCACAAGAATGAACCGGGTATTCTCAGGGAGGTCAATTATGTTTTCACATCGAGGGGGATAAATATAGCCGGTGAGTATCTGCAGACTGATTCAGAGATAGGATATGTTATAGTTGACACTGAAAGCTGTCTTGGTTCGGAAATAATAGATGAACTGAAGGCGATCAGGGGGACAATCAGGGTAAGGATGCTTTTCTGACGGTTAACGGTCTTACTTCTGCCGGGGCAGGGATAACTTCAGGTACGCTCCGTCAGTTTCTTTTTCGCCGGTTCCGGTCCGAAAGACAGTTTTTCAAGCGGAATGAATGAATCATCAGCCTTATCGGTTATCTCGATATTCGGGCACATATTCTTAAACAAAACCCTGATGGCATTTTCGACATTCTGCCTGATTGGTTTATATATCCATTCAAATTCTTCAGGGCCTTTCTCGATCGAGTTTTCAACACTCATGCGGTATTTCTCCTTCAGCTTGTTTGCATATTCATAGAGGTCGAAACTCACCATCCATTTTTTGTCGGCAAATATGTTCTGGCTCCTGTATTCATAAATCTCAAAGAAGTCCCATTCCATCTTCCTGGTTCCGAAGGAAAGGAATTTGGGATTGATATTTGCGACGGTAAGCACATCGTTGTCGCTGTTGTATTTGAACCTGAGCTCCTTGATATCAATACCGTATTTGGCTTTCAGCGATACGCTCAGGCTGCCGAAGTACTTGATATCCCTTCCGTCGTATTCTTCCCTGTTTGTAACAGGGCGGGTGAACCGGGTGTCGATTTCAAACAGGTTCAGTTCAAGTATGCTTTTGATCTGGGTTACCTGAAAATGTCTTTCCCGGAGAAAGTTGTTTTCCTCGGCAAGATCCTTGTTCTGTTTTGCCAGGTCGTTGTTTTTCTCGTCGAGCTTTTTAATATTGTCCTCAAAAAGGGTGACTTTCACATTCAGTTTTATCAGCTGCTGGATTCCAAGAATTATCAATGCTGCTCCGAGGACGGCGAGACCCCAGACAATGAGTTTGCCTGTGAGCAGTATTATTGAGAGAATGACAAGTGCAGCTATTATAAGATATGATTTTGGAAACTTCATTATTTTGCTTTTCGATAAAGATATACTTTGCTGCAAATTTAATTGAACAATTCTCAATTTGTTCCTTGGTTTTCCTTTAATATTGGATTTTGAAATATGGAACAGAAAGGTTCTCATCTGGCTCTTGGGACGGAGAATATCCGGAAGCTTTTGCTTCAGTATGCCATCCCCTCGGTGATAGCTATGACGGCGGCATCGCTGTACAACATCATCGACAGCATATTCATTGGCCAGGGTGTGGGGGCACTGGCAATTTCGGGTCTTGCAATCACCTTTCCGCTGATGAACCTTGCCGCGGCTTTCGGATCGCTTGTGGGTGTGGGGGCGTCAGCCCTGTTGTCGCTAAGGCTCGGGCAGAAGGATTACAGCACGGCAAACACAATTCTTGGTAATGTACTTGTGCTTAACCTGATTCTGGGTTCACTGTACACGGTTATTGTCCTGTTGTTTCTCGATCCCATACTTCTCTTTTTTGGTGCCAGTCCTGATACCCTGCCCTATGCTCATGATTTTATGCTTGTAATCACGCTTGGCAATGTGGTGACCCATATGTATTTCGGATTGAATGCCCTTATGCGGGCTTCGGGGAATCCTGTCAGATCGATGTATGCCACAATCTTTTCTGTCATTATCAACCTTGTCCTTGCCCCCTTGTTCATTTTTGTTTTCGGATGGGGCATAAAGGGTGCCGCACTGGCCACGGTGATTGCACAGACATCGATGATGTTGTGGCAGCTGTTTTATTTTACAGATAAAAGCCGTTCAATTCATTTCCGGAAGGGCATTTTCAGGCTGAAATCGAAGATAGTCAGGGATTCCATGTCGATAGGAATGGCTCCTTTTCTGATGAATGTTACTGCAAGCGCGATTATCATTCTGATAAATCAGAGCCTGATACGTTATGGCGGCGACATGGCGGTTGGCGCTTACGGGATAATTAACCGTGTTGCAGCCCTGTTTGTGATGATCGTCCTCGGGCTGAACCAGGGGATGCAGCCCATTGCCGGTTATAACTTCGGGGCCAGGCAGTTCGACAGGGTAACTTCCGTTCTGAAACTGACAATATTCATTGCAACGGGAATAGTGACGCTGGGTTTTCTACTGGGGGAGTTCTTTCCCCATGCCGTAGCTTCTGTATTTACCAGCGATAAGGAGCTCATAGATATTGCGGCTCCCGGTCTGAGGATAGTGATGCTTGTGTTTCCTCTGGTTGGGTTCCAGATGGTGGCCTCAACCTTCTTTCAGAGTATTGGAATGGCGGGCAAGGCTATCTTCATGTCGCTTACACGCCAGGTACTCTTTCTGCTGCCGGGACTATTGATCTTCCCGGTATTTTTCGGTGTGAAAGGCGTGTGGTACAGCATGCCGGTTGCCGACACCCTGTCAGCCATGGTAGCCATTTACATGCTTACCGTGCAGTACAGGAAGTCAATACTAAAACAAAAATCCATGGAGTAAAAAAATGAAGGATCAGATGAAAAGCAGATATGTGATCACTATCGGCCGCCAGCTTGGAAGCGGAGGCCGGATAATAGGAGAGAAGCTTGCATCAAAGCTTGGCATTGCTTTTTACGACAAGGAGCTTATTCAGCTTGCTTCACAGGAAAGCGGTCTTGGAAAGGAATTCTTTGAACAGGCCGATGAGAAGAAGTTATACAGTGTTTTCGGCGGACTGTTCGGGCTCAGGGGCACAATTGCAGAAGAGCCTTTTTCAACTTATTATCTCAACAACGAGACTCTTTTCAAGATACAGAGTGATGTTATCAGGAAGCTGGCCGGCAAGGAGTCGTGCCTGTTTGTTGGAAGGTGCGCCGATTACGTGCTGGGCGGGCATCCCAGAATCCTGAATGTGTTTGTCAGCGCCGATCTTGCCGACCGTGTGCAAAGGATTGCGGAACAGCAGAAGCTTACGCCCGATAAGGCCCGTGATTTTATAGAGAAAGCCGACAAGAAGAGGGCGGCCTATTATAACTATTTCAGCAGTAAGCCCTGGGGTGCGGCAGATACGTATCACCTCTGTGTTAATTCGTCCTGTCTCGGGCTTGATGAGACGGTTGAGCTGATAAGCGGTTTTGCCGCACGCAGGTTCGGCCTGTGATCACCGTCGCATGTGGTGGTCTTTCTGCACCATTGTCCTGCTGTTTGCAGATCCGTGCGAGGGGAGGAACAGTGAGCATCCGGTGTCGAGGAGTTTCCCCCATGAAATGATAAGCTGCCGGGGGTCTTCTGCAAAGGGAGGGAATGCCGACCCGGGGAGAATCCCGAACATGGCATCGCCAACAATCGCAATTTCATCTTCTATTACCACACTTACCGAGCCGGCGGTATGTCCGGGTGTGTGCAGTATGTAGGCGTCGATGCCGAAATCCTTCAAATCATAAACCGATTCAACAATAATATCCTGCCGGCACGATTTGTATTTGCCAATCGACGATTCGGCCGCTGAAAGCATTTTAACGATTGCCTTTGAGAAGGCGAAGGTTCCGCGGGGAGCAGGGCTTGTTCCCGAGGCCAGAAACTGCGCTTCCTTACTGTGAACAATAACCGGGGTTTTGAAAGCTTTCCTTATCCTGGCGGCATTTCCTGCATGGTCAAAATGGGAATGAGTAAGGATGAGGCAATCGATATGATAGACTGTCAGCTTGTTAAGACGAAGCTTCAACAGCCGCCACTCAAGGCCGATCCCTGTATCCACCAGGATATTTTTTGTTCCGTTGGTTACAAGAAATACATTACTGCGTCCTGAAAGGACACGGATTATCCGGGTTCCGCCTGATGTAGTCCAGGTCTTCATCTTTCGTTAAGCAGTTTCATGAAGATTATTACGGATTTTCTTCCGCCTTATTGTTGGAAGAAGCGGAAACCGTCGGATGGGGATGATTATTTCCTTATTAAATTTCTGAAGGCTGGTGAAAATTTTAAAGAGAGGAATCCATTACAACTTGTCTCCCAGTTGCTGTCTGATATCAATGAACAGATTTCGGGTAAGTGCAGAGTCATGACAGTTTAGAAAGACATCTGTATCATCTGTTTTGATATGGATAAACGGCGGGTTTCCCTTATCGATGAACATTTTAACCTTTTCTCCAGTACGGAGCCTGAAATTTCCCCTGAGGATTTTCCCGAAGGCATATCCGTTGGTTTTTGCTTTTATGGCAGGAAGTGAAGCGATTGTATCACAGCTTTTCAACTTAGAATATTCGACTCTCATGCCATACATCCCTTCAATGTTCAGGGCTGTGTCCGAAACTGTTGTAACCATAGGTTTCCGGCCCGACAGTATTAGAATGGCAGGGAAGGCAAGGCCCAGAAGAATTACCGCCGCAAGTATCATCATCCCGGATTTGCCTGATGATTCGACCGCAGAGGTATAATCAGGATTCTTTGCGGTATTTCCGAGCATCTTGTTGATTAAAGAGGCAATTTCCTCCGGCCTGTCGGTCCCGATCCTGATTTTCTTCCGGTTTTTGAAAGTAAGCTCGATGGCCTTACGGCCTGAAACATTGTAGAGCCAGCCGTCGGGCGTCCAGTGGATGCCGATGCCATAAATGGCGGGATTTGATACCGGCCTGCAGCTTTCAATCTCCTCAACGGGGTAGTATTTTTTTATCATCCCGGTTCCCATGCTGAAACCTACACGTGAATCGCTTATAATAATTGTAAGCCTGTAAAAAGCCAGCAGACATATTATGAATGTGATAATTACGAAAATCAATACTATGGCAAGCGGAGGTTCGTCAAAGCCGTAGAGAATAAGCATCACCACGGTAAGGATTAGAATGGGAAGGAGCAGGGCCACAGAGAATGTTCCCGGCTGGGTGAATTTGAATTCTTTCATGTCGCAGAATGCTATAACTGGTGATCAGGTATAAAGTTACATCAAAAATCATATCCGGAATATATCAATAATATAGATTTCTAATCTCTTACGCCTCTCCCCTTCTCCTCTTCTCCCCATCTCCCCATCACTCATCTCCCCTTCCTGCCTGTCCTTTGTTTCGAGATATAAAGATTTTCGATATTTTTAAAGACTCTTAAAACCTGACCCATGAAAAAAGCAGATAGATATGAAGGATTGGTTGCCGCGCCTTTTACTCCGATGGACAAAAACGGCAATATCATGTATGACACGATAGGGCCCTATTATGATTTTCTTGAGAAGAACGGGGTTATCGGAGCGTTCATCAACGGATCGACCGGGGAGGGGCCGTCTCTCACCCAGAAGGAAAAGCAGCTGCAGGCAGAGAAATGGGCTGAACGGCTGAAGGCAGGAGGAAAGGTTCGGGTCATCAACCTGGTTGGTGGTACATCGTACCGTGAATGCATTGAAAATGCAGTTTTCTCCAGCGAGCTGGGACTTTCGGCAATCGCAATTCTCGCGCCTTATTATTACAAGCCTTCATCTCCGGGCCAGCTTGCCGGGTTTTGTGCCAGGATAGGCGAATCGGTTCCCGGCATGCCGGTTTATTTCTATAATATTCCGGAATATACCGGGGTGAACATATCAATGCATGGTTTCCTTGAAGAAATATCGGGCATGCTGCCGAATTTTATGGGGATAAAATCCAGTCAGGAGGATCTTATGGATTTCATGAAGTGCCTCAGGTTCGGCGGCGGCAGGTATGATATGCTCTGGGGTCGTGATGAATGCCTTCTGTCGGCTCTTGTCATGGGCTGCAGGGGAGCAGTTGGAAGCACTTACAATTACGCGGCTCCTCTTTACCTGAAACTCATTGAAGCATTCCATGCCGGGGATCTCCTGGAGGCGCGGCGTCTTCAGCAACTGTCGGTAAACATGATAGACCTTCTTGGCAAATACGGAGGGATGGCTGTCGGCAAGTTTTTTATGAAGTTTGCCGGCCTTGACTGTGGTGAGTGCAGAATGCCTGTTGCAAATCCGGCCGCCGGAACGTACAGGGAATTCGTTGAGGATGTCAGAAAGCTTGGGATGGACGACCTGTTCTCAAAGCTTTAATTTAAGTACTGCTGGTGCCGGTCAGTTCATGATTATCATCATACCTCCGCCGCTGCTGTTGCCAAACCTGGGATTTACCACGTTGTTGTAAATCGATCCGAAGGTATAGGAGAGGCCGAAGTTCACGTAGTATTCATATTGAGTGGCAATCTCCTTCCTCTGCAGCAGAATCTCATCATAGGTAAGGTCCTGTTTCACAAGGTTTATCTGGTCATGTATCATTGAAGCGCCTCCTCCGAAATTCAGTGAAAGGCCCTTGGCAATCCTGAAATTGAAATAGCCGCTGAACGACAGGTTGTTCTTTGACCAGTCGTGGAGATAATTGCTGTACTGGAGCGTGAAATCAATCGATCCCCATTTCTGGATTACTTCATATGAGGCTGAGAGAGTATGAAGAAACAGGTTTTCCCTGATTTTGTCGTAGATTGTAGTGTCGGCATATTCCACCAGGTTAATACCTGCGGAATATAAGACTCTCATCTGCCTCCTGGTCGATTCGGAATAGGGGAAAAGATCATATTCGATTCCGGGCATAAGGTTGTAATAAAGTTTCTTGTTGCTGTAGCTTGATGAACCTACGGTTGTTGATCCCCCGTACGACCAGTGAT
>CAYQRF010000034.1:0-8530 GCA_964419775.1 uncultured Rikenellaceae bacterium
ACCTTTCTCAGTTCATCCATATTTTCGATCCGCGGATTCCGGAGGCCGACTATCATCACCGGCGAAGCATTGGGATCGTACTGGGAGATGGTGAAATCTTCAAGGTCGGAATTCTGGCTGAACGAGCTGAGTTCCTTCTGAAGGTCGAGAAAAGCTTCATCCATGTCCTTGTTCCAGCTGTATTCGACAGTTATGATGGCTGTTCCTCCGCGTGAGACTGAAGAAACGCTTGCAACATCGCTCTGGCGCATTGCCAGCGATTCGATCTGGTCGACATAGTTCTTCTCGATTTCTTCGGGAGGTTTCTCCCCCGCCTTAAGTTCTATATATATTTTTGGCGTGTTGAGGTCGGGGAACAGATCGGTTCCCAGCTTCCCGAACGAGATGAATCCCAGCAGGATGATCGCCAGCACAAGCATGAGAACCGTCACCGGGTTATTTACAGCAAATCGGGCAATGGACTTCATAGCAGTTATTTGATGATTTTCACCTTCGACCTGTTGCTCAGAGTTTCGAAGCCGCTTGTTACGACCCTCTCATTCTTTTCCAGGCCCCTTGTTACCTCGACATCGCTTATATTCTCGAGGCCGGTCTCTATAATTCTTTCAACCGCCAGCCCCCTGTCGACAACAAATACGGTTTTACCTCTCTGCCGTGAAAGGATAATGTTTTTTGGGATGACTATGGCGGAGTCCTTCCGGTTGGTTACAATATCGGCCCTGACAAACATTCCAGGACGCAGCAGCAACTCCGGATTATCAATTGAAATGGATCCGCTGAAGGTTCTGGTTTCGGGGCTGATGGCAGGGGACAACTGAGTTACATTGCCGATTATCGTGTCGTCGGGGAGGGTATAGTTGGTCATTCTGACAACCTGTCCGGGCTTGATGACAGGTATGTATTTTTCAGGCAGCTGAACATCCATGTACATGGTCCGGTAGTCCATTATCTTTACAATGGTAACACCTGCTTCGATATGGGTTCCCTGGGTATAATAGGGAAGATCGACGATGACTCCGTCGATAGGGGCGGTCAGACTCGTTTTTTCGAGCTGGAGCCTTGCGGTGACTACTGTGGTTCGGGCATTTTCGTAGTTGATTTCAGCGGTTTTCATTTCCTTGAGAGTAACGCCGCCCTTTTCATAGAGCGATTGTTGTTTCTTAAGTTCACTTTCCATGAGTTCCAGGTTCAGCTGGTTGGTTTCCATCTTGACCGAGTTTACGTATTCCTGGTCCTCAAGACGGGCTATCAGGTTGCCCTTGCTGACGCGGTCGCCAAGCTGCCACAGCCTCCCTGTACGGGGATTTCTTTCAAGGAAATAGTCGGCAGCGATTTTGGATTTCAGTTCAATTTCTCCTTTAGGGAATGCAGTACCTGTGGTATTGACAAATTCTTCTATCGGTTTCAGCTTCAGGTCCTGAACGGAAACGGGAATTTCGACATCGGCGGTCAGGCTCTGGTCCTGGTTCCTGCATCCGCCTGCTGCGATGAGTGAAGCTGCAAACAGGATTATTATTCTTTTCATCTTATTATGGTTATTTTATTGTTCCAAGGTCATTACGGGTGAAACCTGTTCTTTCTTCTCAAAATCGTAAAGGGTTTGTATCTTGAGGTTAAGCAGTTCAAGCTTGTAGGATATCAGCGAATTGGTGTACGACAGTTGTTTTTGCGATAGCTGTTCCTGGAAAAGGTTCAGGTCCATGCCTGTCAGATCTCCGTTCCTGTACCTTTCGAGGTTGAGGTCGTAAGTGAGTTGTGCATTGGTAACATTCTGCCGGGCGATGTCGATCTGGTTCCTGAGGTTTATGAGGTTTCTGAAGACTTTCCTGATACCGAGAATAATATCATTTTTTTCTTCATCGAGCGAAATCTCTGCTGATTCTATTGCAGCCTCGGAAGCTTTTATCCTTGATTTTCTTTCTCCCCAGTCCCATAGCGGAATGCTGAATGATAGGGAGACGTCTTCGTTGTCGGTCGGATTGGCGTAAACGTCGCCCAGTTTCTCGTTGTCGCCGAATAATCCTATTGAAAGGCCCAGGCTTCCTCTGAATTCATTGAGCGATTTAGTCTGGATCAGGTCAAACTGTGAGGCTTCGATGTCAATTTCACGCTGGCGCAGTTCCATCCTGTTTGCAAGACCCTGGTCGATTGCCAGGGCAATATCAACCTGTACTGTATCGACCTGGATATCAGGCAGCACTATGATATCGTCGTACAGGCTCAGTCCGATCAGGATTTTGAACTCATCCTTTGCATTTTCAAGGTCGACCTGGCGGTTTTCATAATCCGACCTGGCGGTTGCAAGGTTCAGTTCAGCCTGGAAACCTTCCTCGCGGGCTGATATTCCTGCATCGACCTTGTTTTTTATTATTTCATAACTCTTCTGCATATTATCGAATGCCTGACGGGCTATTTCGTAACTCTGCTGCTGCTGGTACACATAGTAAAATGCCTGTGACACTCCTCTTTCGAGCGACAGGAGCTGGACTGCATAGCTTATCTGGGAGTTTTCGAGAGCCAGTTCAAGTTCCCTGAGCTGAAGCTTGGTCCTGTTGTAGGTAAAGAGCGGCTGGTCGAAATTGAGCGACAGGCTGTTGCTGAATCCTTTCGTTGTGGAGTTGCTGTACTCGCTGTACGAATCCCTGTATCCGAACCTGTTGACAAGTGAGAGCCTTGCATCGGTGAACACTATCGGCTGCGAGATTGTGAAAAGTCCGAAGCTTTCAGTTGTTTTCACTGAATTCCATTTGGAGATCAGGTCATTGAACGACCTGTTCTGGCTGTAGCCGATAGGATTTACCGACAGGGAGAACTGTGATTTCAGCGAGGCGTTCTGGGCATTCAGGTTTTCCTGGCTCCGTATAAGGCTGAGCCTGGTTCTTTTCATTGCAGGGCTGTTTGATTCTGCTATCTGCAGCGACTGTTCCAGAGTCAGGCCCTGCTGAGCCGGTGAAGACACGGTTAACGCTGCCAGAATGAAGAAAAGAGCCAGCCTTATGCCCGGTGTTTTTACTTGTTTTATCAATGGTTCCATAATTTATCGACTATCATATAATGAACAGTTTACCTCATTCAATTTGCCCTTACCCATTTCACGGCGTCGCCAATAACCACCCTGCCGGCCGACTGGTTTGTCATCTCCACCCTGGCCGAATCGGATGAGATATAATAGCGGCCGAGCAGGTTCCAGCCCGGATCGGCATTTTCAAAATCAATTGAAATATCTTCGGTGCCCTCGTCGTGGTATATTCTGTAATGCAGGTCCTTGTAAATGTTATCTCCCCTTGGTGATTCGCCCGGAGGCGGCGGTGCCCCTCCGCCTGAGCGGACAACCATCCTGTCGGCTGATTTCCCGATATAGCAGTAAATGTCGTAGTAATCGGGTAAGGGGATGGGAGTACGCCAGGTCACGACTTTTTCACCCCGCGAACCGCGGGTAAACACCGACGACCGGATATATAAGCCGTAGTAGGATGACATAACTCCTGCCTGCCAGTATTGAGGAGCCCAGAACATATTCACCGGCTGGTAGGTATCTGCCTCTCTTTTTTTGACACCAAGCATCCTTTTCAGCGGGCTCATAACTGTGGAGTTGTCGGTTGAGAAGCCGGGGTCCTCATTGTCAACCACTATTTCGCCGGGCGACTCAAGGGGAGGAACTGAAGGAAGAAGTTCTTCCCCTTCGGTAAAGGCAGTGTGATTTCTCGATTTGACTATGTTATCGATGGGGAGGACGATTTCGCCGGGAATGTTTTTCGCGAAAAGTGAGTTAGCTATCATCTCGCGCGGTTCGGAATCAAGGATTATGCTGATTTTTTTTGCTTCCGCAGGTCCGAGAACCACTATTTCGGAAATGTCGAAGCCTGATCCCTGGCCCTGCATCATTATTGTATAACCTCCCCGGCCGCCACCTTCGTAGATCCCGGTCATTTGTCTTCCTCCTTCTCCTTCGGTCCGGAAGGCAATATTGAAAATTCCGGTAACCGGTTCGGGATTGGATGCCGTAAATGTAACCAGGAATCTGACCCTGTTGTCGATGATGATTTCCCTGGCCTGAAGACCTGAAAAAACAAATCCTGGCTGATCCTTGCTGTTGAACCAGTCGTGGAGGTAGGGGTAAAACTCAAATCCGAAGCTTTCCTTCATGTCGGCATTAAGTTGAGTCACATCGATGCTCTGGTACCGGTGATTGTCGAGATAAGCTGCAAGCCAGTCGTTGAACTCATCGATGCCTGCCTTGGCCCTGAAGAGGTTGAAGAGGTAATCGCCCTTAAGGGTAAGTACGTTCCTTATGGTATCACCTTTCGGATTCATGGCCAGGACATCCCTGAAGCTGGTGTTCCTCAGGACGAGATTGGCCCTGTCATTTTTCTGCAGTTCCCCTGACATATTGCTGAACTGGGCCGTTTCCGAGACCTGCTTCTGAAGATGGGATTCAAAGACAGCATTTATTACCGGGTATTCTGCTGAGCGGAAATTGTTTCTGAAGAAATAGAAGTTCGGGCCCAGACGGTAGCGGACAGGTTCGGACAGCCTCTCTCCGTTGACATACCTTGTATTTTCTCCGCTTATGAAAGCGTTCCTTGCAAAATCATTGAATAACCTTACCTGCAGCTCCTTGTCTGTGATCACCTGGTTATTTCTTGTATTTCTGTTCTTCTGCCGGGTGAATCGTTTCTGGAAGCCGGCATTATCTATCATCGAAAGTTTTTCAGGGAGCAGAACCATTGAAGGCTGAAGTTCAGCCATGGTCTGGGTGCTCATCCGCGGAAAGGAATGGAACTGAACCGGGACCTCCACCAGTTTAAGTGTCCTGAACGGATAATCGGCCGAGAAACTGGTTTCTAAATCCCTCATTATTCCCGAGACAAGAAAACTGAGTGTGTCTTTTAACTCGGCCAGGTCCTTTTTGTAATAATCGTGTCCGGGATAATAATAAGTTATATAATCGACCGAGTCGACGGTAAGTGTGTCGGACCTGTAGTTTCCTATTGCAAGCGAGAGTCCTGTGAGCGGTGAATCAGACGTTATAACATTGTTATAACCTTCTTTTTTCATGTTTCCCTGAGCAACCGGCAAAAGATCGTCTCTTGTTTTCACCCTGAGGATAAATTCGGTAAAATCGACCTTAAGCCTGGCAGGATTTGAGGGGTAATAGTTAAGTCCCGGCACCGGATACCAGTGCGATTCCGGTGTAAGCAGCACGTAATCGGGGGTCAGGAAGGCCTGTCTTTTGTTTACATTCAGCATCGCCACCCTGTAAGGTGCAGTATTTACATTATCGTTATTATCGGGAAAGCAGAATGTTTCAATGATCCTGCCTGCCCAGGAAATAGTTATACTGTCCTTTTCCCCGGGGGCCAGCGGTTTAGCCGGATTGATCTCAATGATATGTCCTGTCGTTTTGAAGTCCATCTCTTTACCTGCTGAGCTTACCCTGTTGACACTTAGACCCGGATTCAGGGAAAACAGGTAAGTATCGAGGGGCTGGTCGTTATTGTTTATGAAATGAAGGCCGGCGGAAGCGCTGAATGAATCATCGAGATGTTCAAAATCGATCTCAGCCTGGCTGAGGCTTACAAAACTGCTGTTCTCAAAAAGCCTGTTGGTGTCGATCACGGTTCTTTTATCGTTGAGGCCGGTCCTGTAAACCGACCATGTATTCCATGCGCAGAAGGCGGTTAAGGCGAGAAAAATTACCATGAGGACTGCCGAAACCGTTGTGTGGGCCCTCGATTGAGGAAGGCGTTTAAAGAGCAGAATTGTCGCGAGTATTAGTGAAAGCCCCAGGAAGAACCAGGTAGACCTCTGGTTCAGTATAAACGGCATATTGTCAAATCCTGTCATGCCCGATTTGAATACGGGCAGGCCGAATGCCATGTAGTCGAAGATATATCCGAACCTGAAGTTCAGCCAGAACATGTTGAGTGCCGCGATGCCCAGAAGTATCAGGAAGGTGATGGCCTGGTTCCTGAGGAGCGACATCAGCATGAATGAAAGTCCGAGACTGAAGATGATAGTCGGGATGCAAATAATCATGAGGAACCACAGGTACGAAGCCA
Organism: uncultured Rikenellaceae bacterium; assembly: GCA_964419775.1. GTDB lineage: Bacteria > Bacteroidota > Bacteroidia > Bacteroidales > VadinHA17 > LD21. The sequence goes on from CAYQRF010000034.1 coordinate 6,063, forward strand.
GATCAATAGTCATGGTCTTCGAAATTATGTTCATCAGGAGTCCGATCAGGAGGATAATGATATCGAGGCCAAGGAAAAGCCTGAGGACACCGGTGGTTTTGCCGGTAATATACTCGAAGTTCGACATCGATCGTGTATACAGGACTTCGTTTGTATCAACCTTTTTGTCTCTCTTGAGGAAGTCGGAAGCAAGAAAGATGACTACAATAGCCTGACCGATATTCAGAAGATAGAGATTAATGTGCGGGATCGAAGCAGGGAATGCGACCACCTGCCAATCCTCTTCGCCGACAGGAGAGAAGACCCCGATATTCATAATAGTGAAGATAAAAAGGGCTCCGAGTGAAAACAGTCTGAAGAACCAGCTTCTCCTGAGTATCCTGGCTTCGTACCTTGCCACGGTCCTTATGTTGTGAATGAGTTCCATCAGGTTAATTCAGCCTTGAGTTTGTGCTCCATATAATAAACATAGGAGTGTTCGATATTGGGGATTATTGCAGTGTGGCTGAAGGGAGGGGGATCATCCGACACGATCTGAACTTCCCAGCCGCCGTCGACGGGTATGGTTGAGATCACATTGTACTTTTCCTTAGCCATGTCGTATTCCTGCTGCGAAAGGGTGAGACGGAAGACGTGACCTTCAGCTTTTTTCACCAGGTCTTCCGGGGAACCTGAGAATACCACCTCCCCGCGGTTGAGCAATGTCATTGTCTGGCAGGTTGAGGATATGTCTCCGACTATATGAGTCGACAGGATTATTGTCACGTCGTTCTGGCTAAGGTCCGAAAGTATGTTTCGGAAGCGTATTCTTTCATCGGGGTCGAGTCCGGTGGTAGGTTCATCCACAACTATGATCCCCGGATTTCCTATCAGGGCCTGGGCGATTCCGAGCCTTCTCTTCATCCCTCCCGAAAGCCTGTTTGCCTGCCGGTCGCGTACTTCCAGAAGTCCGACCTGATCGAGAAGCCTGTCGACCTCGGCGATCCTGAGCTTTCTGTTCCTCAGGCCTGCAAGTGATCCCGAATAATCGAGGAATTCCCAGGTTTTGAGTGAGGTGAAGAAACGAAAGTCCTGGGGCAGGTAACCAAGCAGGCTGCGGTACTCCTTACGGATGGTCTGGATATCGCGGCCATCTGCAAGAACCACTCCTGAAGTTGGTTTCATAAGAGTCACAAGGATACGCATAAGGCTTGACTTGCCTGCCCCGTTCGGTCCGAGAAGTCCGAACATCCCTGTCCCGATCTCAAGATCGATATCCTTAAGCGCATGATTTCCGTTTGAATAAATCATATTAAGGTTTCGGATCTCGATCTTCATGTTTCAGGGTAGATTTGGCTGTCTTAGCAGAGCTTTGACGATATAAAGACGGTAAAAATTTCAAATATGACAGTAATTGGCGGATTATTTCGTCTTTTCTGTAAAATTAAACATTTGTCCGGATAAGTCGGGTTTCGATTATTTCAGCGCAATTGAAACAAATTCATATTTTTGTACCTTAAGTAAGCAAAGGGTGGCATACCTCACAAATAAAAGAAAGATCATCAACGATCCGGTATACGGGTTCATAAGCATACCGGGCGATCTAATCTATGACATCATACAGCACCCATGGGTTCAGCGCCTCAGGAATGTAAGGCAGCTTGGCCTTACAAGCTTTGTTTACCCTGGAGCAAATCACAGCAGGTTCCAGCATTGTCTGGGTGCTTTGTACCTTATGGATAATGCCATAAAGACTCTCAGAAGCAAGGGAGTCGGTATCTCTGCTGCGGAAGAGGAGGCGGCCCTGATTGCGATTCTGCTTCACGATATCGGGCATGGTCCTTTCTCGCATGCGCTGGAGAACTCCATTATCAGCTGCATCAGGCATGAGGACCTCTCTCTTCTGCTCATGGAGAGGCTGAATGACGAGTTTGAGGGAAAGCTCAGCCTGGCAATCGACATTTTCAAAGGCACCTACGGCAGGAAGTTTCTGCATGAACTCATATCGGGGCAGATGGATATGGACAGACTCGATTACCTGAGGAGGGATTCGTTCTTTACGGGTGTCATTGAAGGATCGGTAGGCTCCGACAGGATCATCAGGATGCTTAATGTTGTGAATGACAGACTTGTTATGGATGAAAAAGGAATTTATTCCCTTGAGAAGTTCCTGATAGCCCGCAGGTTAATGTACTGGCAGGTGTATATGCACAAAACGGTTCTTTCGTCGGAGAGTCTCCTGGTCAAGGTTCTTAAACGGGCCAGGGAAGTGTCGCTCCGGGGAGTTGAGATTTTTGCCACTCCGGCACTGAAGTTTTTTCTCAGGAACAATATCGGCCCTGCCGACCTGGGACCAGGCGGTCTTTTTTCCCCGGGCATAATTGCTTCAAATTTCACCCGGCTTGATGATTCTGATATTCTTGCATCGGCAAAATACTGGGCTGATAGTTCCGATTTTATTCTTTCGGATCTGTCGCGGAGGCTGATGA
>CAYQRF010000034.1:8630-17378 GCA_964419775.1 uncultured Rikenellaceae bacterium
GGGATCCGGAAGTCAGGGTAAATACAATCGCAAAGATCGAGGAAGGTCACCCGGGGGCCCTGTCTTTTCTTGCCAATCCGAAGTATGAGCATTACATCTACACAACCTTATCATCAATAGTTCTTGTGAACAGCGATTTTGTACCGGGCGCGGAAATCGGAGCCACACTGATAAAGGTTAAAAACGCCTATGAGGCCTTTGCCTCCCTTCTTCAGCTTGTCGATCAGGCAAGACCCAGGAAGAAGGGCATCCATCCAACGGCTGTGATTGAGACTTCGGCGGAAATAGGGAAGGACGTGTACATTGGCCCCTTCGTATACATTGGCGAGAACTGTGTTGTTGGGGATGAGTGTTCCTTATACCCGGATGTTTATATCGGCGACAATACCAAGCTGGGGAAAAAGTGTACGCTGAATCCGGGTGTTGTCATCTATCGCGACTGTATCATCGGGGATAACTGCACGGTTCATGCCGGGAGTGTAATAGGGAGCGATGGTTTCGGATTTGCGCCGCAGTCGGAGACGGAATTCATGAAGATCCCCCAGCTGGGGAATGTTATACTCGGGGACAATGTGGAAATCGGGGCGAATGTCACAATCGACAGGGCCACAATGGGATCGACAGTAATACGCAAGGGAGTCAAGCTTGACAATCTGATCCAGGTCGGGCATAATGTGGAGATCGGCGAGAATACGGTAATGGCTGCCCAGACCGGTATTGCCGGATCGACAAAGGTCGGAAGAAACTGCATGTTCGGCGGGCAGGTCGGACTGTCGGGCCATATTAAAGTGGCTGACGGAACGAAAATTGGCGCCCAGTCGGGCATACCGGGCGACATTAAGAAGGAAAACTCAATGCTTTTGGGTTATCCTGCGATAGATCACAGGGATTTCATGAGGTCATCCATCATATTCAAGCGCCTTCCCGAACTGTACAGAAAGGTTGAGGACCTCGAAAAGCAGATAAGGCTACTTAAGGAAGAATAATTTGAATGTTCGGTTTTTTTGATTTTTTTTGTACCCGGATGAAATTCCTTACAATTGATGAGTGAGAAACAGAGAACTCTTGCACAAGAGGTAATCCTTAGCGGAAAAGGATTGCATACCGGGATTGAAGTAACAATTACATTCAAACCGGCCCCGGCAAATCACGGATACAAGTTCTGCAGGACAGATCTGCCCGGCAAACCGGTTATTGATGCCATTGCCGATAATGTGACTGACACTTCAAGAGGGACCACCCTTATGCAGAACGGGGCCTCGGTATCGACTATCGAGCATGTACTGGCATCACTTCACGGATTAAGGATCGACAATGCATTGATAGAGCTTGACGGACCGGAAGCTCCCATTATGGGAGGAGCTGCCTGGAAGTTCACCGAAGCTATAAAGGCTGCAGGTTTCAGGGAACTGAAGGAGGACCGCAACTATTATGTTATAAAGCAAAAGATTACTTATTCGGACGAGGAAAGGGGAGTCGACCTGATAATTTATCCCGACGATCATCTCAGCATTAATGTGCTTATCGATTACAATTCAAGGATACTTGGGAATCAATATGCCATTCTCGATTCAATCGACGATTTTGAAGAGGAGATAAGCAAGAGCCGGACTTTCGTGTTTTTCCATGAGCTTGAGCCGCTTCACAGGATGGGGCTCATTAAGGGAGGCGATCTTGACAACGCTGTCGTTATTCTGGAAAAGGAAGTAGAACAGGAAGAGATCGACAGGATTGCAAAGCTTTTCAACAGGCCGGGCATAACCAGGCATACCGCGGGTGTCCTTAATAACACCGAACTGAGATATCCGAACGAACCGGCAAGGCATAAGCTTCTCGACATAATGGGCGACCTTGCGCTGGTCGGACAGCCGCTTAAGGGCAAGGTAGTGGCAACACGCCCCGGGCATTTTGCAAATACGAGGCTTGCAAGACTGATAAGGCAGGAAATAAAAAAATCACATTCGAAACTTGACATACCGGCCTACGATCCTTCTGAACCGCCTGTTTTCACCCTCGAAGACATAAAGAAGCGACTGCCTCACAGGCATCCGTTTTTGCTTGTCGATAAGATAATTTCTGTTGACGAAACATCGGTTGTGGGCATTAAAAACGTTACATTCGATGAGCCGTTTTTTCAGGGGCATTTTCCTGACGAACCGGTGATGCCGGGAGTTCTCATTGTTGAAGCGCTTGCTCAGTGCGGAGGGATCCTCGTATTGAGCGCCGTTGAAGAACCGGAGAGGTATTCAACATATTTTCTCAAGATAGACAAGCTCAAATTCAAGCATAAAGTAGTTCCGGGCGACACAATGATTCTTAAAATGGAGCTGATTGAACCAATGAGGAGGGGAATAGTCATCATGTTCGGACATGCCTATGTCGGAAATCGACTCATTGCTGAAGGAGAGATGACGGCTCAGGTGATAAAAAACAAATAATCAGCATAATGGTCTCCAATTTAGCACATGTCAATCCCAGGGCCAGGCTGGCGGACAACGTAACGGTTGAACCGTTCGCCTACATTGATGAGAATGTTGAAATAGGCGAAGGATCGTGGATAGGCCCCAATGCAACTGTTCTTTTTGGAGCCAGGATAGGCAGGAATTGCAGGATTTTTCCATCGGCGGTTATTTCAGGGATACCTCAGGATCTGAAATTCAGGGGAGAAGATACGACGGCCGAGATCGGTGACGGAACCACAATAAGGGAAGCGGCAACTGTCAACAGGGGCACTGCCGCAGCCGGAAGGACAATCATAGGCGCCAATTGCCTGATTATGGCATATGCCCATATCGGGCACGACTGTATTGTCGGGGATAACTGTATTCTGGGCAACTCTTCAGGACTGGCAGGCGAAGTGAAGGTTGACGACTGGGCAATACTAAGTGCAGGAACACTTGTGCACCAGTTCGCAAGGATCGGCGGACATGTAATTATTGGCGGCGGTTCAAAGGTAAGGACCGACGTTCCTCCCTTCATCAAGGCCGACCGCGACCCGTTGACTTATCTCGGACTCAATACCGTAGGACTTACAAGGCGCGGCTTCCCGAAAGAGAGGATCGATAATATTCACAACATCTACAGGGCTATTTATCAGAACGGGATGAATGTATCCCAGGCTCTTGAATATATAGAAAAAGAATTCGCTCCGTCGGCTGACCGCGAGTACATAGTTGATTTCATCCGTAAATCGGAAAGAGGAATTATACGCGGCCCGCGTTAGCTGACTATTCCTTTTCCCATCCCTGTGCCTTTAGTTCCACCTCATTGCCTTCGCCGGTAACCAGGAAGCATCCCTGCTCCTGAATTGTCATGTGACCTATCAGGGCTACGTCGGGTATGGTTTTTATTGTTTCAGCATGTTCAAGAGGTACGGTGAACAGCAGCTCATAATCTTCGCCGCCGTTGAGGGCGGGTATCATAGGGTCAATGTTGAATTCCTCCGCACTTTTCCATGTTTCATTATCGACCGGGATCCTCTCGTGGTAAATCCTGCAGCCAGTACCTGACAGCCTGCAAAGGTGAATCAGGTCGGAGGCAAGCCCGTCGGAAACATCAATCATGGATGTCGGGAGTATATTGGCGGATGACAGATCCTTCAGGACCTTTTCGGGGAATTCCGGTTTCAGCTGGCGCTCAATAATGTATTCATAACCTGACAGGTCGGGCTGGACCGGATTATCCTTATCAAAAATCTTTCTTTCGCGTTCAAGGATCTGAAGCCCCATGTAGGAAGCTCCGAAACTTCCTGTTGCGCATATGAGGTCATTGGGGCGGGCACCGTTTCTGCGAACTATATTGTCCCTGGCTGCCTTTCCAATGGCAGTCACTCCGATTGTCATGCCTGTAAGCGAGCTGGTTGTATCTCCGCCTGCAAGGTCAATCCTGTATCTCTTGCATGCAAGCCCGATACCTTCGTAAAGTTCCTCCAGATGTTCCACCCTGAACCTTGTACTGATTCCAACAGCAATCAGGATCTGTTCCGGGGTGCCGTTCATGGCGTAAATATCGGAGATGGCCCTTATTACAGCCTTGTACCCTAGATGCTTCATTGGGGTGTACACAAGGTTGAAGTGGATCCCTTCGAGCAGAAGATCGGTTGATACCAGCGTAAGTTCATTCCCTGAGTCGATGACCGCCGCGTCATCGCCTTTGCCTGTTACGGTGCCGGTGTTGTAGATTACAGTATTCCGGGTGATGTGGTCTATAAGTCCGAATTTGCCGAACCGGCCGGCAGGGGTGTTACTGGTCTCAGGATTGCTCATATGTATGGTCTCTCTTTGTCTGAACTTTGCCGGGCATCAGGTGTGGATGATACGTCGTCCGAAAGGATTGATAGCCACTTCTGTAAGCTTAAAGTGCTGGTTGCCGAAAGGGATGCCGATTATTGTAATGTAAAGCAGGACTCCGAAGAAAGCATGTGTAAGTGCAATCCAGATACCGCCGCATACAAGCCATAGCACGTTCATGAAAACATAAAGGCAGCCTGAACCCTGTGGTTCCATCCTGCTTGTCCTGCCGAAAGGCCATATTGAAAGTGATCCCATTTTGAGAGTCTGGAGGCCGAAAGGGATACCCACGATTGTCACCATAAGGATAATACTTCCGATAAAGTATTCAATGGCGATAATGAAACCTCCAAAAATAAGCCAGATGAGATTTCCCAGAATTTTCATCTCTATACGTTTTTATTCGAGAATTATGGTCTTGTCCTTTGGATACTTAACCGAGTATGTAAGGATTATTTCCCTGGTTTCCTGAGGTTTGATCTCAAGGTTCCAGCTTATTTCCCCGGTCTGCCTGTTATAGTTGCCGCCCGAAAGCTCTTCTGCCTCAACCTCGATGCCGCTGTTTGATGACAGGGGAATCTGATCGTTGACGGTGATCTTAATCTGAGCCGACTTATTATTCCTTACGGTGATCAGGAATGAATAAGTTTCCGTCTGATTGGATCCAAAGGTCCTCCTGCTTGTGAAGTCCTTTCTTTTTTCTCTTTTCACGAGTATGCTGTTGTCATTTCCGAGCGAAACGGTGAGTGTGTCCTTCAGCTGGTTCACATTCAGGGAAGATTTTCCCACGAAAGTATTTTCAAAGTATAATGTTGCTTCACCTCCGATAAGGTTTTGCTCAGCCCATCCGGAAATGTTACCGGTAAGGTATGCCAGGGGTGAAAGCTTCGGAACTGTGACATATTTGTATTCAGCAGAGGTTGATGTGCGCTGGATCTCGATTGTCTGAACCTTGCCGTCAGGCTCAATTGTAAAGGGAGCAGCCACATCGAAGGATACAGTGGTTTGTCCGACGGTTTTTTCCATTGCCACAGGTGCAGCTTCAGCATACTGATCCATTGCTTCCTGTGCGACCATTACCGTCTCGTTTAATTTGGCGGCGTCTTCCCTCTCTGCCATTGATTTGGCTCCCCTGATCATGACCCTTGGTTCGGGGGCCGGAACGAAATAGTCAATAAACCACGGATACAGGACAGGAATGTCGCCCGAAACCCATGGCGTTGCGTTTGAGAAACTGAGCTTTACGTCCTTCCAGGTCACACCCGTGTTCTGATAGACATTTGCCTTGTAGTAAATTGTAACCGGTTTGGCTATATTGTCAACCCTGATATCGTATGAAGGGTACCATCCGGCATTGTTCACCACATAGCTGAAGGTAAGTTTTCCTGAAACAGGTTTTTCAGCTGAAACTGTAACTGATATTTCGCCTGACGGAAGCTGCTGTTTCCCGAATTTCTCGGAGATCTGCTTCTGGAGGGCTTCTATCTGTTTCTCGTAATCCCTGATGAGCCTGGTTTTCTTAAGTACTGTTGTTTTGACCTGTTCCATATTGTTTGTGTAGAGTTCCATCACAGTTTTAAGCTGCTCAACCGAAAAGGAGGTTTCCTTCACAAGGATGGCCCTGTTGGCTACCAGAAAGGCCTCTTTCTCGTTCAGAACCGAGATGGCTGCTTTTTCGTCCTCGACCTTGAGCTGCAGGGCTTCAATCTGGCTCCGGATTGTTTTCAATTCGGGTATAGCCTCGAGATTTTCAAGGTAGTTATTCCTGTGATTCACCGAGAGGATTGTGAAATCACCGAATCCCTTTGCCTGGATGCTTCCCGGATCGATATACGGCGAGAGCGATCCGAGTTTGAGGATGGATGTTCCTGCGGTCAGGTCGAAGCTGCCCTCGTGGTTCACCTGAGCCCTGTCGGGAAACACGGTTACATTTTTAATAACTGCCCTGATATCTTTTTCGGTATCGGCAGATAAGTTTATTGCCTGGATCATTATCAGTGTTGTGATGATTATAAATTTCTTCATCCCGGTATTATTTAAGCATATAAAGTTAAGATTTTCTGAAAAAAGTCCAATAGCAATAATCAGGCCGTCTTTGGCCTGATTATTTTATCTGAATGATTATATTAATGGCTTGCTTGGGGAAGGTTCGGTTTATTCCTGCCTTAACAGTTCATGGTAACCGACAGTTCCTGGTGGAAGCAGAGTCTCGGTATGATTTGCCATGGGGCATCCCGGTACAGGGCAGTTAATGATCTTATGTTCCTTGTTGTCGGTGGGATGCCATCCCATAATAAGGTAAAGTGCAAAGAATCCGATCACATAGGCAATTGGAATATGCCAGCCGTTTTTTATCCACTTTACAACATCGCGGCCTTCGGGAAATTTGTTTGTAATGGCCACGCCTGCCGATGATCCGAACCATACCATCGATCCGCCGAAACCAACTGCAAAGGCAAGTATCCCCCAGTCATAGTGTCCCTGATCGAGGCAAAGCTTGGTGAGCGGGATATTATCAAAGACCGAGGAAAGGAATCCGAGGGCAAACGCAGTTCCCCAGCTTGCATTGGGAAGTTCTTCCACCGGCATCATGGAGGCACACATCACAAGGCAGAGCAGGAAAATGGTACCCAGAATGGAACCGGGAACTTCTTTCCATGGAATCTTTATAATGAGTGCTCCAAGGATGATTGCGATCCAGACTCCGAGTGCAGGCATATCATAAAGGACATTTGAAAGGATGGCTCCGACAAGTATCATGGCTACCACAAGTATCCTGAGCCAGTTGATTTTTACTCCGGTTATGGCATCCTTCTGGATCACCTGGTATTTATGCTGCTGGTGCGAGCCGAACCATGCGAAAAAGGCAAAGGCGAATATTGCGGCGATAAAAGCATGGAGAACGTCGAAGGCACTGACCCCGTCGATCCACATCATCGTGGTGGTTGTGTCGCCTACTACGCTGCCGGCTCCTCCGGCATTGCTCGCTGCGACAATGGCAGCAAGGTATCCGATGTGCACCTTGTTCTTGAATACAACCAGTGCAATTGTGCCTCCGATAAGCGCGGCGGCAATATTGTCGAGGAAAGCCGACATGATGAATACAAATACAAGAAGCAGGAAGGGACCTTTCCAGTCATCGGGAAGATAATTCGGAAGAATTTCCGGAACTTTTGATTCCTCGAATATTTTCGACAGGATTGCAAAGCCAAGTAAAAGTCCGAGGAGGTTAAGGATAATTCCCCATTCTCCCTGACGCATTTCCTTGTCGAGGAACTGTTCACTCAGGGGCAGATCCCCGAACATGTGTTCCATGAAATGGAATCCGGGATCAAAAATCAGCTTGAATGTCAGAATGACAGTCAGTCCGGTTATAGCAACCCAGAAAGTATGTTTATGAAACATGGCGACACCGAGAAGCACAAGACCAAACAGAATAAATTCAAGTCTGACCGGTCCGATGGAGGGTACATTGCCTGATGAGGCAAATGTCATTAGAGGGATTATCAAAAAGAGAAAGAAAAGCAGAATTTTTTTGCAGAAATTTCTGTAAAGTCCGGGTTTACCAAAGGTCATTGTTAATCTGTTTTTAAATTGTGGGATTTTAAAGGCACCAAAAATAAACAAATAATCACATATTTCAATTTTTTAAAAGCTCGTGGTACGAAACAGTATGTGATTCTGCAATTGTTTTTTCTGCCATGGGGCACCCTGGAACGGGGCAGTCAATTACTTTATGTTCCTTATTATCTGCAGGTTCCCAGCCCATTACAAGGAAGAGGGCAAAAAAACCAATCACATAGGCAACGGCAACATGCCAGCCATTTTTGATCCAGAGGACCACATTTCTTCCCTCGGGAAATTTGTTTGTGATAGCCACCCCTGCCGACGAGCCGAACCAGATCATCGATCCTCCGAAACCGACCGCGTAGGCAAGCATGCCCCAGTCGTAATGTCCCTGATCGAGACAAAGTTTCGTAAGCGGGATATTGTCGAAAACCGCTGAGAGGAATCCAAGTGAGAAGGCCGTAACCCACGAAGCGTCAGGCAATTCTTCAACAGGCATCAGTGAGGCACAGGTTACAAGGCAAAGAAGGAATATAGTTCCCTTCAGTGCCCCGGGTATCTCCTTCCATGGGGCTTTGGTGAGGAATGCTCCTATAATCAATGCGATCCATACACCAAGGGCGGGCATGTCGTACACGATATTTGAAATTATAGCGCCGGCAAGGATAAGAGCCACGACAAGTAGTTTCATCCAGTCGATGCGGATATTTGGATTGGGGTCACTTTGAATCTTTTGGTATTTATCCTGCTGATGCGCTCCGAACCATGCAAAGAACAGCATTGCGACAAAAGCAGCCACATAGGCATGAAGCACATTGAACGCAGCAACGCCGTCGATCCACATCATTGTGGTTGTGGTATCGCCTACCACGCTGCCTGAACCTCCGGCATT
>CAYQRF010000035.1:0-17335 GCA_964419775.1 uncultured Rikenellaceae bacterium
GGATCTGATGTCACAAAATGCCGACAGCCCAATACCAAAAAAAACTATATTTGTTAAGTGACAATTTAATCCGTATTACATATAAAAACGCGAACATGTCAGAGAACGAATTCAGAATCAGTAAAGACTACCAGACGGTCATCGGGGATTTCCCGAAAGTCGGGATCCGGCCGGTGATTGATGCCCGTGAGAGGGGAGTACGCGAGTCGCTCGAGAAGCAGACCATGGGGATGGCTAAAGCTGCAGCTGCCCTGATTGGCAAGAACTTAAGGTACCCGGACGGGAAGCCTGTGGAATGTGTTATTTCCGACACTACTATCGGCCGGGTGGCCGAGTCCGCAGCCTGTGCAGAGAAATTCAGGAAGAACGGCGTGGGTCTGACCCTTACCGTCACTCCATGCTGGTGTTATGGAAGTGAGACCATAGATGTGGATCCCATGATGCCCAAGGCTATCTGGGGTTTCAACGGCACAGAGAGGCCTGGAGCAGTATATCTGGCAGCGGCTCTTGCAGGGCATGCGATGAAAGGACTGCCGGCATTCGGCATTTACGGACGTGATGTGCAGGATGCAGGCGACAAGACCATTCCGGAAGATGTTTCGGAAAAGATACTGCGGTTTGTAAGGGCAGCTCTGCCTGTTGCCTTCATAAAAGGCAAGTCGTATCTGTCGATGGGCTCCGTGTCAATGGGAATTGCAGGTTCAATAGTCAGGGAAGATTTCTTCCAGGATTATCTGGGGATGAGGAACGAATATGTCGACATGAGTGAATTCACCCGCCGGCTCACTGAAGATATCTTTGACAGGGAAGAATACACCAGGGCGCTTGCCTGGACCAGAAAGTACTGCAAGGAGGGAAAGGATCTTAACGAAAAACCCTCTTCGAGGAAAAGGAAGGACCAGGAATGGGAGGTTGTTGTCAAGATGGCCCTGATAGCCCGCGACCTCATGGTGGGGAATCCCGTGCTTAAAAAACTTGGTTTTGGAGAGGAATCCCTCGGCCACAATGCAATACTGGCCGGATTCCAGGGTCAGCGTCAGTGGACCGATCACATGCCTAACGGGGATTTTCTTGAGGCTATCCTTTGTTCCTCCTTCGACTGGAACGGAATACGGCCTCCTTACCTTGTTGCAACTGAAAATGATGCAATGAACGGTGTGCCGATGCTCTTTGGTTATCTTCTCACCAACACCGCCCAGATGTTCTCTGACATACGCACCTTCTGGAGCGCCGCTGCAATTGAAAGGGTTACAGGCATGAAACCCGCCGGGCTGGCAGCCAACGGCATCATACACCTTATCAACTCGGGAGCTTCAGCCCTCGATTTCTCAGGCAGGGAACGCAGGAAGGGAGAAGCATGCATAAAGCCTTTCTGGGAAATAACCCCGGAAGATGCAGCCGACTGCCTCAGGGCAACTCAATGGTCGCCGGCAAACACCGGATATTTCAGGGGAGGAGGCTTCTCTTCTCAATTCACCACAGAAGATGTGATGCCCATAACCATTTCGAGGGTTAACCTGGTCAAGGGACTTGGTCCTGTACTGCAACTTGCTGAAGGCTGGACGGTTGATCTACCCGAAAAGATGAACAAGATACTCACCGACAGAACCGATCCGGGATGGCCAACCACATGGTTTGCACCAAGGCTTACCGGCAAGGGACCCTTCACCGATGTCTATTCAGTGATGGCCACCTGGGGAGCCAACCACTCGGCTTCGAGCTACGGTCATATAGGAGCTGACCTGATTGCGCTTGCTTCCCTTCTGAGGATACCGGTATGCATGCACAACGTTCCTGACGAAAAGATATTCAGGCCAAACTCATGGAATGCGTTCGGCATGGACAGGGAAGCATCGGATTACAGGGCTTGTGCAAGCTACGGTCCCCTTTACGGATAATGGTAAGACTAATATAATAAATCCGTCGAAAGCAATATACGGTTTCAATACTGAAATAAAATGGAAACATCTGCTGAAGAAAGGAAACTCGAAATTGGTCCTGACACACTCAAAAACCTGAACACCATCAGAATATGGACCACATTCCTTTCGGTGCTCGGTTTCATTCTTATAGGATTGTTTATAATCGCAGGAATTGCCACTGGCATGTTCCTCACAACTTTCAGCACAACGAAGGCAGCACTTGGCATTCCCGAATCGATGGTGATCATTCTTTTATTTGTGGCCGGTGCGATTTCGCTGTTTCCGGTTGTTTTCCTTTTCCGGTTCTCGAAAAACATCAGGGATGCTGTTCAGAACAACGACCAGCAAAAGCTTGACAGGGGAATAAGGAACCTGAAGAAATACTTCACGTTTATAGGGATACTGGTGATAATTGCCATCACTGCATATGCTGCCGGGCTGATATATGCAGGAGCATCGATTTCATTTCTGAAAGGAGCCTGACCGATGCAGCGGGATACGGCAATTGTCTTTGACTGCGGTGCAACAAATATAAGGGTGATCGCCATCGATGCGGCAGGAAGCATTCTTGCTTCGGAGGCCTTTCCCAACGCAACGCGGCCCGATCCTTATTACCCGGCATACAGGATCTGGGACACGGCAGAGATATGGGAGAAGATGTGCCTTGCTTCCCGGAAAGTAATGGGATTGATCGAACCCGAAAGAATTGCCGGTGTCACGGTTACCACTTTCGGAGTCGACGGCACCCTTTTCAGCAGGGACGGCAGGATGCTTTACCCGGTCATTTCATGGCAATGTGAACGCACAAAGCAGATTATGTCAGGGATCGGCAAATATATCCCGCAGGATTTACTTTACGGTGAGACCGGAGTCCTTCCGTTCAGCTTCAACACCATCTACAAGATGATCTGGTTTCTGGAGAACAGGCCGGAAATCATCTCCGGCAGCCACATGTTTCTTTTCATGCCCTCGATTTTCATCAGGCAGCTGACGGGTGAAATGGTTAATGACACCACCATGGCCGGCACATCGATGATGATGAATCAGCAGGATAGGGATTTCTCCGACATGATTCTTGGAAAGGCAGGCATCAGCAGGGAGCTGATGGGGCCTCTTGCGGAACCCGGGGCCATTGTCGGAACCGTAACCAGAAAAGCTTTTGAAGAGACATCAATTCCCGCCGGCACCCCTGTTGTGGCCACGGGGCACGACACCCAGTTTGCCATTTTCGGATCGGGCGCCGGGAAAGACGAGCCCGTACTCAGTTCAGGAACCTGGGAAATACTGATGGTCAGGGCAGGAAGCTTCAGAGCCGGACCAGAACAACTGAATATGGGCATCACCACTGAACTTGATGCCAGACCGGGTCTTTTCAACATTGGAACACAGTGGATTGCCTCCGGAGTAATAGAATGGGTGCGCCGGAACCTTTTCAGCGACCTGGGCGATGATGCATTCGATCTTATGATAGAAGGAGCTGAAAAAGTCGCCGACGGCTCCAACGGGGTGAAAGTGATCCCCAGGTTCTATGAGGAAAGGGAAGGCAGACCCGGAGGTCAGATCCTGGGACTTACAATGGACTCGACAAGGGATGAGATATTCAGGGCTGTTCTCGAATCACTTTCCCTAAGGCTGGCGGAAGGCAGGACGTCGCTTGAAAATGCCGGCGGATTCAGGGCGGAGAATATTCTGTGTGTGGGGGGAGGATCGCGTAACCGGCTGTGGAACAGGCTCAGGGCTAAGTCGGCCGGAGTACCTCTCAGGATAATAAAACAAAAGGAGACTACGGTGCTCGGAGCCTCCCTTTTTGTTCAGGCTGCCTGCGGTAACTTCAGATCGCCCGAGGATGCGAGGTCGGAAATAGATTACAATACCGAGGTGATCGAACCCGGATAATTAACAGTTCAGGAGCAGGAACCGGCAGATGCCAGTTACGGAACAATAAACTTTTTCACGACTGATCTGTTTATAAATAAGTTAACCGGAAAACAAATGGATATAGCATATTTCAACGGCAACTTCATGCCCAGGGATGAGATCAGGATAAGTCCTGATGACCGTGGATTTCTGTTTGCCGAAGGCATTTATGAAGTGATAAGGTGGTATGAGGGATTCTTTTTTGACATGGATGGTCATGTGGCACGGATGAAAAGGAGTCTAAGGGAGACGCATATTTCGTGGCCGGAAGAGGACAATTTCCCGGTTCTGGCGCGGAAACTGGTTAAGCTGAATGATCTTGAGAATTCACAGGCTCTTGTTTATCTCCAGGTAACCAGGGGAGCCGCCATTCGCACCCATGCATTTCCTTCGCCTCCGGTAGGTCCTACGGTCTATGCCTTTGCCAGGGAATTCACACCCGAGAATGCCGGCAGGGAGTCGGGAGTTGCCATAACGGTTAAGGAAGATATCAGGTGGGCGCGCTGCGACATCAAATCCATTGCTCTTTTACCCAACACTCTTGGTTTTCAGGATGCCGTAAGCAATGGTTTCTTTGAATGTGCCTTTGTAAGGTATGGATTAATCACAGAATGCTCACACTCGAATATCTTCTTTGTTCAGAAAGGGGTAATCTATACCCATCCTGAATCGGAAAGCATACTATCGGGCATAACGAGGAAGAACATAATCAAACTGGCCCGAAGGGAGGGCATCCCCGTAAAGGAGGAAGCAATGGTTCTGAAAAAACTATCGAAGGTTCAGGAGATATTCATAACCAACACCTCTGGTGAAATCACCCCTGTCGTAAGGGTGGACAATTTTGAGATCGGAGGAGGGGTTCCCGGGCCTGTCACCAGGATACTCAGGGAACGGTTCAACGATCAGATCTGCTCGTACAAACATTCATGAACCACGTTCAGGCAATAGCTGAATTTTGATATCTTTGCACAAATTTTAAGAGACCGGTTTATGATGTTAAGTGAACAGGAAAAGATACGGAGGGATGCGCTTGCAGAGCTTAGAAAGCTTGGCATTGATCCGTATCCGGCAGCCGAATACAGGACGAATGCCTGTGCTGCCGATATATTGAATGAATTTGACAGGGATGAATCGAAATTCGGGGATGTTTGCCTTGCCGGCAGGATAATGAGCCGCCGGATCATGGGGAATGCATCCTTTGCCGAGCTGATGGATTCGACGGGAAGGATACAGATCTATGCCAGAAGGGATGATCTTTGTCCGGGGGAGGACAAAACCCTGTACAACACGGTTTTCAAGCGTCTGCTCGATATGGGTGACATCATCGGGGTTAAAGGTCATGTTTTCAGGACTCAGATGGGTGAAATAACAGTTCATGTAAGGGAATTCACAATACTCTGCAAATCCATTAGGCCGCTGCCGGTGGTTAAGGAAAAGGACGGGATTTTCTATGATGCCGTCACTGATCCCGAGATGCGTTACCGCCAGCGTTATGTGGATCTGATTGTCAATCCGCATGTCCGCGACGTATTCCGGAACAGGACGAGGATAGTGCAGTCGATGCGCGAGCTTTTCAATTCACAGGGTTATCTTGAAGTGGAAACTCCAATCCTCCAGCCCATTCCGGGAGGCGCTTCAGCAAGGCCTTTCATCACTCATCACAACACGCTCGACATACCGCTTTATCTCAGGATTGCCAATGAGCTTTACCTCAAAAGGCTGATAGTGGGCGGATTCGAAGGAGTTTACGAGTTTGCGAAGGATTTCAGGAATGAAGGTATGGATCGGAATCACAATCCGGAGTTCACGGTGCTGGAGATTTACGTGGCATACAAGGACTACTTCTGGATGATGAGTTTTACAGAGGAGATAATCCGGAGAGCGGCAATGGAAATTCACGGCAGCACGGAAATCGTTTACGGTGACAAGACAATTAACCTCACTCCGCCGTACAAAAGGATATCGATGACTGATGCAATCATGGAGAATACCGGGATTGACATCACGGGTATGACTGAAGAGGAACTGAGAAAGGTTTGTGACAGGCTTGAGGTGCCTCATACACCAGAGATGGGCAAGGGCAAGCTCATCGATTCGATTTTCGGAGAAAAATGCGAGCATAATTATATTCAGCCCACTTTCATCATCGATTATCCCGCTGAGACCTCACCTCTGACCAAGATGCACCGGAGCAAGCCAGGTCTTGTCGAAAGGTTTGAGCTGATGATCAACGGTAAGGAGATAGCAAATGCCTATTCGGAGCTTAATGATCCGGTGGATCAGCTTGAAAGATTCCAGGACCAGTTAAAGCTGTCCGAAAAGGGCGATGATGAGGCCATGTTCATTGATCTTGATTTTGTAAAGGCGCTCGAATACGGCATGCCTCCCACTTCAGGGATGGGTATTGGTATCGACAGGCTGGCCATGCTGCTCACCAATCAGCCCTCGATTCAGGATGTACTGCTGTTCCCTCAGATGAAACCACTGATCCAGAAAGCGCCTGTTGAAAGTACTAAAGAAGAATACATGGAAGCCGGTGTCCCCGAAGAATGGATTGAACCCCTGAAAAAGCTTGGATTCACGACACTCGCCTTACTACGGGCGACAGCAAAGGCAGGCAAGTTGTCGAACGATCTGAACGGGTACAACAAAAAGAACAAGCTCGGTCTGACCGGATTAAGTCCGCAGGCTGTTGAGGAATGGCTGAAAGGCAAAGAACAGGCGATCTGAAGATTTTCTTCGCCAGGCGGACAATAAAGATCATGTATTCAATATTTATCGGCAATTAGTTTGTTATTTTGCCGTTATAAATAATTAAAGGTGCTGGCTTTGCCCGCCGTAGCTTTAGCGAAGGCGGGTTGCTTGATAGTTAAATTTTTATAAAACCCCATATGCCATTGAATAGAAAAATTCTACTCGTTTTTTTAGCCGTAATCGCCTGTGAATCATCGTTCGGGCAGCAATCACCCTTCAATCCGGTTTCATACAGGATCTACACCCCGTTTGTTCTGAATCCTGCCGCCGCCGGAAGCAAGGATTACTTATCAGTCGATATGAACGCAGGTTTCAGGGGACAATCTTCTTCCCAGATCCTGAGCGGGAACACCCGTCTGACCAAGAAAGTGCTGGGCTATCTTCCGTCAGGCAGGACGTATTCTTACTCAAACGTTGGTGTCGGGTTATACGGCTACAATGAATACGAATCAGCCGACTCGACGCACAATGCAGGGGTAAGCGCATCGGCAGCATATCACATACCCCTTAGCAGAAGGGGATTGTCGTTCGTTTCGATTGGTGCAGCAGTCAAAGGAATGTATCATTTCAAGGAAGGAAAACCTGACCAGGAAATTCCTTACAAGGAATTCCGCTATCCCAATATCGATTTCGGCGTATATGTTTACAATCCAAAGGCTTATGCAGGAATCTCCGCGACCAATCTGCTGAATCCTCCCAAAGACACGGCAACTCTTCATAATTATTCAGTTCCTGTCTCGAGGCAGTATCACCTTATCGGCGGCTACAAATTTGTGCTGAGCGAAGCCCTGGATATTGTACTTGAACCATCCATACTGATTCATACGGATGATTCACTTTCGTTCGATATCAAGGAAAGCATTGAACCACTTCTGAAACTGTATGTGGGCAATTTCCTTATCGGGACTTATTTCAACGACTACAGCAAAGTATCATTCTTCTTCCAGTACAGGTATCCCAAGTTTTATGTCGGAACCTATTTTGCCCTGCCTAAAGATTCACCTTTCTACAAAAAAGCCTTAACTTCGGAAATTGCTGTGGGTATCAATTTCTCGCCCAACAAGTCGGGCTACACTAAAAGCGGACACTGGTAAAATGTTTTGTCAGAATTATGAAAATATCAACTACTAAAATATTGTCTTTACCGGCAAAAATGCTGCTTATGGCATCTATCGCCGGCTTTGCCTTTGCACAGTTGCAGGGGCAGCAGAGTATCAGGAATCTCATTAAAGTTGACCGGTTCAGCCTTGATATAGTATCTCCCTCATCGGGCGTTCAGTTCTACCGCGACGGCATTGTTTTCCTTTCGGATACAAAAAATGAGGCAAGGATGCTTGAGAGTCACACCTCATTCGGAAAGATCGATGCCTATTATGCCGTCCCTCTCGATACCGTTGCCGGCTCCCGTAATCTTTTCTCTCCTACCCTGTCGTGGCAGGTCCCGACCGAGGCGATGACCTTCAACTATGATTATACGGTGATGTATTATACCAGGAAGCCTTCAAGCAGGGAGCCTGAGAAAATCTTCAAGGCAAGGTATGAGCTTGCAAAAAACAAAAAGCATGAATGGATCAGCGATAGCAAGCCAGTTAGTTTCTGCTCCGACAGATCGCTTTATTCACATCCTGCACTGTCGCCCGATGGTGAGAAGATGGTTTTCAGCAGCAACAGGAGCGAAAGCCTGGGGGGGCTTGATCTTTTCATTTCCTACAGGGAGGGCACCGACTGGTCGGCTCCCATAAATCTGGGAAACCTCATAAACACAAAGGGAGATGAACTGACACCTTTTCTTGACCAGGACAATAACCTGTATTTCTCGTCTGACGGCATATCAGGTTCAGGAGGCTTTGACATCTTTTTCTGCAGGTACAACGGAGGCAAATGGGAGAAACCGGCCAATCTCACCGAACTTATCAACACACCGGATGATGATTTTGCCTTCAAACTAAGCAAGACCGACGGTAAATCAGCCTTCTATACAACAAGATACAAGCAAGCAGGAAAAACTCCGCAGTTATTCAGGGTCACCCTGAATGATCAGATGGCTCTTGGCAATGCCCGTAACCTTCAGGAAGCCTTCAGTCTGATTGCCCGGATGGTTCCCGCTGTTGAAGAGGAAGTAATTCCTGTCGCAGTGAAGCAGGAAGAGCCTGAACCTGCTGTGAAGGAAACTTTACCACCGGCTGAAAAGCCCGTGCAGAAAGTTGCCGAAGCAGTAAAGGTGCCCGAACAGGCTCCTGCTGAGGCCACAACACAGGCTGTCCCCGATCCCGATGCTATTGTGTTCCGTGTGCAGTTTCAGGCCACCTCGGCAAAAAGGGCTGACAGAACCATCACGACAGGGGGAAAGAAATATGATGTTTTTGAGTATTTCTCCAATGGAACATACAAATCCTGTGCAGGAGAATTTCCTTCTCCCGCTGCAGCGGCCGGGCTTCAGGCTCAGCTTCGACGGGATGGTTACAGCGATGCATTCGTCGTAGCCTTCAAAAATAATGAACGGATCACAGGCTCATTGCAAAACATAACCAGTCAGGCGAGTACACCAAAGACTGCCGGAGAAGCCGTAAATACTCAGAGAGTGCCTGCTCAGGTTCAGGAACCGGTAAGACAGCCTGCAGCGCAGGTTGCTGCGGCATCAGACCAGATAGTCTACCGTGTGCAGTTTGCTTCGTACATGCAGCCAAGGGGAAGCTTCGAAGTGACCTTCGGAGGAACCAGATACAAGACCTTCGAATATATGTATAACGGTGCTTACCGTGCATGCGCAGGAGAATTCAGCTCTTCAGCCGCGGCCTCAGGACTCCAGAAACAGATCATGAAGGAAGGATATCCCGATGCATTCGTTATTCCTACAAGAGGGAACGAAAGGGTTACGAATCCCTGAAAAAACCCGGTCAGAAACTAAGTATCCGACAGAGACTAAAGCCTGTTTAGTTGTGCGTCGAAGTTCATCACTTCACCCCTTGATGTTTCCGACGAGAACACAAGGCCTTTATAGCTAAGGGAAAGAGGCATTCCGGAAACTGAAGTCACTTCCAGATTTGTCAGTTTGCCATCATTCCATTCAAAATCGAGTTCAAATCCGCCTCTCGCACGTATTCCCCTTATTTTTCCCGACGGTATCCCATCGGGCAGGGCAGGAAGAATCTCTATTTCATCAAGATGGCTCTGGATAAGCATTTCAGCAATTCCTGCCGCTCCCCCGAAATTCCCGTCGATCTGGAACGGAGGATGTGCATCAAAGAGATTCGGATATGATCCGCCACCAGCGGAACCGCCTCCCCTGGCCTGGGAAGAAGGCATTCCCTGCGGCCTGAGAAGCATCCGAACCATTTGCCATGCATGGTTTCCTTCCCTGAACCTCGCCCAGAAGTTGATCTTCCATGCCAGGCTCCAGCCGGTTCCCTCATCCCCTCTTGCGACAAGGGATTTTTTTGCGGCCTCCATGAATTCCGGATTATCCTTCCAGTTAATTTCCTTTCCCGGATGAACGCCCCACAGGTGCGAAACATGACGGTGCTTGTTATCCGGATCATCAATATCGTCCATCCATTCCTGGAGCTGTCCGAACCTGCCAATCCTGTAAGGAGCTATCCTCGGAAGCATCGCTGCAAGAGTATCTGTGAAGGCATCACCGGAATCGAGTATCCTGCCCGCCTCAATGCATGCCCTGAACAGGCTCTTTATTATCTGGTGGTCCATGGTGGGACCCGATACCAGGCCTCCGTTTTCGGGAGAATTGGAAGGGCATGAAACCAGCCATCCCGTTTTCGGATCGGGCACAAGCAGATCGGTATAGAACAAAGCTGCATCCCTCAAAACAGGCCAGGCTTCGTTTCTGAGAAAAGTGGTGTCTCTTCCGAAAAGAAAATGCTCCCAGTAATGATGTGCCATCCATCCGCTTCCCGTAACCCATATTCCATGGTCGGATGCATTTATCGGTGCTGCACCTCTCCAGATGTCGGTGTTGTGATGAAGAACCCAGCCCGATGCATTGTAATGGTCCCCTGCAACCTTTGTGCCTGCCGGAACCAGTTCATCAATCATTTTGAAAAGGGAGTTATGGCATTCGGCAATGTTAAGTATTTCAGCCGGCCAGTAATTCATTTCGATGTTTATGTTGACAGTGTATTTACTATCCCACGGGGGATTGAGCCTGTTGTTCCATATACCCTGAAGGTTTGCAGGATAGGTCCCCTCACGGCTTGAGGAGAGAAGGAGATAACGTCCGTACTGGACATAGAGGGCAGCAAGGGAATTGTCCATTGCCGCCGGGATATCCTGTATTCGCTTGTCAGTCGGAAGATTCTCCTTGCCTGACAAGCCCAGGTCGATTGAGAATCTGTCGAAATACTTCCGGTAGTCACCTGTATGTTCCTCCCTTAGCTTTTCATAGGTCTTGCCTGCCGAAGCCTCAAGGTGTGTGGCGCACAAGCCGGCAGGATCGCCGGAGACATCGCGGGGGTTTACAAAATTTGTGGCTGCCGACAGAAGGATTGTGGCCTTATCAGCTTTTTCAATACGGAGGCTGGAATCTGATGCGGTGATATCTCCTCCCTTCAAAAGAACTCTGGCAACCGAAGTGCCATACAGGGAGCCGTTTTTAACCTTCACATCGAGTGTCAGAGTATTGCCTTCGCCTGCTGTCACCTTATAACCTTCGTGCAGTGCTGTCATTGAGAGATCGAAGGAAAGAGAACGCCTGCTGTCGCACGACAGGTTTATAACGATAAGGTTAGCCGGATAGCTTGCAAAATACTCACGGGTGAATTTCTTCCCTTCTGTTTCATAAGTGGTTCTGCAAATTGCGTTTGAGATATCGAGCTCCCTCCTGAAGGCAGTTACCGAGTCGTGTCCGCTGAACTTAAGCCACAGATCCCCGAAAGGCTGGTATTTCTCCTGGTGCAGGGGCAAGCTCATGAACTCAGCCAGGGCAAGTTCCTCGGCCTCGTCCTGTCTGCCACTCCAGATAAGTTCCCTTATCTTTCCAAGGGATTGGGAAGCCCCTTCATTTGAATAGTCATGGGGTCTGCCTGTCCAGAGTGTTTCTTCATTGAACTGGATGTGATCTTCCCCCGGGTTTCCGTAAATCATGGCACCCAGCCGTCCGTTCCCGACCGGAAGTGCTTCCTCCCATTTTGAAGCCGGTTGTTCAAACCATAGCTTAAGGGTATCATCATCCTTCACCCCGCTGCTGCATCCGCAGACCAGGGCAAGGAAAAATACAATCGTAAAAAAGTTGATTGATTTCATTATCAAAGGAGATTCGTGGTTTAATCAGCAAGATACAAACTATTTTTCCCGGATGGAACGTCAAAAATGTTGATTAGTCATGCAACTTTATTATTTTTTAAATGTCTTTATCATGAAATCAAATTTATCAAACTAATATTTAAGACCATGAAGAACCTGAAGTTCGGACTGTTACTGATACTTGCCATTGGAATTACCTTCTGCACCAACGGGCAGATGCGCAGGGCGGTATATGGCAACAACAAGGTAGAAAAGGAAAAAAGGGATGCCGGTCAGTTTTCTTCCCTGAGGGTCAGCAGCGGAATCGATGTTTTCCTTTCGCAGGGAGAAAGGGAATCTATTGAGGTGGAGGCTGACGAAAACCTGCATGAATATATTCTGACGGAAATCAGGAACGGTGTTCTGCATGTTTATACCGAGGCCAGCATCAGGGAGGCAGAAATGAAAAGGGTGTATGTTACGATGAAGGATATTGAATCGCTCAGCACATCAAGCGCAGGAGACATCATAGGTCAGACGCCGGTCAGAACCGGCCGTCTCGAGTTATCGGTCAGCAGCGCAGGAGACGTCAGGCTCGAAGTGTATGCAAAGGAGATCAAAGCCGGCGTAAGCAGTTCGGGTGATGTTACACTTACCGGAGAAGCCGATCTGCTTGAGGCGAATCTCAGCAGTGCCGGCGATTTCAATGCCTACGGGCTTGTAGTAAGGGAAGCCGAAGTTTCGGCTTCGAGCGCCGGTGATGCCGATATAAATGTCACCGAGAGGCTCAGGGCCAGGTCATCGAGCGCCGGAGACATCAACTACAGGGGCAACCCGAAATACATTGACGCACATTCGTCGAGCGCGGGGAGCGTGAACCGGAAATAGTGCTCTCCGCTTACAAAATGCTTTCACTTGAAAAGCCGGCAGGTATATCCTGCCGGCTTTTTTTTAACTTTGTCAATTCGTAACACTTTTTTTAAAATATTGACAGATGAAGGAAAATATAAGTTTAAGTCTTAAGAATGTTGCAGATTTCATATCGCTTGAAGAAATAACAGCCCTTGCCCAGCAGTCGGTAAGGCATCTCGACAGCCTGAACAATAAAACAGGAGCAGGAAATGATTTTCTTGGCTGGCTCACTTTGCCGGATGACATTCTGCCGCAGCTTGACAATATTGAAAAGAGCGCAGATTATTTGCGGTCAATTTCCGATTTCACGGTGGTGATAGGTATTGGAGGATCGTATCTTGGATCGAGGGCGGTAATAGAGGCTCTTTCACATACCTTCTCAACACTGAGAAAGGACTCACATCATGAAGTCATCTTTGCAGGTCAGAATCTGTCGGAGGATTATGTTGCAGATCTTCTTGAAATTCTCGACAAAGTCAATTATTCGATAGTTGTTATTTCCAAATCGGGGGTTACAACCGAACCGGCCATAGCTTTCAGGATAATAAGAAATCATCTTGAGAATAAGGTTGGAAAGGCAGAGGCAGCCAAAAGGATTATTGCCATCACCGACAGTAAAAAGGGGGCATTGAGGCCACTTGCGCAGCTTAACGGATACCAGACATTCGTCATTCCCGACAATATCGGAGGGAGATATTCGGTTCTGACTCCGGCCGGATTATTGCCGGTAGCGCTGTGCGGATTTGACATCAGGGCGCTTGTAAGCGGAGCAAAAGCAATGGAGCAGATCACCCGTATCAACAGGAACGGTGCAACAAACCTGTCGTTGCTTTATGCCGCAGCCCGTAATCTGATACTGCAGTCGGGAAAAACGACAGAGATAATGATAAGCTATAACCCCAAACTTCACTTCCTTGCCGAATGGTGGAAACAGCTTTACGGCGAGAGTGAAGGCAAGGACGGAAAGGGGATCTTTCCGGCTGCTGTCGATTTCACCACCGACCTGCATTCTCTCGGGCAGTATATTCAGGATGGACAGAGAATAATGTTTGAGACCGTTCTTTCTGTAAAGGAACCTGTGAAGAAGGTAACGGTTCCGAAAGAGGAAGATGATGCGGATCAGCTCAATTATCTTGCCGGACAGAGGTTGTCGCAGGTAGATCACAATGCCGAAGCCGGAACCATCCTGGCCCACAACGACGGTAAGGTGCCTGTAATGCACATCACAATTCCGGAACTTACCGAATACTATGTCGGCCAGTTGTTCTATTTCTTTGAGCTTGCGTGCGGTATCAGCGGATATATCCTGGATGTTAATCCTTTTGATCAGCCCGGAGTGGAGGCATACAAGAAGAATATGTTTGCCCTGCTCAGCAAGCCCGGCTATGAAGAGGCTGGCAAATTACTCAGGGAAAGACTAAAATAAATCAGATATGAACATAGATCTAAGAAAAAACTTCAGATGGTCGCTGGTGGTTCCCACCAGCATGGGGGTAAGAATAACTCCCTCAAACGGACAGCCCGTACATTCCAGTGACACTTTTCACATGCAGGTGACCAGCGCCGAAACTAATGTTGCAAGCGTTCCCTCCTATCTCGGACTTCCTGTTAAGGTACTGACAACCTTTGTTAAAGACAGCCCGATTTCCCGAATGATCAGGGACAACCTTGCATCGAGGCATATGGCATATGAAGGTGTTGAACTTGAGCAGGGCGGGCCCTGGGGATACCGTCATCAGTTCAACATTGCCGACAGCGGTTACGGATCGAGGGGGCCAAGGGTACACAATGACAGGGCCGGGGAAGTCGGAAGGACTCTCAATGTCAAGGACTTCGATCTCAAAAGGCTTTTTGAGGAAGAAGGAGTGCAGATACTTCACCTGTCGGGGCTTATCGGAGCCCTGTCGCCCGAAACAAGCAATTTCTGCCTTGAGCTGGCGCGGTCGGCAAAGAAGCATGGCACCAGGATTGCATTTGACCTCAATTACAGGGCCACATTCTGGAAGGGAAGGGAAAAGGAACTTGCAGCCACTTTCAGGGAGATAGCCGGGCTTGCAGATATCCTTGCCGGCAACGAAGAGGATTTCCAGCTTTGCCTTGGTATTGCCGGACCTGAGGAGGGAGGCAAGGACCTTGCAGCGAAGATTGAGAGCTTCAAGGAGATGATCCGCAGGGTGAAAAAGGAGTTCCCTGCCGCATCGGTATTCGGGACCACCCTGAGGCAGGTCATCAATGCCAACGAACATCTCTGGGGTGCCATAATGCTCGAAGGAGATGAATGGCATGTAGTCGAGCCGCGGCCAATCCATGTCCTCGACCGCATTGGCGGCGGTGACGGATTTGTCGGAGGTCTGCTCTATGGGATCCTCCGGAGCTGGGAGCCCGAAAAATGGATACAGTTCGGATGGGCTACCGGTGCGCTTGCCACAACATCCTTAACCGACTACGGCCAGCCTGCCGACGAGGAACAGGTATGGAGCATCTGGAAGGGCAATGCCCGGGTAAGAAGATAGAACAAAAAATAAGCCCTCATCATTAAGATGGGGGCTTTGTGTTAAAAACCTATTACTGATTAGTTCTTTCCTTTCAGACCGAACTTGTTCACGAACTCATCAATCACCTGTGTCAGGTTTGGATCACCTATTTCCTGAAGATCGTAATATACCCTGGTGTTGGGTTTCCTGATGCTGATTATCCTGTTCAGGTCGATCGGAGTGGCAATTACAACACTGTCGCAATCTGTCTTGTTTATTGTTTCCTCAAGGTCCTTCAGCTGCTGTTCCCCGTATCCCATTGCAGGAAGGAGGGTTCCGATATTCGGATAAATGCTGAATGTCTCAGTCAGTTTTCCGACGGTAAACGGCCTCGGGTCGACCAGTTCGACAGCTCCGAACTTCCTGGCAGCAACGATTCCGGCCCCCAGTTTCATTTCGCCATGGGTGAGGGTTGGTCCGTCCTCAACAACCAGTACTCTTTTTCCCTTAATCACTGAAGGATCGTCAACCCTGATGGGTGAGGCTCCGTCGATCACGACAGCCCGCGGGTTAACTTTTTCAATGCTTTCCCTTACCACCTGGATTCCCTCAGGTGAAGAGCTGTCGATCTTGTTTATCACGACCACATCGGCCAGGCGGAGTGTTACTTCGCCCGGGTAATATCTCAGTTCATGACCTGCCCTGTGGGGATCGGTGACTGTAATCATCATATCCGGTTTGTAGAACGGGAAGTCGTTATTGCCGCCATCCCAGACCACGACGTCGCATCCGGCAGGATCGTTCTCTGCAGCGCGGAGTATTGCTTCATAATCGACTCCGGCGTAGATCACATTACCCCTGACAACATGAGGTTCGTATTCTTCCATCTCCTCAACGGTACACTTGTGCTTTTCAAGGTCGCTGATTGTGGCAAATCTCTGAACTTTCTGTTCTGCAAGGTCGCCGTATGGCATTGGATGGCGCACTGCAACTACCTTAAGACCCTTAGCCATAAGGAGTTCAATAACCCTCCTTGATGTCTGGCTCTTTCCGCAGCCTGTTCTGATGGCTCCCACTGCAATCACGGGTAAGGTACTCTTTACCATTGTAGCATCCGGGCCGAGAAGTACAAAATTTGCACCTGCGGCATTCACCAGGGCGCTTACAGCCATCACTTTCTGATAAGTGACATCACTATATGAAAAAACACAATCCTCGACCTTGAATTCATGAATCAGATCTGCAAGATTTTCTTCAGCAAAGACCGGAATCCCTTCAGGATACAACCTGCCTGCAAGCACGGCAGGATATTTCCTGCCGTCGATATCAGGAATCTGGGCAGCAGTAAATGCGACTACATTATAACTTTCATTGTCCCTGAAATAGGTATTGAAATTGTGGAAATCCCTTCCGGCTGCACCGATTATTATTACATTCTTCTTTGGCATAATTCCTCCCTTGATACTTGATAATTAATTTCGTGGAAAAAACGTTATTATAATAAACTAAGACGACAAATTTATAATTTGCGGATATAAAATACGAACATTTGAATTGATTTTTTCGGATGCTCTTATTGTGCCATAATGTATTGATTATATGGCGATTTATACGCTAATTAGTGCCTTTTGAAAATATGTTAAAGAAAATGTTTCCGCTATAACCGGGCTAAACTTATTTCTTTGTACTATTATGTTCTGAAATGAATGTCCTGGCCCACATATACCTTTCAGGTGATTCGGAAAAAATAATCATCGGAAACTACATAGGAGACTATGTAAAAGGGCGCGACTATTTGAAATATCCCGAGCAGGTAAGGAAAGGCATCATACTTCACCGTCATATTGATGCCTTCACCGACAGGCATCCGGTTGTTCACCGCAGCAAGATCCATTTCAGCAGAAAATACCACAAATATTCGGGTGTAATCACGGATATCCTTTACGATCATTTCCTGACTAAGGAGTGGAATTTTTTCTCGCGCAGGCCTCTTGAGAGCGTCACCTACAATTTCTACAGGGCGATGGTAAACAACTTTGACATACTTCCGGAAGATGTAAGGAAGATGATGCCGTTCTTCATAATAAACAACTGGATAGAATCGTACCAGACAAGAAGGGG
>CAYQRF010000036.1:0-14341 GCA_964419775.1 uncultured Rikenellaceae bacterium
AGCTGAGCCATATGTTGTCGGATGCCGGATACATCAGATTCACCGGCTGGGAAGTCAGATGGTCGGCCTCAAATCCCTCAGCGACTGCAGTCTCATAAAGCTTTCCGGTCTCATTGAGGGCGTCAAGTGTGGCTATTCCGATTGTAATCTGCCTTTCGGAATACGTGTTGTTTATAAAAGCATAATTGTCGGTCCACAGCAGCGGAGAGGGTAGTACTGAACTTCCTGTAAAATCGTCGAAAAAAGGTAGTTCGACAGGATCGGCAGCCAGTCCTTTTGCTGATCCGGCTGAATTGCCACTCAGCAGCCGGTTCGACTGAAGCCCTGTTGTCACTTCCTGGGCTATGCCATGCGCCGGGATGAATGACAGCAGTATTATATATATTATCAGTCTTTTATGCATCAGTTTAGTCGGACATTCGTGATAATCTTCCGGGTATTGTGTCTGTAATGACGTTTGCAGAGTCGACGGGCAATCGTGCCGAGTCGAGTGTCAGCCACAGGTAAATGGACGATCCAAGCTGGAGGGTTGCATCGGCACTGAAGTCGGGATTTTGCTTGTATACGAAAGCATCGGCCGAATCCTGGGCTGTAAGTACCGTGTTATCAAAAATTGAGGTGACGAGAGTAAGTGATGCTCCCAGTATCGTGTTCCTGGCAGCCTCGTGATTGATTCCGATCAGATTGGGAACATACGTTCTCTGATTGCTGAGGCCTCTCCCCAGGACAAGATCAATAACCGATCCTTTCTGGATTGAATCTCCGTCATGGATATTCCTTCCGCCATAATGCTGTTCCAGCACAACATCGAAGGAGATGTCGGGGATGTACCTTATCGACCCCAGCTGAAGCCCCGAGCTTTCAATTACTTTGACAGCCTGCCTTTTGGGCAGGTTAACCAGGTTGGGCATTGCCACCATCTCGGGATTGAATGCATTTATTGTAAGCAATATAGTTCTGCGCTTCTTGACCTTGAAGCCCGGAACCGGATTTTGTTCGGCAATGCATCCCCTGGGAACTTCGGAGGTGTAAACCGAATCAATGATCTGGAACCTGAGCCTGCTTTTCCTTGCCAGTTCCTCGGTCTGGCGGAGAGTCAGTCCCTTGAAGTCAGGTACCGGCTTGCTTTGACCGTGGCGTGTGTAAAAATTCATCCAGATGAGCAGGAGCATTATAATTACCACAATAATTACAGCTGCGAGTGCAAGGTTTTTCAGAAACAATTTGCTGAAGAGAAAATCTTTGATGCTCATGACGGCCGGACTAAATTTTATAACGCAAAGGTATGTATAAAATTATAAAAGGAATCCCGTTCAACGGGCACAAATCCGGCATCTCTGACCAGCCTGCATATTTCATCGGTCGACATCGCCGGATTTTTTTCTCCGGAACCTGCCATCGAATAGATCCTTGTTGAATCTTCTATTGTTCCGTCGAGGTCGTCAGTTCCGAACATCAGGCTCATCTGGGCAACTTCCCTTCCTATCATCGGCCAGTATGCCTTTATATGGGGTATGTTGTCAAGAAATATCCGTGAAACAGCATAGTTTTTTAAATCTTCAGCCGTGGTGGTTTCGCCAAGATGCGACATGGGATTGTTGGCCTTTCTGAATTTAAGCGGGATGAACGCATTGAAGCCGCCGGTCCTGTCCTGAAGATCCCTTAGCCTCGCCATATGGTCAATTCTTTGAGAATAGCTCTCGAGATGCCCGTACAGCATGGTGGCATTTGAAGGAATACCTTCATTATGAGCTGTTTCGTGTATCAGCAGCCATTTTTCAGCAGTTGATTTCTCGGGACAGATCTTTTTTCTTATCGTTTCGTCGAAGATTTCCGCACCTCCTCCCGGAATCGAATCGAGTCCGTATTGCTTCAGCAGCCTGAGACCTTCGTTTAATGTCATTCCCGATTTTAAGATCATCTGGTCGATCTCGACGGCTGAATAGGCTTTTATGTGGATCCCCGGGCGATGCTGCTTTATCTTTTGAATAAGTTCGCCATAATACCTGATGTCGTGCGAGGGATGAACACCGCCGGTAATGTGAACCTCGGTCACTTCCATCCCGTCGAATTTCCTTACCATGTCAAGCATCTCTTCGTGCGAGTATTCCCAGCTATCAGGGTCGCCTTCAGTTTTGTGATAGGAGCAGAAGCGGCAGTTGTGTATGCAGAGGTTGGTGGGTTCAATGTGAAAGTTCCGGTTGAAGAAGACCTTATCCGCGTTATGCTTTCTCCTTGTTATTCCAGCCATCAGCGAAAGCAGGGATAATCCTGCCTTTTCAAACAGAAGCAACCCTTCTTCTTCTGTGATGCGCCTGACCTGGCTTATTCCCGTAAGGATATTCTTCAGTCCGGGATCATTTATATAGTCTTCAGGACTCTTCATGTAAAAGGTTATCGGGGGCAAAATTAGCAAAAAAAAAGGTGCCTTTGCGGAGGCACCTTCCCTGGTTTTATAAATAACCCTGTTATTTAAGTTTGAGTTCAGTTGATACTGTAAGCTTCTTTCTTCCCTTTGCCCTGCGTGAAGCCAGAACCCTTCTGCCGTTGGCGGTGGACATTCTTTCCCTGAATCCGTGTTTGTTAGCTCTTTTTCTCCTTGAAGGCTGAAATGTCCTTTTCATGACTCTGCTTTTAAGTTGGTTCTACAGTTTTAATTTGAGATCGCAAAGATAGATATTTTTTAAATAAAAGCAACCGGGAGAACAAAATTTGAAAAAATCATTGTGGAAGGTAAACTATCTTTTTGGATTCGAACCAGGGTTCCGGGAAAAAGGAGCTTATATCATGAACTATGGCCTTGTCGCTGAACGGCAGAAGTTCTTCAGAAAGGTCTCCTCCCTTGAGGCATATAAGTCCGTTTCTGCTCTCACCTTCCTTATCGCGGCTGATATTTTTCCTTGTAAGTTTCACAAGTTCGGGAAAGGCCATTACTGCCCTGCTGACTATGAATTCGTACCGCCGTGTTTCCTCTTCTATCCTTTTTCTGACCGGGATGACGTTTTTCAGACCCAGTTCATCTGCAACGCTTGAAACCACCTTTATCTTTTTTGCTATTGAATCAAGAAGGAAAAAACGCACACCGGGGAACATGATTGCAAGAGGAATACCCGGAAAGCCGCCTCCTGTCCCAGCATCCAGCACCCTGGTTCCTTCCCTGAAACTTATGATCTTTGCAATTGAGAGTGAATGAAGCACATGGTGGGTATAGAAATTTTCAAAGTCCTTTCTTGAGATAACGTTAATCCTGGCGTTCCACTGACTGTAAACCTCTTCAAGCTTTGAAAACAAGGTAATCTGTGATCCTGTAAGGTCGGGGAAGTATTTCCTGATTATTTCACTCACTATCTGTTGCCTGTTTTTGCAAAGATATTGAACAGGAGGGATTTTGCCCTGAAAAGTTGAGCTTTGACGGTCCCGATCGGCAGTTTCATTTCTTTTGCGATTTCTTCGTAGGAGTATTCCTTGAAATACCTGAGTTCGATGAGCCTTCTGTACCGGGGCTTCAGCTGGCTGACTATTTCACGAAGCACCGCTATTTTCTGGTCGTTGATAAGCCTCTCTTCGGGATCGGGAAGATCCGACTGGATATTGACAGTCATATTGTCAATATCTTCCTGTATCTGGTCGATGGGTGAAGGTGAGAGCTGTTTTTTCCTAATAAAGTCGATGCAGTTATTGGTGGCGATCCTGAAAAGCCAGGTGCTGAAGGCAAAATCGGGAGTGAAGGAGTCTATGAACCTGAAGGCCTTGCCAAATGCTTCTATTGTAAGGTCTTCTGCATCGGAAGGGTTGTTGACCATCTTCAGGATCATGAAATAGATTGAATCCCGGTACCTGTTAAGCAGGCTTGAAAAAGCTTTCTCATTTCCAAGTTTGGCCTGCTCGACAAGAATGAGATCGTTTTGTGCCTTTTCAGATATGCAGTTGCTTACTTCCATGTGGTGTTTGCTCTTCCTTCCCTTATGCTCCCTGCAAAGAATGCAGCATTAATAAACGGAGAAATTACGTCAAATATTGGAAACAGAGGTAAAATTCCCGGTTCATTGAATTTTTTACGGTTAAGAATGAAGATGATCAGCTGGATAATGAACCTCAGTAGGAAAATGCCAGCAACTATCGGCCAGGCATAAAGATTGATTATTAGAGTAATGAAGGAGGCAAAGAATATTATCCTGGAGACGGTTTCCCCGAGGAGAACAATTTTATGCGATGTTTTATAGTGTTTTGCAGTTGTAAGGTGCCTTGTTTTCTGTTTGAAGTATGCCCTTATATCAAGTGCCGGCACTGACCGTGTATGGGATTCCTTGCCGAATTCGGCAGCGATGTTTCCGGCAGAAGCATTCGAGTTAACGAAAAGGTCATCATCGCCTGAAGCAAGATGGGTATGGCGACCGAATCCTTTTTTATCAAAGAAGAGGGATTTCCTGTAAGCGAGGTTCCTTCCGACGCCCATGTAGGGCATTCCCCTCAGAGCCATTCCAAGGTACTGAACGGCAATAGTCATGCAGTCGTACCTGATATACCTGTTCAGCAAACCTTTACCGGTGAAATAGCCTCCGTAGCCCAGTACAAAGTCAGTCTTTTCATCAAACCGCGACACCATCCTTTCTATCCAAAGGCTGCTTTCCGGTTTGCAATCGGCATCTGTAAACAGAAGCAGCTCGTTTTTGGCGGCCTTGATGCCGATGAACTGTGCGAACTTCTTATTATGAGTGAATTTGGGATCCCTGGTGATGTTGGACACTTTCAGCCTTTTATACTTGATCAGAAAACCGGCGAGTATGCTGTCCGAATCGTCTTCCGAACAGTCGTTGACTACTATGACCTCGAAATCGGGATAGTCCTGTTCCAGTACTGCCGGAAGAAAATTCCTCAGGTTTTCCTCCTCGTTCCTTGCACAGATTATCACCGACACCGGCTCTCTTTTTGCGGGGGCTTGCGGGGGCCTGAACCTGGCAGGCGCGAGGTAGAAATACAGGTAATAGAAAGCCTGTATCAGGAAGGATGCGCCGAAGAGGATCAGCAAAGCCAGAAGTAATGGATGACCATCAGGTATCATTTGACTTTCAGATATGGCTGCAATATTACTAAGATATTCCGAATAGAGGAAAGCAACAATGGTTTGCATTTCTCTGAAAACGTATCAGCAGGCGGAAAAATTATCGACATAATTTTCAACAGGCGGATGAATGAATTACCTTTGGCATCCGGAAAAAGGATATCAGATGTTCACTATACGGCACAGGGACAGGGATACAAAGGCAAGGACTGGAGTTCTCACAACAGACCATGGAGATATTCCGACTCCTATTTTCATGCCGGTAGGAACTGCAGGGACAGTAAAGGGGATTCTTCAGAGGGATCTTGCCGGTGACATTGATGCAAAGATCATCCTTGGAAATACCTACCACCTGTATCTAAGGCCCGGAACTGAAATCATAGGAAAAGCCGGAGGGCTTCACAGGTTTATAAACTGGAGCAGGCCCATGCTTACCGACAGCGGGGGATACCAGGTCTTTTCACTGGCGCCCAACAGGAAGCTGACCGAAGAAGGAGCTGTTTTTAAATCGCATATCGACGGCTCGAAACACGTTTTCACACCCGAGAACACAGTTGAGATACAGCGGATCATCGGAGCCGATATAATGATGGCGTTCGATGAGTGCGCACCCTTCCCCTGCGATCACCGTTACGCAGAGAAATCGGTGGCCCTCACTCACCGCTGGCTCGACAGGGCTGTGGCAAAATTCAGGTCAACGGAACCCCTCTGGGGATATCAGCAGTATCTTTTTCCTATTGTCCAGGGCAGCACTTTTGACGACCTGAGAAAGATATCGGCCGAAAAGGCTGCTGCCTCAGGCATGGAGGGAAATGCCATAGGAGGGCTTTCGGTGGGAGAGCCGGCCGAGGAGATGTACAGGACCATTGAAGTTGTCAATGAGATACTTCCTGAAGACAAACCTCGTTATCTGATGGGTGTCGGAACCCCGGCAAACATCCTCGAGGCAATTGACAGGGGCATCGACATGTTCGACTGCGTGATGCCGACAAGGAACGGGAGGAACGGGATGCTGTTCACAAGTGAAGGTATAATCAATATCAAGAACCTGAAATGGGCATCTGATTTCAGTCCGATCGATCCCTCTGGTCCGTCACAGGTGAGCCTGACCTACTCAAAGGCATACCTCAGGCATCTGATCATATCGGGTGAGATACTTGGATCGCAGATTGCAAGCATTCATAACCTCTCATTCTATCTGAAACTTGTTTCTGATGCAAGGGAGAAAATTGAAGATGGCACTTTCAGGAAATGGAAAGACCAGATGGTAAATAAACTATCAGCCAGGGCATGAATCTTCTCAATCTTAAAATAATCGACCGTTATATAATCAGGAAGTTCCTCGGGACATTCTTTTTTGCACTCCTGATGATCGTTTCAATTGCGGTTGTCTTTGATTTTGCTGAGAAAATCGACAACTTTATGGAACGGGAGGCCCCTGTCAAGGCCATATTATTCGACTATTATTTCAATTTCATACCCTACTTTTCCACCCTCTTTTCTCCGCTGTTTGTTTTCATTTCGGTGATCTTCTTCACCTCAAAGATGGCTGCAAATACCGAGATCATTGCAATTCTTAACAGCGGCATGAGCTTCAGGAGGATGATGATTCCATATTTTATTTCAGCCTTTCTGATTGCCGCCTTTATTCTGTTCCTGACGAATTTTGTAATTCCCACATCAAACCTGAAACGGATCGATTTTGAGGATAAGTATTACCGGTCGAGGACACGGAGAGTTCCGGTGATGAACATACACAGGCAGGTCTACAAAAATGTTCTGGTCTATATGGAGTCGTTCAATCCCATCAGCCAGGCCGGCAGGAATTTCACCATAGAGAGGTTTAATGAGGACGGAAAGCTTGAATCGAAGCTGTCGGGCGATATGGTAAGATACGACACTGCAACAAGCAAGTGGGTGGTAATAAATTACCGTGTGAGGGATATCACTGCAGGAGAGGATCGCATCTCCGAAGGAGAACGTGTAGACACCACTCTGGCCTGGTTCAGTCCTGAGGATCTTTCAATGGGTCCCGCATTTGTCGGTACCATGTCGTATGAGAGTCTCAATGAGTATATCGAAAAGCTCCGGCTGCAGGGGTCTGACGAGCTTAAGCTGTTCCTTATAGAAAAACACAGGCGTTTTGCAAATCCTTTCTCAGTCTTCATTCTCACTCTGATCGGAGTATCACTGTCGTCGCGAAAGGTGAGGGGGGGTATAGGCATGAACATAGGGATAGGTCTGGGGCTGAGTTTCTCATATATACTGTTCATGCAGTTTGCTTCACAGTTCTCTCTCAAGGGTAATCTTTCACCGATGCTGGCCATGTGGATTCCAAACATCATTTATGCCTTTATTGCGCTGGTGCTTTACAAACTTGCTCCCAAGTAAGTGCCGCATCGGTTGAAAAATCTTATATTGCGTCACTTTGTATCCGGTAAATAAATTCAGAAAACACTGTAAATTATGGCAGTAAGCAAGAAAATCAGGGAACTCCAGGAAAAGAGAAAACAGATTCTTCTCGGCGGAGGCCAGCAGGCAATAGAGAAACAAAAGGCTATGGGTAAGCGGACGGCCCGCGAGAGGATACTGGGTTTGCTCGACGAAGACTCTTTCATGGAATATGATCTCTTCGTGGAACATGATGCCCGCGACTTTGACATGGACAAGAAGTCCCTTCCGAGCGACGGAGTTATAATCGGTTCCGGAACCATCCACGGTGATCCGGTTGCCGTGTATGCACAGGATTTCACGGTTGCAGGCGGTTCACTTGGAATGATGCATTCGAGAAAGATCACAAAGATCATGGATTATGCTCTCAAGATGAGGATGCCGCTGATTGGTATCAACGATTCGGGAGGAGCAAGGATTCAGGAAGGTGTAAACTCACTGGCCGGCTATGGCGAGATATTCTTCCGCAATACAATATCGAGCGGTGTAATCCCTCAGATCTCGGTAATACTTGGCCCGTGTGCCGGAGGTGCTGTCTATTCACCAGCATTGACCGATTTCGTTTTTGTGGTCGAGAATATTTCGAAGATGTTCATTACTGGGCCCGAAGTCATAAAGACCGTGCTTGGAGAGGAGATATCCATGGAAGATCTCGGAGGTGCAAGGGTTCACAGTGAGGTAACCGGTAATGCGCATTTCTTCGCGATGAGCGAGGAGGAATGCTTTGCCCAGATCAAGCGGCTGCTTACATTTATTCCATGGAATAACAGTACAGGCGCAAAGGTTGTGGAATCGTGCGAACCCGACGCCTCTTATGATCCGGAAAAGATAGTCCCTGATGATCCGACCCTTCCTTACGATGTGAGGGATGTGATAAGATCAGTGGTTGATAAGTCCGATTTCTTTGAGGTTATGGAGATGTATGCCCGAAATATGGTTATTGGTTTTGCAAGGATCGGAGGAGTGACGGCAGGATTTGTTGCAAATCAGCCAATGGAAATGGCAGGTGTGCTCGACGTTGATTCAAGCGATAAGGCAGCCCGGTTCATCAGATTCTGTGATTCGTTCAACATTCCCATTATCACCTTTATGGACCTTCCGGGATATTTGCCAGGAGTGGACCAGGAGCATGCAGGAGTTATCAGGCATGGAGCCAAGATCCTTTATTCGTACTGTGAAGCCACCGTGCCCAAGATCACGGTTATCCTGCGAAAGGCATACGGAGGAGGTTATATAGCCATGGGTTCACGGCATCTGAGGGCCGATTTCGTTTTTGCATGGCCCGCTGCTGAGATTGCGGTAATGGGACCCGAAGGAGCTGCAAATATTATTTTCAGGAAAGAGATCATGTCATCTGACGATCCCGAGGAAATGAGGAAACAGAAGGTTGCTGAATACAAAACCAAATTCGCCAACCCTTATGTTGCGGCCTCGCGCGGATATGTTGATGCAGTGATTGAACCCGGGGAAACACGCAGGTTCCTGCTTCACGCGATAAAGTCAACAGCGAACAAGGCTGTCAAGATGATAAGCAAAAAGCATGGGAATCCCCCGTTCTGATCATCATTTCAATTATCTGAGGAGGAAACAGCATGAAAGACAAAGATACCGGCCGGCTGAATATCAATTCGACCCATTACACTACAAGGCTGAGTAAAAAGTTCATCAACAGGAAGCCCTGGAGTCCGGCTGATCCGGGAAGGATAATAAGCTATATCCCGGGGACGATCCTTGATATCCTTGTAAGCGAAGGTCAGGCAGTTGAAAAGGGAGAAGATCTTATTATCCTGGAGGCGATGAAGATGCAGAACTTTATGAAATCAACTCTTGGCGGCACTGTAAAAAACATCCGCGTTAAAAAGGGCGACAAAGTAGGGAAGGGGACCGTACTTCTTGAAATAGAACCAGACTGACTATAAAGGGGCTTCAAAAATCACATATTTAGCCAGGAACTCCGGGATTACTGGTTTTTCGCTGTAAATTCCGAATACTGTCGATCCGCTTCCCGACATTGAGCTGAACAAAGCGCCCGAAGAATAAAATGCCGATTTCAATTCCTTTATCAGAGGATACTTCGGGAACAATATCCCTTCAAAATCATTGACAACGGAATCTTTCCATTCCTTCACTGGTCTGCTTACAAGATCCCTGAGGGAAGTTTCCGGCATAGCAGGCTTGCAACCGGCATAAGCCTCCCTGGTGCCGGCCTGAATTCCGGGATTTGCCATAACAATATAATATCCGTTCAGTATGTAAGGGGCAGGAGTCAGAATCTCTCCCCTCCCCGAGGCAAAGGCGGGTACCGATTCAATGAAGAAGGGACAGTCGCTCCCCAGGCCGGCCGCAATGTCTTTCAGTTTTTGAGTGCCAAGCGACAGGCCGAAAATCCGGTTGATTATCAGGAGGGTTGATGCAGCGTCGGATGAGCCTCCTCCAAGACCGGCACCGGCTGGTATCTTTTTGTGAAGGTGGATAGAGAGCCACGGAAAAAGGTAAGTCTCTCTGATCTTTCTGACACTGAGCAGGACTATATTGTCAGCGGGAGTGCCCGGTATACTGTTTCCGGTTATTGTAAGGAGGTCTTTATCCGAACCCTCCTCTGCCCTTACGATTTCGAGGGCATCGCAGAGGCCAACCGGATAGAAAAGCGTCTCTATGTCATGATAGCCGTCAGGACGCTTCCCTGTGATCCTCAGACCCAGGTTGATCTTAGCTTTCGGAAAAACCAGCATCAGGGTGTGTTTGATACAAAATTACCATAACGAATGGATTTTTTGCACGGAACATTGTCTATTTGCTTTTTCAACAAGTTTTAAACAGAAAAATGTTTGTAAGATAAAAATGCATTCCGGATAATTAAGTGGGGTATTTTTTACCTTTGGTCAGCCCTGAAAAGAATCGGATAATTCTTATAAGGATCATTAAATCAGCGTAATAAATAGATGGCACGACAAAAACCGGCACCACGGCCTGTTATAACACAACTGCCTGATTTCGGGAAGGTACCACCCCAGGCACTTGATATGGAGGAGGCCGTACTCGGAGCCATAATGCTCGAGAAGGAAGCTGTGATAGCTATCCTCGACATCCTGAAACCGGCAAGTTTCTACAAGGAGGCCCACCAGAAAATTTTCAAGGCAATTACCGATCTCTCAATGAGAGAGTATCCGGTCGACCTTTACACCGTTACCGAGGAACTAAGGATACACAATGAGCTCGACAGCGTTGGCGGTCCGGTTTATCTGACCCAGCTCACTTCGAAGGTTGTGTCGGCGGCAAACGTCGATTACCATGCCAGGATAGTTGCACAGAAGTATATCCAGCGCGAGCTTATAAGGGCTTCAACAGAGATACTCAACAAGTCGTTCGATGATTCCGTTGATGTCACTGAACTTCTCGACTTTTCGGAGAATGAGCTGTTTCAGATTGCTGAGGGGAATATCAAGCGTGAGGTGTCGCCGATCAACATGGTTATCAAGGAGGCGATCCGGGAGATAGAGGAAGCCGGTAAAAGGGAGGATGCTCTGGTGGGAATTCCATCGGGTTTCACCAATCTCGACAGGCTTACTTCGGGATGGCAGAAATCGGAACTTGTTATTATTGCTGCCCGTCCTTCGATGGGAAAAACGGCCTTTGCACTGTCGATGGCCCGTAACATGTCGATCGACCATGGGAAGAAAGTCGCCATATTCTCCTGCGAGATGTCATCCATCCAGCTGGTCAACAGGCTTATAATTGCTGAGACCGATATCCCCGGCGAAAAGATCAAGAACGGCCGTCTGACCGAGGAGGAATGGAAACAGCTCGACACCAGGATAAAGAAACTTGTGCAGGCGCCTATTTTCATCGACGACACACCTGCAATCTCGGTGTTTGAGCTAAGGGCAAAATGCAGGCGTCTGATGGCTCAGCGTAAACTCGATCTGGTTATTGTCGACTACCTTCAGCTGATGTCGGGTCCTGAGAATGCCGGGAGCCGCGAACAGGAGGTAAGTAATATTTCGCGTTCGCTGAAGAGCATCGCGAAGGAACTCAATGTACCCATTCTTGCCCTTTCCCAGCTTAACAGATCGGTTGAAATGAGGGGAGGAACCAAACGCCCTCTTCTGTCAGACCTGAGGGAATCGGGAGCCATCGAGCAGGATGCCGACATGGTGGTGTTCATTCACAGGCAGGATAAATTCGGGATCCCCACTTTTGAGGACGGCAGCTCCACAAAGGGTATTGCCGAGATCATCCTGGCCAAGAACCGTAACGGTCCCGTCGACGACGTGAGGCTCAGGTTCCGCGAGGAGAAAGCGCAGTTCGTCGATATTGATGATTTTGATATTGATGCAAATCCGGCTATGGGTGAAAGCTCGCCAAGCATAACCCTGGGCTCTAAGATGAACCACGACAAGATGAGGAATCTGGGGGAAAAGTTCGATCATGAATCGGACCTTCTTAACGAGCCGCCTTTTGCCTAGTCTATCCGCAACGTGAATTTTACTCCGAAGTTATTGTATTTCAGGTTGTCAAAGCCGGCAAAGACGCCGACCTCCCCTATGAAAAATATTTCACTGAGGCTGTACCCTATTTCAGTATAGTGACCACGGTTCTTTGTTCCAAGGTATGAGAGTATAAGATTCTCGCGGATCAGGGTTGTACTCAGTCCCGGAAGCAGCTTCAGCAGCAAATAGGGAGTTGTGTATCTGACATGCGCCTCACCAAAAAACTCCGGTGTGCTGAGGGAATAGTACGCCGGAAGCATGAAGGCATCGTCATAATTATTGATCAGCACCCTCACAGGCTGGGAATTGAAATGGAAGAAATCCAACCACGGCAGATTCCTGTTATCGGCAACACCTCCTGTCCTGATCCTCCATCTGAATTCGCTGAATGGCCCTGTTTCACGCTGCTGTGACACTTCGAACCGGAACATATCGAAGTGACTGTACCTGCCGGAATATGGCGAGGAAAGGTTTGCCCCATGCTTCCAGGTTAACATGAAGGTAGGCCGGTCGGATCCCTGGGGCGACTTGTTTCCCTTGTAAACCCTGTATTTCTGATACGGTGTAAATGTAACATTTGTTACAAATTCAAAATGCTTCTGGTCCGACAGATAGCTGCCGATTCCATTTTCAGGGTTGAGATATTCGTTTTCCGGCAGGTTCGGACTATACTCTCTCTTTGTGTCAAAAACGGAGAATGAAGTGGTGTTTTCAAGTAACCTCCTTTCTTCATAACCTCCTTCGAAATTCAGCTTGAGTCCGTTTATGATCTCTTTTTCATATCCCAGGGTAAGGTATCTGCTGTTGTAGAGCTTCATATAGTTCCTTTCCATCAACAGGGATGTGATGGAATTTATAAGCGGATTTATTCCTCCGCCCTTTGCCATATCGCTGCCCGAGCTGCCCGTCCTGAGGTAGAACTGTGAAGGGTTCATACCCTGAACTGAATAGTTGGCATTAACTCCCCACATGAGCTTCTCCCTGCTGAAAGCCCAGCGGAAGTCGGGATACACCGCGATGCTCCGTGAATGTTTCAGCTGTTTATTTATCCTGAAATCCAGTCCGTAAATAAAACCATCCACCGTATTAAAACTCAGGCTTTTCAGATTCATCAAGCCTCCGTAGGTGAATCTTAGCCCGGATGTATCCGACCAGGTGTGCCCTGACATGACTCTGTTGATGGCAGTCCTGAAGCCGGATGCTCTTTTCCGATCGCCCTGGGATGAAGAGGTATCGGCTGCTGTTTTCCGTATGCCTGATGCTGCCGTTTTTATGCTGTCGCTTTTCCTGATGCTTTTAAGTTCGATCTCAGAAAGAGGAATCGGCCTTATTTCAGCCCAGTAAGCGCTGTCCTTCCTTGCGGCATCGGGTTCAATTATGTGGGTTGTGTTGTCCTTGATCTCAAGGCTTTTCACCACGCTGTCGGGTCTGGTGTTTTTTGATTCCTTATCGAGCAGCCGACCCAGTTTCACCATATCGCGGTTTGTCAGTTCCTCTTTCCGGAGTATCCTGTTTATCTCACTTCCCGACTTCGTTACAACGGAATCGGGTTGATATCTTCCTGCGAAACCCGTGGCAAGGTCGCCGGGCTTCTGAAGTTTTTCATTGGGAAGCACATCGATGTATTTGACAGAGCTGGTATAACCGACATCTGCCCTGATTCCGATTATCTGCAGATCGATGTCGAACTGATGGCTGACAGGCATCCATACATCTTCCCTTACCGGAATGTAAAGCTCCCTTACTCTTATTTTTCCCGCAATGTTCTCATTTGTAAGGTCAACACTGTGAAGGCACCAAAGATCCTCGATGATGAAAATTGTTCCCGAAAACAATTGCTGGCTTTTCTGTCTCGGGATCACCTCAATCTTGTTTATAGTATTGTTTCCCTGGAAAGTGGTGCCGATATACCTGAATTTATAGTAAGAGAAAGCCTGGGGAGAAAGGGGCGAGATAGCCAGTTCGGCAATCACGGGCTGATAGAAGCTGGCCTGGATATAATCCATCGGCGAGATATCGTTGCCCTGATCAGGGAAGGTGCTGTTCAGGGAAATGACTCTCTGGACATACCTGTCAGGTGCTGTGAATTCGATTTCATTGTAGGACTCAAGGAAGAAAGAATCACCTTCCTTCAGGATATTTTCATCTTCAGTGGCTTTACCTCCGGCTGAGACATAGCTGCTTTCGCCTGTGCTTCCCATCCTCATCGATTTCTGGATGAGTTTAGGAATTTTTCGCATGTACAGGTTGCCCTTTATATAGACTTCGGCTTTGTAATAATCAATGTAGTTGAGGTAATATGGGGCCAGTCCGATTACCTTCCTCATAATGGATAAAG
>CAYQRF010000036.1:14441-16760 GCA_964419775.1 uncultured Rikenellaceae bacterium
TGCCTTTCAGTTTCTGCGAAGCTGCAGGGATTTCAGCAAGTGCAAACAGGACCAGAAGCCAGATCATTATTCCTGCCCGGCTGGTGAAATGTCTCCTGTCTGCCTGTCTGATCATTTTTTTCCTGCAACAATTATAACTATCTCTCCCTTTGGAGAATGATCTTTAAAGTGGCCTGCCAGCGATTCAAGGGTTCCGCGGACGGTCTCCTCGTAAATCTTGGTCAGTTCCCTCGATACTGAAGCTTCACGTTCTGGTCCGAAACAGGCTGCCAGATCCTCAAGTGTCCTGACGAGGCGGTAGGGCGATTCGTAGAATATCATGGTCCGGGACTCATCAGTAAGTGAAGTGATCCTTTTATTCCTTCCTTTTTTTGGCGGAAGAAACCCTTCGAAGCAGAATCTCTCACAGGGGAGTCCTGAATTCACAAGTGCCGGCAATAAAGCCGAAGCTCCCGGAAGGGTTTCGACTTCTATCCCTTTTTCAAGGCAGGTCCTTACAAGCAGGAATCCGGGGTCGGATATTCCGGGAGTGCCGGCATCGGAAATGAGGGCAGTTGTAGTGCCTGACAGTATCCTTGAGCATATTGCTTCGGACGTCCGGTGCTCGTTGAACATATGATGCGACTGGACAGGAGTATTTATTTTATAATGATTAAGAAGCTTGGCTGCCTGCCGGGTGTCCTCGGCCAGGATCAGGTCGACGCTCCCGAGAACCTCTATTGCCCTGAAAGTTATGTCTTTGAGGTTTCCGATTGGGGTGGGTACGAGGAAGAGTTTACTCATGTGCAATGAACTTGCGTTTAATCAGGTCGACGAGCTGGGTGACTGCTTCACTGCCCGAATTGTCGCCTGCGTACCCCATTATGACGG
This sequence comes from uncultured Rikenellaceae bacterium, assembly GCA_964419775.1. Lineage (GTDB taxonomy): Bacteria > Bacteroidota > Bacteroidia > Bacteroidales > VadinHA17 > LD21. The sequence continues at coordinate 15,312 of CAYQRF010000036.1, forward strand.
CCATGGCATCCGGAATGTTACCCACTTTTTCAAGTTTCTGGATTGCTTCATTGTATGAGTCGGCGTTGCCGTTGAATATCTCCCTGATGAACAGGAATTTGTCATTTATTCCGATTGCCTCGTCGAGGCTTGAGAGGGGTCTCGACCTGAGTATTTCAAGTACATCGTCTCCGTGTTTTCTGGTTCCGAGATTTTCATTGAAACTTTCGGGCCTGCCGGCAAACTGGTCGGCTATTATTGAAAAACCTGCAGGTTTCTTATCCACCGGCCTGGCGGCCTCTTTTTCAGGCTGCGGTTGAGCTTTTTCAATTACGGGTTCAACGTACGGTTCAGCTTTTTCGATTATGGGTTCAACATACGGTTCGGCTTTCTCAATCACGGGTTCAACAAACGGTTCAGCCCTTTCAGTCACAGGTTCCGCATGAGGTTTATGCGGCTCAGCGGGAGTGGGTGCTGTCAGGTTTATTCTCTTGATCAGAGCTATCACATCTGAAGCGCTTTTGCACTTTGATTTTGCGAGCTCAATCTGGAACTCGGGAACGCCGGGATAATTTTTCAGATCGTCAATGATTTCCCTGGCTTCATTGAGGTCCTTGATGATAATATCGATTGTTGAATTCAAATCCATGACTTCCGGTATAATATTAACGAAGCATTTTCCTTATTTTGCAAAAATAAATATTATTACTCAAGTCTTCGACTAATTGAGTTACAATTAAGTTATTCAGAAAAGGCACTGACAGGGTATGGACTTTCTCGAGAATTCAGGCAGGGTGACAGGGCGGCGCGGAACGATTGAAGTGATCACCGGCTCAATGTTTTCCGGCAAGACGGAAGAGTTGATTAGGAGGCTTCGCCGTGCCCGGTTCGCAGGCCTTAAGGTTGAGATTTTCAAACCCACGGTCGATAATCGTTACTCCGGGACGATGATTGTCTCGCACGATGACAAGTCAATTATGTCAACCCCCGTCGAAAATGCTGCCTCAATACTGCTTCTGGCCGATAATGTTGATGTGGTTGGGATTGATGAGGCCCAGTTTTTTGACAATTCGGTGGTTGAGGTCTGCAACAAGCTGGCCGACAGCGGTTTGAGGGTTGTAGTTGCCGGACTCGACATGGATTTCCTGGGCAATCCCTTTGGTCCGATGCCGGCGCTCCTGTCAATAGCAGAATATATTACCAAGGTTCATGCAATCTGTATGCGTTGCGGAAGCCTGGCCCAGTTTTCCCATCGTAAGTCGGAAGAGTCACAGGTGGTCGTCCTGGGCGAAAAGGACAAATATGAGCCTCTTTGCAGGGAGTGCTATATCAAGGCAACAAGTAAAACATAGAATGGATTATACATCATCCGATATTGCCAGGATTACGGGAGGAAGTCTTACCGGTTCCGGTGACCTTATTGTAGCCGATCTTCTGATCGACAGCAGGCAGGTGAGTTACACTGAAAAT
>CAYQRF010000037.1:0-16220 GCA_964419775.1 uncultured Rikenellaceae bacterium
GCATCCATACTATCCAGCTTCTTCACTGTTATATGGCACTCCTGAGAGCATTGTGGATAATCCAGTTTGGGAAACCAGGGTGGGATTTTAACGGCAACACCGGGATCCCAGTTAGTTGTGGATACCTCCGGTGCGGCTTACCACGGCATCGATTTAATGTCAAGACCATGACAATGGTAGGATGTGGTTTCTCCCGGTGCAGCTTACCGCGAAAGCGGTTTAACGAAAAAACCACGACAGTGGTTTAATGTGAATAACCGCCGGTGCAACCGGCGGCCAGCATCCACCCCGGTGAAAAATCCTGAAGGGGTTTAATACGTAACATGTCATCCGGGGCCAGCCTCCTGTATTAAAACCCCGGGCAAAATCCCTCCCTTGAAAATTTTTAGTGTGATAAAACACCCATTATATGAGCGTTTCAACATGGGACCCTGAAAAAGTTATTAACAATACACAAAAAAATAGTGGGGCAAAGTGGAGTAAAGTGGATAATTTTTACATATTTTAGCGTTTTAATTGAGAGAATTGAAGAATGGCCACTTTTATTGGTGATTACCCGTGCAAAGTGGATGCCAAAGGAAGGATAATCCTTCCCTCGGCATTCAAGAAGCAGATGCCCGCCTCTGCACAGGATCACTTTGTGGTCAGGAAGGACATTTTTGAGAACTGCCTGGTACTGTATGCAATCGACGACTGGAACAGGCAGCTCGAAAAGATCAGGAAGAAGATCAATCCCTACAACCGTGAGCACAACATGTTCCTGAGGAACTTTTTCAAGGGGACTGCCGAACTTGTTCTCGACAACAACAACAGGATGCTCATTCCCAGGAGGCTGATGGATCTGATCGGTGCCGACAGGGATGTTGTCCTGGCCGGACAGGACGGAAGGATTGAGATTTGGCCGGCATCAGTTTATGAAACAATCGGAATGCCATCCGATGATTTCGCCGACCTGGCTGAAAAACTTTTGGGTGGAAGCACTAATGAGCCTTTGGAATAATGTTTTACCATGTACCTGCATTGCTTGAGGAGAGTATCAGGGGACTGAACATCCGTCCCGGGGGTATATACGTCGATGTCACCTTCGGGGGCGGAGGCCATTCACTGGAGATACTCCAGCGTCTGGGCAAGGGAAAGCTGATCGCTTTTGACCAGGATGAGGATGCAAAGCGGAATGTTCCCGACGATAAGCGACTCATTTTCCTTAACCAGAATTTCAGGTTTCTTCAGAATAATTTAAAATTCAATGGAATAGAACATATCGACGGACTAATCGCCGATCTGGGTGTTTCATTTCATCAGTTCGATGAGCCGGAAAGGGGTTTTACGTTCCGTCAGGATGTTTCGCTCGACATGAGGATGAACAAGAAAGGTTCAGTTACGGCAGCAGCTCTTTTAAAGAACCTCAGCGAAGCGGAACTGGCAAAGATATTTTACGATTACGGCGAGCTTATCAACTCCAGGCGTATTGCGAAGGAGATTGTCGTTGCACGGGCTGTGAAACCCCTGGCAACTGTCAACGATATGATCGGTGCAATCGGTAAGCTGGCACCATTCAAACAGGAGCATAAGTTTTATGCAAGGGTGTTTCAGGCTTTGCGGATTGCCGTGAACCACGAGATGGAATGTCTGAAAGAGATGCTTGAACAGGCGCTTTCGGTTCTCAGGAAGGATGGCCGCCTGGTGGTGATAACATATCATTCGCTTGAGGACAGGATAGTGAAAAACTTCATGAGGACCGGAAATTTCGAAGGCGAGGAGAACAAGGACTTTTACGGTAATCTGATTACGCCATTCAGGATAATAAACAAAAAGGGTACGGTACCGGATGAGTCGGAGATTGAGGATAACAAAAGGGCCAGAAGCGCAAGGCTGAGAATTGCAGAAAAGATATGAATAACCCCGGACAGAAGGAGGAAAAGCCGAAAAAAGGCAGGCATGGCAGTATCCTGAAGGAACTGATGAGCGGAATTATCTTCTCTGACGTGATTATCCTCAAGAACCTGTGGTTCATAATCTTTCTGACTATTCTCTGTGCTTTTTACATTGGCAACCGCTTTCATGCAGAAAGGATAACCCGCGAGAGTGCCAGCCTGACCAGGGAGGTAAAAGACCTTAAGGCGGAAGCACTTTCCACATCGGCGCAACTGATGTCGGTAAGCAGGCAGTCGGAGGTTTCGAGGCTGGTAAGAGAAAAGGGGCTTGGACTGGAGGAACTCAAGTCGCCTCCATATAAGATAGTAACGGATAAATAGGTAACAGTATGACAGTCAGGGACGAAATAGTATTCAGGAGCGGGGTGGTGTACCTCGTTCTGATACTGTGCGGTGTTGCCCTGATCGTTCAGATTCTTGTCCTTCAGTATATACAGAAGGGTAAATGGTCGGAACTGAGTGAGAAATATGTTTTCAAGACTGCCGAGACGCCTGCAAACAGGGGCGACATTCTGGCCCGCGACGGCCGGCTGCTTGCAAGTTCAGTACCTTATTATTCTATATACATGGATACCCGAAGCAGCGGCATGTCGGGCGAAACCTGGACAAAAGGAATCGACGGTTTAAGCCAGGGCTTGTCTAAGTACCTTGGAGTAAGGTCGGCATCGGGCTGGAAATCAGTTATCACCGCGGCCAGAAAGAGGGGCGACCGTTATTTCCTGATACAGAAAAGGGTCGATTATGCAACCCTGAAAAAGATTAAGGAACTCCCGATTTTCAGGGAAGGCCAGTTCCGCGGAGGGCTTGTTGCCCAGCCTGAAAACAGGAGGATTCTTCCGAACAACGAACTTGCAGCAAGGACTATAGGATATCTGAACCAGGGAACCGAAGGAACCCGTGTCGGACTTGAAGGTTCGTTCGACAAGGAACTTGGAGGGAAGAACGGGATGGTAGTAAAACAACGTCTGACCGGCGGCGACTGGATTACGGTCAATAACGGCGAAAGCGTAGAGGCCAGGGACGGGCACGATATTCAGACCACCATCGACGTTGATCTCCAGGATGTTGCTTCAACCGCTCTTGAAAGACAGCTGCGAAGACATAATGCACATCATGGATGTGCAGTCCTGATGGAGGTCTCCACCGGCGATATCCGTGCAATAGCAAACCTCGAAAGAGCTGACGACGGGAGCTATCACGAAACTTACAACTATGCAATTGCCGAAAGCACCGAACCCGGATCCACCTTCAAGCTGGCTGCCCTGATGGCCGCCATCGAGGACGGTGTTGTTGATACAGGCGATATTGTTGACACAGGCGACGGCACTGTCAGGTTTTATAACAAGATAGTCAGGGATACAAAGGAAGGCGGGTACGGAAAGATCACGGTGAAGGAGGTTTTTGAGTATTCCTCGAACGTGGGCACGTCCATGATTATCAATGAGAACTACAAGGATAATCCGAAGGCTTTTGTCAACAGGCTGTATGCCATGAAACTCAACCAGCCTCTCGATGTTCAGATAAAAGGTGAGGGCCAGCCTCTGATAAGATATCCCGGCGACAAGTTCTGGTCGGGTCTTTCCCTGCCTATGATGTCGCACGGTTATGAAGTCCAGATGACTCCCCTCCAGACACTGGCATTCTACAATGCAGTGGCCAATAACGGGAAGATGATGCGGCCGAGGTTTGTTACTGCCATCCTTGAAAACGGATCAGTGGTAAAGAGCTTCGGAACGGAGGTCATAATAAATTCAATCGCTTCGCGAAGCACTATCCGGAAGGCCAGGGCAATGATGGAAGGTGTTGTTGAAAAAGGAACAGCAATAAACCTTAAGAATCCGGAATATAAGATAGCCGGCAAGACCGGCACGGCCCAGATAGCAATGAATAACCAGGGCTATCGCCGTAAGGTTACATACCAGGCAACCTTTGTAGGTTATTTCCCGGCCGAAAATCCTCTCTATTCGTGCATTGTCGTCGTAAATGCCCCTTCGAACGGGGTTTACTACGGAAACATTGTTGCCGGATCAGTCTTCAAGGAGATATCCGACAAGGTTTATGCAACCACCTTCTACCGCGATTACAGGGCTGATAACAATTCTGAAAGGGAAAAGGAAATGAAAGGGCTTGTCCCTGAAGCAGGCAACGGTCTGCGGGCTGATATAAACGAAGTGCTTGGAGAATTTGATGTCCGGTACCGCAAGACTTCAAAGGAAGAATGGGTGGCCACACGCGAAAGCGGCGATACAATCAGGCTTGTTGGTCTGGATGTAAAGAAGGGCCTCGTGCCGGATGTCAGGGGAATGAGTCTGAGGGATGCAGTGTACCTCATTGAAAACGCCGGGCTGAAGGTGAAATACAGCGGCAAGGGAAGAGTCCTGAGACAATCACCCCAGCATGGAGCCAGGGTGTATGAAGGAAGTGTTGTTTCACTCGATATGAACATGTGATCTGTTATGAAACGGGTAAGGGATCTTATAGGGAATGCAGGGATAGTGTCTGTCACAGGCGATAGCAACACTGTGATTGATAATATATCATTCGATTCGCGCAATGTTGGTCCCGGAACTCTCTTCGTGGCGGTCAGGGGAACCAGAAGCGACGGTCACGATTTTATTGACGCTGCAATCCAGGCAGGGGCAAAGGCAATAATTTGTGAAAAACTTCCTGAGAATGCCGGGGATGGTGTCTGCTGGATAAAGACTGATGATTCCGCCAGGACACTTGGTGTTGTAGCTTCCGAATTCTATGGTAATCCCTCATCATCGCTTAAACTTACAGGTGTAACCGGGACTAACGGAAAGACCACTATAGCCACCCTTCTTTACAGGATGTTCACGAAGCTGGGTTACAAGTGCGGCCTTTTTTCTACCGTTTGCAACTACATAGTAAACACTGAGCTTCCTGCCACTCACACCACACCCGATCCACTTGAACTGAACAGGATGCTTGCAGCCATGGTTGAGGCAGGATGCGACTATGCCTTCATGGAGGTCAGCAGCCACGCGGTAGACCAGAAAAGGATAGCAGGATTGAATTTTGCCGGCGGTATTTTTACAAATCTCACCCACGATCATCTTGATTATCATAAGACATTCGACAACTACCTGAATGCGAAGAAGGCCTTCTTTGACTCCCTTCCTTCATCTGCTTTTGCACTGGTAAACAACGATGACAGGAACGGGAAGGTGATGATTCAGAATTGCAGGGCCTCCGGATATACGTTTTCGACGAGGGGAATTTCCGACTTCCGGTGTACAGTCCTTGAACAGGATTTTTCGGGTATGGCACTCAGGATACAGGGAGAGGATGTGTGGACCCGTTTTGTCGGCGACTACAATGCTTCAAATCTTCTTGCAGTCTATTCGGCTTCAATTATTCTCGGTGCAGAAAAGGAGGAAGTGCTCAGGATACTGAGCGAAATGAAGTCGGTCCCGGGACGACTCGAAGTTGTCGAAGGCCCCGGAGGAATAAGCTGCCTTGTCGATTATGCCCACACACCCGATGCCCTGAAGAATGTAATAACAACAATCAACAGGATCAGGCCCGGAGACAGGCAGCTGATTACCGTGGTTGGCGCCGGAGGCGACAGGGACCGGACCAAGCGTCCTCTTATGGCGGCAATCACTGCAGAAGGAAGTACTACAGTCATTCTTACATCCGACAATCCCCGGACGGAAGATCCGGACAGGATACTCGATGACATGGAAGCCGGAATCACACCTGATGTAAGGCGGAAAGTTCTGAGGATCACCAACCGGAGGGAGGCTGTTAAAACAGCCGTGATGCTTGCCGCTCCTGGCGATGTGGTACTGGTGGCAGGAAAGGGGCATGAGAATTACCAGGAAATAAACGGAGTGAAACATCATTTCGACGACAGGGAGGAGCTTAAATCAGCCCTGCTGCTGAAACACAATAAGTAAGGTATGCTTTATTATCTTTTCAGATATCTCGATCAGCTTGATGTGCCCGGAGCCGGGATGTTCAATTACATATCATTCAGGTCGGCCCTGGCGGTAATCACATCCCTTTTCATCTCGATGCTGATAGGAAAGAAAATAATCACCTGGCTCCAGGTTAAGCAGGTTGGGGAGGTTGTAAGGGACCTCGGACTCGAAGGTCAGTACCAGAAGAAGGGAACCCCGTCGATGGGAGGCATCATAATTCTGTCTAGCATACTGATACCGGTCCTGCTCTTCGCGCGCCTCGACAATATTTATATCCTTCTGATGATCCTCACAACTGTCTGGCTTGGTTTCATAGGCTTTGTCGACGATTATATAAAGGTGTTCAAAAAGAATAAGGAGGGGCTTGCAGCACGCTCAAAGCTTCTCGGGCAGATAGTGCTGGGAATTATTATTGGTGTCACTTTTTATTTCAGCAAGGATGTAATAATCATGGAGAGAGTACCTGTTTCGGAACTCACTCCGAGGGAAAGGATAGAAATGCTTGACCAGGACCGGCCTTTTTATGGCGACGGCCAGGTATTAATGGAACATAAATCGACCAAAACCACCATCCCCTTCGTGAAGAAGAATGAGTTCAATTATGCATGGCTGGTGGCATTCATTCCCGAAAGTATAAGAAAGCCTGCAACCTGGCTTGTTTATGTGCTTATTGTAATCTTTATAGTAACAGCCGTCTCCAACGGCGCAAACCTCACCGACGGACTTGACGGACTGGCAACGGGCACTTCGGCCATAGTAGGGACAGCACTGGGGATTCTAGCCTATGTCTCGAGTAATACCATCTATGCCAACTATCTGAATATAATGTATATACCCGGCAGTGCGGAGCTTGTGATCTACGCCGCCGCATTTATCGGGGCCACCATCGGCTTTCTCTGGTATAATTCTTATCCTGCCCAGGTTTTCATGGGAGATACCGGAAGTCTTGCCCTCGGCGGCATAATTGCGGTTTTTGCAATTGTGATAAGAAAAGAGCTGTTGATTCCGATACTGTGCGGGATATTTCTTGTTGAAAATCTGTCTGTTGTAATTCAGGTATCATATTTCAGGCGGACAAGGAAGAAATACGGAACTGGACGCCGGATATTTCTCATGGCTCCTCTCCATCATCATTATCAGAAGAAAGGATATCCTGAGCCAAAGATTGTAACAAGGTTCTGGATTGTTGCGATAATTCTTGCTGTGATAAGCATTGTGACTCTTAAGATCAGATAAAGGGAATGAAGAAGATTGTGATACTCGGTGCGGGGGAGAGCGGAACAGGCTCTGCAATTCTGGCGAAGAAGAAGGGCTTCGGAGTTTTTGTATCCGACATGGGAGAGGTGAAGGAAAAGTACAGGGAACTGCTTGAGAAGAACCAGATCAGGTGGGAGGAAGGCAAACACACGGAGAGTGAGATCCTTTCTGCCGATGAGGTTATCAAAAGCCCCGGGATCCGTGAGGATGCACCGCTCATTCTCAAGCTTCGTGAAAAGGGTATCCCGGTGATTTCGGAAATTGAATTTGCAGGCAGGTATGCTGAAGGTATAAAGATCTGTGTGACGGGCAGTAACGGTAAGACCACTGTTACCAACCTGATTTATCATATCCTTAAAAAAGAAGGCAGGAATGCTGCCATGACAGGCAATGTGGGCAACAGTTTTGCCATGGCAGTGGCTGAGGGAGGCTATGACTATTATGTTATCGAACTGAGCAGTTTCCAGCTTGACGGGATGTATGACTTCAGGGCTGATATCGCTATCCTGATGAACATCACGCCTGATCACCTCGACAGGTACGATCATAACCTGCAGAATTACATAGATTCCAAATTCAGGATAACAAGGAACCAGGGGAAATCCGATTTCTTCATTTACTGGGCCGATGATCCCATTATCAGAAAAGAGCTGGCTGCAAAAGAGTACGGAATGACCCGCCTGCCTTTTTCAGCTGATTCAAGGGAGAACATGGCAGCCTGGATCGAGAACGACGAACTGATTATTGATTACCATACTAAAACCAACCTTATGACCATTCACGATCTGGCACTGAAGGGCCGCCACAACCTGTTCAACTCAATGGCAGCGGCTATTGCAGGCAAAGTTCTGACTATCAGGAAAGAGACTATCCGGGAAAGCCTTTCTGATTTTCAGGGCGTGGAACACCGGCTCGAACCGGTGATCACCGTCTGCGGGATCAACTTTATAAATGATTCAAAGGGCACCAATGTCAATTCGACATGGTACGCCCTCGAATGCATGGAAACCGATGTGGTATGGATTGCAGGAGGTATCGACAAGGGGAATGATTATTCCGAGCTTTTCCCGGTGGTGAAGCAGAAGGTGAGGGCGATTGTCTGCCTGGGCAAGGACAACAGGAAGATACTGGAGTCGTTCAAGGACATTGTGCCTACGATTGTCGAGACATCCTCAATGGTTGAGGCCGTCAGGTCGTCGTACTACCTGGCTCGTAAGGGTCAGACTGTTTTGCTTTCGCCGGCGTGTGCAAGCTTCGACCTTTTCAATAATTATGAGGACAGGGGCCGGCAGTTCAAGCAGGCAGTAAGGAATCTTTAAATAACCTGATGATAATGCAGCAAGGCTGGCTCACAAAAACATTCAAGGGCGACAGGGTGATCTGGGCGCTGGTGGTGGTCTTCATGATCTACTCACTGCTGGCCGTCTACAGCTCATCTGTGAGTGTAGCCTATCTGCGGCACGGTGGAAATACAACCTACTTCCTGAGAAGCCAGTTTATCATTCTGGCACTGAGCCTCGGCATAATATTGATCGTTCACTATCTCCCTTACAGAATATACTACAGGCTTTCGGGATTGCTGCTGCTTTTTTCAATTGGCTTGCTGGCGCTCACTTTTGTTATCGGCGACCGGATCAATGATGCCGTCAGGGCTATCAACATTCCCGGTGTCGGAAGGATACAATCGTCCGATATAGCCAAGCTGGCCCTGGTGATATACCTGGCAAGGGTACTGGGGCAGTTTAAGGACAAGCTGACCGATTTCATGCTCGTTACCAGGTACATGATGATCCCGGTTGCAGTTGTCTGCGGCCTCATCATGCCCGAGAACCTTTCCACTGCAGTCATGGTGTTCGGAATCAGTATGATAATCATGTTCATAGGACGCGTTCCGATCAGGTTTCTGCTGGCTTACGTCGGAATGGCAATAGTTGGTATAGCGATTATGGCAGGGGTTCTCATGCTTGTATCGGATGATAACAGGGTGAAGACATGGGAGAGAAGGATTCAATCGCATTTCTCGAGCAAGGTGGATGACGATGCAAACTATCAGTCGAACCAGGCGAAGATTGCAATATCGACAGGCGGATTATTCGGCAAGGCTCCCGGAGGAAGCACCCAGCGCAACATGCTGCCACAGTCGAACTCCGACTTTATTTTCGCAATAATAATTGAGGAATATGGTCTGCTTTTCGGAGCATTGCCCCTGATACTGGCCTATATGGTCCTGCTGTTCCGGGGGATAACCATTGTCAGGAAATGCGATGCCGCTTTTCCTGCCTATCTGGTGATCGGCCTGGTGGTAATGATAACCGTCCAGGCAATGATTAACATGATGGTTGCAGTAGGTCTGTTCCCTGTGACAGGCCAGACTCTGCCGATGGTAAGCTGGGGAAGGACCTCGGCCCTTGTGATGAGCTTCTCGATCGGAGCCATCTTAAGTGTCAGCAGGGTGGTGAATGCAAGGATCCGCAAGGAAGAATTGCCTGAGGAAGAAAAAACTGACGAAGGAGAAAGAATATATGAACCAGCCGGAGCATAAAAGGGTGATAATCAGCGGTGGAGGTACGGGGGGACATGTGTTCCCGGCTATATCCATTGCCAATGCCCTGCGCCGGATTGAAAGTGATATTGAGCTGCTTTTTGTAGGAGCCGAAGGAAAGCTGGAGATGGAAAAAGTACCGGCTGCCGGTTTCAGAATAGTCGGACTGCCGGTTGCCGGGATAAACCGTAAAAACATCTTCAAAAATATACAGGTAATTTTCAGGCTGATTGCAAGCCTCAGGATAGCGCGCAGGACGCTGAAGGAATTCAGGCCTCATGCGGCAGTGGGGGTCGGCGGCTATGCAAGCGGACCCGTTCTCAGGCAGGCAGGCAGAATGAATATCCCCTTCCTGATCCAGGAACAGAACAGCTATGCCGGTGTGACAAACCGGCTTCTGGCCAGGAAAGCTTCTGTTATTTGCGTGGCATACGAGGGCATGGAAAAATACTTTCCGGCAGAAAAGATAATTCTTACGGGGAATCCTGTACGGCAGAATTTTGATGGTCTGCATTTAAAGAAGGAAGAAGCTTTGAAATTCTTCAGTTTAAGCGCAGATCTGCCGGTTATCCTTGTACTTGGCGGTTCGCTCGGGGCAGGAACGATCAACCGGTGCCTTTCTGAAAACCTGGAGGTAATGAGGAGCTCAGAATGCCAGTGGCTGTGGCAGACAGGCAGGTACTACTACGATGATGTCAGTAAACTGGTTCCGGAACAGGGAGGCAGGATATCGGTCCATTCCTTCATCGACAGGATGGATCTTGCATTCGCGGCTGCTTCTGTGATCATTTCAAGGGCAGGAGCGGGCACCATTTCGGAATTATGCCTGGTAGGGAAACCGGTTATCCTGGTTCCTTCTCCCAATGTGGCTGAGGATCATCAGACAAAAAACGCTATGGCCCTGGCGGCAAAGGATGCGGCGATTGTTGTTCCTGATTCCGAAGCAGCTGAACGACTTGTATCTGAGGCGCTGAAGCTTGTAACTGATGAAGGGAGGAGAATTACTTTATCAGGGAATATTATAAAGATGGCCGAACGTGATGCAGATACCCGCATAGCCCGGGAAGTAATCAAACTCATTGAAGGATGATCGACCTGAGAACCATAGAAGGGATCTATTTTGTCGGTATCGGAGGAATCGGCATGAGCGCTCTTGCACTATATTATGAGCAGGAGGGCTTTCTGACCGGCGGTTACGACAGGTCCGAATCGGCCATCACCCGGGAGCTTGCGGGAAAGGGATGCTTCATCACATATAAGGATTCCCTGAGCGAGGTTCCGCCCCTTTTCAGCGAAGTCCGCTTCAGGGACAGGGTGATTGTGGTTTATACTCCTGCCATTCCTCCCGAGAATCATATAATTTCGTTTTTCCGCAAGAACCGTTACAGGATTTACAAGCGATCCGAGTTACTCGGAGAGATATCTTCATCGGGCGATACCGTTGCAATTGCAGGCACTCATGGCAAGACAACGGTTTCGACCATGGCAGCGCATCTTCTCAAACAGTCGCATGTTGACTGCACTGCCTTTCTTGGAGGCATCTCAAAGAACTACGGGTCCAACCTGCTTACCGGCGGAGGCAGGTATATAGTGATGGAAGCCGATGAGTTTGACAGGTCGTTTCACAGGCTCAACCCCCTGATGGCTGTTGTTACCTCGGTCGATGCAGATCACCTCGACATTTACGGCGACCATCAGTCGATGATAAATGCCTATAACGAGTTCTGCTCGAAGATCAGAAAGCAGGGTTTGCTTTTTGTAAGCCACAGGATAAGGGACAGGATTCAAATTCCGGAAGGGGTGAGCGGGTACACCTACGGCCCGGAACCGGAAGCCGATTACAGGTATTACGGCATAAGACGGTCGGGAGGCAGCTATATCTTTAATATTCAAACCCCCGGAGGTGTTCTCGACGATCTTGAGTTCCAATTCCCCGGCATTGTAAACATTGAGAATCTTACGGCAGCTGTTGCCCTGGCTCTGAATTGCGGGGTAACAGCGGATGAGATCAGGCAGGCAGTTACCGGGTTCATGGGAGTAAGGAGAAGATTCGACATCAGGGTTAATCTTCCCGGTCTGGCATACATCGATGATTATGCCCATCATCCTGAGGAGATAAGGGCATGTATCACCAATGTAAGGGAGTACTTTGCGGGAAGGAAAGTCACGGGCATATTCCAGCCTCATCTTTTTTCGCGCACCCGCGATCACGCCGACGGTTTTGCACGGATCCTCGATGAACTGGACGAGGCGATCCTTCTTCCTGTTTATCCAGCAAGGGAGAAACCGATCGCGGGAGTTGATTCGGAGATGATCTTTTCAAGAATGAAGTCGCCAGGCAGGAAGATGATTATGCCCGGAGATATACCCGGCATCCTTGATCCGGATCTTATTGATGTCCTGGTTACGATAGGCGCCGGAGATATAGATAAACTGGTTGCGCCGATAGAGGAGAAACTTCTGAACAGCAGAAATAAATGAAAAAGGCACTGAGGATATTGCTGCTTATTCCGTCGCTTTACCTGGTTATAGCGCCGGTCTGGTATTCTCACTGGCATAATACAAAGCTTTGCAGTAAGATAGAAGTGACAATAGTTGATTCGGCCGACTATCATTTCGTCACCGAAAGGGATATCCGGAACACCATCCTGAACAGGAACGGGAATCCGGTGGGAAAGACGGTGAAGGAGATCAATATTGAGGAGATTGAGAAGACCATGAGCGGGTACAGGGAGTTAAAAACTGCCGAGGTCTTCCTTTCCATTGACGGGGTACTCCATATTGTAGGTGACCAGCGCACCCCGATTATGAGGGTGATGGCCTCGAACGGGGGTGATTATTATATCGATGACGAAGGTGTGGTGATAAGAAGAAGGAACCTGTACACCCCAAGGCTCCATATCGTGGGAGGGAATGTGAATATCAGCCAGGCTATGCTTGACGGAATCAGCGTCCTGGATACAAGTATAAAGAATTCGATACTGAAGGATGTGTTTTATCTGGTTGATTATATAAACAGGGATGATTTCTGGTCAGCTCAGATCGATCAGGTTTTTGTTGACAGGCATGACGAGATAGACCTGATACCGAGAGTCGGCAATCATGTGATCCATCTTGGCAGCCCGGGTGAATTTGAGACGAAGCTCAGGCACCTTAAGGTGTTTTACGACAAAGTCCTGCCCGAGGTCGGCTGGGACAGGTACAAGTCTATCAGCCTTGCCTACAAGGATCAGATAGTATGCAGAAGGAGATAAAGAATAATCCATATATCAGACTATGAGTAAAAAGGAACAGTACGTAGCAGCAATCGACATTGGAACAACAAAGATTGTGGCCATTGTCGGTAAGAAAAACGAGAACGGCAAAATTGAAGTTCTCGGTATCAGCAAGGCTCCTTCGACAGGCGTCAGGAGAGGGGTTGTCCAGAACATTGAAGAGACTGTCAATGCCATACAGGCAACTGTTGACGATGTTCAGAAAACGACGGGAGTTGTTTTTCATGAAGTCTTTGTTGGCATTGCGGGTCAGCACATAAGAAGCATCAAGACCCGCGGCTCCAGGATGCGTGACGACTTCGATGACGAAATCAAGAAGGAGGAAGTTTTCAAGCTTATCGAAGACATGTACAAGATACATGTAGAGATGGGGGAGGAGATCATTCATGTGATTCCGCAGGTTTTCATTATCGACAATGAACCGGGAATCAAGAATCCCATAGGTATCTGCGGTCATCAGCTCGAGGCCAACTTCCATATCGTCATTGGCCGTGTAGCCGCTGCCAAGAATATAGAGAGATGTGTTCAGAGGGCCGACCTGAAGCTCAAGGATCTCATCCTTGAACCGCTGGCATCAGCCGATGCTGTGCTGACCGAAGATGAGAAGGAAGCCGGTGTTGTCCTGGTCGATATCGGCGGCGGTACAACCGACCTGGCAGTTTACTACGACAACATAATAAGACATACCGCAGTAATACCCTTCGGCGGCAATGTGATAACAAAGGATATAAAGGAAGGTTGTGCGATACTCGAAAGGCATGCCGAGCAGCTTAAGATTCAGTATGGTTCTGCCCTGAGGGATATCGCACCCGAAGACAAGGTTGTGGCCATCCCTGGCATAAGCGGCCGGAACCCGAAGGAGATATCCTTCAGAAGCCTCGCCGGTATCATTCAGTCGAGGATGGAAGAGATAATTGAAATAGTGAATTTCGAGATACAGAATTCAGGTTATGCCGACAAGCTGGCAGCAGGAATCGTAATAACAGGAGGAGGAGCAATGCTGAAGCACCTTTCCCAGCTTATGAATTTCCGCACCGCCATGGATGTAAGGATAGGCTATCCCAATGAGCACCTTACAGGCAAGGGGAAGGATGAGCTTAACCAGCCGATGTATGCAACAGCCGTCGGACTTATCCTCAGGGGCATCGAACATCTCGAAACATACAAGAAGTCGTTTGAAGCCGGCAGCAAGGAAGATTTTGTAAAAACCAAAAAGCCTGTCACTGATAAGGTTGAAAGCAAACAGGTTGAGGAACCGGAGGAGGCAGAGGTACCTGAACCTGGAACACACGACAGGGTTCCGATAACTGAAAGGATAAAGCAGATGATAGCCAGTATGTTTGAAGTGGAAGATCAGACGATAAACTGACTTATGGTTTGACCGAATGGAAGATGCTGTTCATTAACAAATTAAAAGAGAAACCATGGAAGATGATTTGATTAGTTTTGACCTTCCGGTTGAGAGGTCATCCATAATAAAGGTTGTCGGAATAGGCGGCGGCGGCAACAATGCAGTTAACCACATGTTCGATAAAGGCATCAAGGATGTCAATTTTGTGGTTTGCAACACCGACCATCAGGCTCTGGCAAGAAGTCAGGTGCCTGTAAAGGTGCAGCTTGGCGCATCTATTACGGAAGGCCGGGGTGCAGGAAGCAAACCTGAGGTTGGACGCCAGGCTGCCATGGAGAACATCGGCGAGGTGATGGATGCCATAGGAGGCAATACAAAAATGGTGTTCCTGACCACCGGAATGGGAGGAGGCACCGGCACCGGAGCCATCCCGGTAATCGCCAAGGCGTGCAGGGATGCAGGATATCTGACAGTTGCGGTGGTAACAATCCCTTTCAAGTCGGAAGGAAAGGTGAGGATCAACTATGCCATCGAAGGGATCAGTCACCTCGGAGAACATGTCGATTCGCTTCTCGTGATAAACAACGAAAAGCTCCGTGAGATTTATGGCGATCTCGGAGTATCGGCCGCATTCGCCAAAGCTGACGATATCCTGGCTACTGCCGTCAAGGGGATCGCTGAGATCATCACGGTTGCCGGCTATATCAACGTTGATTTTGCAGATGTTGAAACAGTCATGAAGGATTCGGGTGTCTCAATAATGGGAATGGGACTTGCTTCAGGCGAAGACAGGGCCCGCACGGCGATAGAAAATGCACTCTCATCGCCACTTCTGAATTCAAATGACATCACAGGCGCCAGGAGTATCCTGGTTAACATCGCATCAGGCAAGGGTGAGAACGAGCTTACCATGGATGAACTCGGCCAGATCACCGACTACATGTATGAAGCTTCTTCGGAGGATGCACTTATCATAAGGGGACTGTCGCAGGATGAGAGCCTTGGCAAGGAGATCAGCGTGACCGTAATTGCAACGGGATTCCCGTCGAACAGCATTCTTACACCGTACAAAAGGCCGAAGCCGAAAAAGGTTGAACTTCTTGCAGAACTGCATCCGGTTCCTCCGCACATAATTCCCGACAGGGGGGAAAACACTTTTGCTGTTGTTCAGAAATCTCCGCAACAGGAATCGTCCGATTTTGAAGAAGAGAAACAGGGGAGACTCCATTTCGATCATGAGACGATGGAAGAAATAACCCCGGTACGCAGCAAAAGGGAATCGGAGCTTATTGAAGAGAGGGAAAACCAGAAGTCGACCCTTCAGAAGGTAAAGCATATGCAGAACTTCTTCAAAAAGGAGGGACTCTCCAATAAGATAATAAAGGACAACATCGAGGCATTTGAGGATGTCCCTGCTTACGTAAGGCGTAATATGGTGCTTTCACCCAAGGATAAGGAAGCGGAAATCAAGGTTTCAAAGTTCACCCTCGAGGAGCTCGCCGACGGTCAGGGACCGGTTCTGAGAGATAACAATGCATATCTCAACGATAATGTTGACTGATATCTGAAGTCTGATTTATGGATAGCCTGGGGTGTTGCTTGCAGCGCCCCTTGCTTTTTCATATATTTGCGGCTGATGAGGCGAATCCTGGCGATATTACTTTTAACCTGTCTGTCACCTGTATTTTATGCCGGTGCACAGGATACTATCAGGCACAGGACAATAGAAATGTGGAGACTCTCCCCTGACCTGACGGAAGAGGTAAAGGTTCCCTTCGACACAACTTTCTCCCTGTTTAACCATTACCGTCTGGCCGATAAATATTCTCCGCTCAATGCATACCCCGGGAGTTATGGCCTTCCCTTTTACCAGCTGAATTTTTTCGACAGGGTCACCGATCCCGACAAGCACCT
>CAYQRF010000038.1:0-16132 GCA_964419775.1 uncultured Rikenellaceae bacterium
CCAGAAGAGAGAGAGAAGGTTTGGGAAGACTAGTGAACAACTTTTGGACAAATGATAATATGAAGGTGATTGACAGACTAAAGGGGATTTTGCTGACAGTAATTTTAATCCTGTGGAGTTCGGCTGCAAGCTCACAGGAACAAGCCGGTGTAATTGATTATTCCGCACCCGATGATTACATTATCGGCGGGGTTTCCGTTTCGGGAGTCAGATTCCTCGATACCAATGCACTGATCGGAATTTCAGGCCTGAGGATTAATCAGGAAGTGTCTGTGCCCGGTGAGGCAATAACAAATGCCGTAAGGAAACTGTGGCAGCAGGGACTTTTCTCGGATGTAAGAATAACCATTGTCAGGAGGCAGGCAGATACAATTTATCTGGATATCGCCCTTCAGGAAAGACCCAGGATTTCGTCAATAAGGTATAACGGACTCAAAACTTCGGAAACAACCGACCTGAGCGAAAAGATAAACATGCCGGTTGGTTCCCAGCTTACAACTCACCAGCTCGAGAAAACCCGCAAGATTATAACCGATTTCTTTGTGGAAAAGGGATTTCTGAACACAACGGTGGAATTTATTCAGAAAGACGATCCCGACCAGCCCAATAACGTAGTCCTTACTGTCGATGTCGACAAGAAGGAAAAGGTGAAGATTGAAGAAATCACCTTTGTAGGAAATGATAATTTCACATCCCGGCAACTGCGCCGGAAGATGAAGAATACGAAAATGAAAAAAATGAATTTTCTGAAGGCTTCAAAATTCATTTCCGACAAGTATGATGAGGATAAGGACAATCTGTACATCTTTTATAATGATAACGGCTACAAGGATTTCAAGATTCTTGGCGATTCACTATATCCCCTCACCGAAAACCGTGTCGGTCTGGCAATAATGATTGATGAAGGGAAACAATACTTCCTCAGGGATATCAAATGGGTGGGAAACAGTGTTTACAAGGCGGAAGACCTTGAAAGAATATTGAATATCGAGAAAGGATCCGTCTATAACATGTCACATCTCGATGACAGGCTTAACGGAGCATCAGGAGCTCAGGATGCCGTGAGTGCTTTGTATCAGGATCAGGGTTACCTTTTCTCGAGGCTCGTTCCTGTCGAAGCAAATGTCGAAGATGATTCAGTCGATCTGGAGGTAAGGATATATGAAGGTGATCAGGCCTATCTCAACAATATCATAATAACCGGCAATACAAGAACCAACGAGCATATTGCCAGACGGGAACTCTATACGCTGCCAGGTGAACTTTTCAGCAAGAGCGCCATCCTGAGGTCGATGAGACAGCTGGGTGTGATAGGTCATTTTGATCCTGAAAAGATAAGCCCTAATGTGGTACCTGACCCGGCAAACGGAACTGTCGACCTTCATTACAAGCTTGAGGAGAGAGCGAATGATCAGTTTGAAATATCCGGCGGCTGGGGAGCGGGCATGCTTGTAGGATCAGTCGGAGTGCATTTCAACAATTTCTCCATGAGGAATTTCTTAAATCTCAAGGAGTGGAAGCCTTATCCTTCGGGCGATGGCCAGTCTTTCAGCATCAGGGCCCAGTCGAACGGACGACTTTATCAGTCCTACAACCTATCGTTCATGGAGCCATGGCTGGGCGGAAACAAGCCAAATTCCTTTTCGGTTTCAGTATACCGGTCTCTAATGACAAACGGGAGGAAGAAAAGCGACAACAATTTCCAGTCGATGCTTACAAACGGAGCATCAATCGGCCTTGGAAAAAGACTCGAATGGCCTGATGATTTCTTCTCGCTTTCAGGAGAAATAAACTACCAGAGGTACAGGCTCAACGATTTCACATATTATAACTTCCTGTTTTCCGACGGAGTGTCGAATATGCTTACCTTATCTACAAAGCTTACCAGATATTCAACCGGTCCGAACCTAATCTATCCGACCAACGGATCCACTTTTACTCTTTCACTGCAGGCAACCCCGCCTTTTTCACTTATCAGCGGCAGGAACATGGTCGGACTTGAGGACAGGGAAAAATACAAATGGATAGAATTTCACAAATGGGTGTTCAAGGCCGATTATTTCCATCCAATCACAACGGATGACAAACTGGTCCTTAATACAAGATTTTCATTCGGTTATCTCGGACATTACAACAAGGATATCGGTCCTTCACCATTTGAAAACTTCTATCTGGGCGGAAGCGGCATGACGGGTTACAGTCTTTACGGACGCGAGATAATCGCCCTCCGAGGTTATACCGACGGTTCGGTGACCCCGACAGATCCAAGGTCAGGATCTCCCACCGGGAACGTTTATTCGAAATTCACGCTTGAACTCAGATACCCTGTTTCACTGAACCAGCAGGCTACAATCTATGGTCTGGCCTTTCTTGAAGCAGGAAGAGCCTGGACTGAAATCAGGCAGTATAATCCATTAAGGATGAACAGGGCTGCAGGTATAGGTGTCAGGGCTAACCTGCCTATGTTCGGACTTCTGGGTGTTGACTGGGGTTATGGATTCGATCCCGTTGACGATCCCATAAAGTTCCCTGACGCCAACAAGGGACAATTTAGTTTCACAATAGGTCAGCAGTTTTAATCATTAATTTTATCAGTTATGAAAAGAATAGGTTTAGTCATGATCCTTGCATTCCTGACTGCGGCTTTTGCCTCAGCTCAGAAGTATGGATTTGTCGATTCAGATTATATAAGGAAGAATATTCCTTCTTTTAATCAGGCCCAGGAACAACTTGACAATCTCTCAAAGCAATGGGAGAAAGAGATTTCCGACGGGTATGCGGTTGTTGATCAGATGTACAAATCTTATCAGAACGATGTGGTGCTTCTTTCTCAGGATATGAAGGCCAAGAGGGAAGAGGCGATTGTAAACAAGGAAAGGGAAGTGAAGGACTTGCAGAACAAGTATTTCGGTGTTGAGGGAGAGCTTTTCAAGAAGCGTGAGGAACTGGTAAAACCGATCCAGGATGAAATTCTGAAGGCAATAAAAACAATAGCAGCCGAAGGAAGCTATGCTGCTGTTTTTGACACGGCTGCCGGAGGCAATATTCTCTTCGCCAATCCTAAATTTGACATTAGCGATCAGGTACTTGAGAAATTAGGTTATAAGAATTAATTAGTTATTTTTGCATCATTATTTAAAAAAACAAATCAGAATGAAAAGAATTATAGGAATCCTTGCAGTTATATTTATTGCAGCTTTTTTTGGACAGAGCGCTTTCTCACAGAATTTGAAATTTGGGCATATTAATCGAACCGAACTGATTCAGGCCATGCCTGAATACGATTCTGCCCTTGTGACACTTGAAAAGTTGAATACCGATTTGACGAATACGGCTGAATTGCTTCAGGTTGAACTTAACAACAAGTATGAGACCTATCTGAAGGAAAGCAAGAATCTGACCGATCTGGTGCGTCAGACCAAGGAACAGGAGCTCAATGATTCACAGAGGAGACTTACCGAATTTCAGACAAATGCACAGACCACCATGCAGGAAAAGCAGGTTGAGCTCTTCACTCCGATAACCCAGAAAGCCGATAAGGCAATCAAGGATGTTGGAAAGGAAAACGGTTTCGTTTATATCTTTGACACCTCCATTGGTGCAATCACTTACTTTGACGAGGCAAAAAGCACCAACGTTCTGCCACTGGCAAAAACCAAACTTGGGATTAAATAGCTTAAGCATGAAATATCAGTGACCATCTGCGGACCGGCAGGTGGTCATTTTTTTAATACTTTGCCCCTTGAAGGAACAACCTATCGGAATTTTTGATTCGGGAGTCGGAGGACTCACCGTTGCGAATGCCATAAAGCAAATTCTCCCGGGTGAAAGCCTGGTTTACTTTGGCGACACCGCTCACCTGCCCTATGGAGACAAATCAGCTGAGGCCATCAGGTACTACTCGGGAAAGATCACTGAATTCCTTCTCGATCACAACGCAAAGGTGATTCTGGTTGCCTGCAATTCCGCCTCTGCTTCGGCATTCGATACATTACAAATGGAATTCCAGGACAGGGCTCCGGTTATCGACGTCATAGATCCTGTGGTGGATTACCTTGCCACCAGGAGTTTCAGGAAGGTCGGTGTGATAGGGACAAAAAGGACGATCAGCTCCGGTACCTACGATGCGAAGATCAGGGAAAGAATTCCGGGGACTCAGCTGGTGTCGATGGCTACCCCCCTGCTGGTTCCAATGATCGAGGAAGGTTTCATTTTCGATGATATCAGCAATGCCATTATCAGAACATACCTTTCGAGCGATGCACTGAAAGGCATAGAGGCACTTGTGCTTGGCTGCACCCATTATCCCATAATAAGGAACCAGATAAGCAAATTCTTCAATTTCAATATTGAGGTTGTGGATTCGGCAAGGATAGTCTCAATGGTCCTGAGAGATACCCTGGAAAAGAACAATCTGCTGAATGATTCCGGACACGTCAGCGACCAGTTCTTCATTTCGGATTATACTCCATATTTTGAGAAAATAGCCCGGATGTTCTTCGAGGGGGACTTAAACCTGAGGAAGGCCGACATCTGGAGCTGACCTGTTTATCGAAAATCAGGTGTTCGTAATAAGACCTTGGAATTAAGTCGGGTGCCTTCGGTTCATTGAGTGGATACTTGGGCCAACATGATCAAAATCATACTATAATAGCAATATTTAGCTGATTTTTCGTTCTTTAATTAGTTACATTTGTCCGGTCCCGACGGTTAAAAACTCAAAAGAAAATAATCACTTTTAGTAATTTGCACGACATCATGCGAAAAAAATGCACGGTTATTGAAAAAGAAGATGTGGTCATCAGGTTTTCGGGGGATTCCGGCGATGGGATGCAGCTGACAGGTACCTTGTTTTCAGATACTGCCGCCATCTATGGAAATGACCTGACTACTTTCCCCGATTATCCGGCCGAGATCAGGGCACCCCAGGGAACTGTGGGAGGTGTCTCGGGATATCAGGTTCATCTTGGCCATTCTGAGATTTATACCCCGGGCGATTATGCCGACGTTCTTGTGGCAATGAATCCGGCAGCTGTCCGGGCCAACATCAAGTGGACAAAATTCGGAGGAACCATAATATATGATAAGGACAATTTCACAGAGAAAAATATAGAAAAGGCCGGCTACAAAAGTGATCCGGTTGTCGAGGATAACCTTGATCAGTACAATCTGATCGCAGCCCCGATTTCCTCGATGGTTAAAGAGGCCCTCAGGAAACTGAACCTCGATCCGAAAACCATTCTCCGGACTAAAAACATGTTTGCCCTCGGAATGGTTTACTGGCTTTTTGACCGTAAGCTTAAGTACACCGAACAGTTTTTTGAAAAGAAGTTCAGCAAGAAGCCCGAATTAATTGAGGCTAACAAGATTGCCCTTCGCGCCGGCTATTATTATGCCGAGACGATCGAAGCCCTGGCCCCTATTAGGATTAATCCCGCACCCATAGCCAAAGGAAGATACCGCAGCATATCGGGGAATACTGCCACTGCCTGGGGCTTGCTGGCTGCTGCGGAAAAGGCCAGCCTTCAGCTGTGTATCGGTTCATATCCCATCACCCCTGCTACCGGAATTCTTGAAGAGCTTGCTGCACGGAAAGACCTGGGAGTAAAAAGTTTTCAGGCTGAAGACGAAATAGCCGGAATCTGCGCCGCACTCGGTGCCAGTTTTGCCGGTATGCTTGCCGTAACTTCCACTTCAGGTCCCGGCCTTGCACTTAAGTCTGAGGCAATCGGCCTTGCAGTAATGTCCGAACTTCCAATCGTGATTATAGATGTCCAGCGCGGCGGGCCATCAACAGGACTTCCAACAAAAACCGAACAGTCTGATCTTCTGCAGGCGCTGTTCGGCAGAAACGGAGAAAGCCCGGTTGTCGTCCTTGCAGCAAGCACCCCCACCGACTGCTTCCGGTACGCTTTCGAGGCAGCCCGTATTGCCGTGGAGCATATGACTCCGGTAATCCTGCTTACTGACGGATATCTTGCAAACGGAACCGAACCGTGGAAAATACCTTCAATGAAAGACCTTCCCGATATACATCCTCCTTATGCCTCAGACCAGGAACTCCCGTTTATTCCTTATAAAAGAGATCCTGAAAAACTGTCAAGATTCTGGGCTGTTCCCGGTACTCCGGGCATGGAGCACAGAATCGGAGGGCTTGAGAAAACAGTAAAAGGAACAGTGTCTTACGTGCCGGAGAACCATGAACTAATGGTTGGCCTCAGAGAGCAGAAGGTGGCGCGTGTTGCAGCCAAGGTGCCCGATCTGAAAGTAATCGGTGAGGAATCGGGCGATCTCCTGGTTGTGGGATGGGGAGGTTCGTACGGTTACCGGGTCATGGCAGTAAATGAGCTTCAGGCCGAGGGATACAAAATCAGCAACGTGACTTTCAACTATATCAATCCGCTTCCCGGTAATGTGAGGGATATTTTCAGCAAATTCAAAAAAATTGTAGTGTGCGAGCTTAACCTTGGCCAGTTTGCCAATTATCTCAGGATGAAATACCCCGAGTTCCATTATGAACAGATAAATAAGGTGCAGGGACATCCTTTTACAATTAATGAGATCAAGGAAAAGTGCTTAAAACTTTTGTAAAGCAGAGCTATGAACGAAACAATCACAAACAAATTAACTCCGAAGGATTTCAAGAGCGATCAGGAGGTGCGCTGGTGCCCCGGCTGCGGTGACCATGCTGTCCTCAATGCGGTGCAGAAAGCCCTCTCAGAGCTGGGAATTCCAAGGGAAAATTTCGCCTTCATATCAGGAATAGGCTGCTCATCAAGATTCCCCTATTATATGAATACCTATGGTTTCCACGGAATCCATGGACGCGCTTCTGCAATAGCAACCGGGGTTAAAATTGCAAATCCAG
The DNA here is from genome assembly GCA_964419775.1 of uncultured Rikenellaceae bacterium. GTDB lineage: Bacteria > Bacteroidota > Bacteroidia > Bacteroidales > VadinHA17 > LD21. Next base: position 6,869 of record CAYQRF010000038.1, read on the forward strand.
GGCTTTCGGTTTGGCAGATAACGGGCGACGGCGATGCACTGGCAATAGGAGGGAATCATTTCATCCATGTCGTCAGGCGAAATATCGATATCAATATTATACTGTTTAACAACGAAATATACGGCCTGACCAAGGGCCAGTACTCCCCGACGTCCGAGAAGGGACTTGTAACTAAGACATCACCATTCGGAACCATCGAAGAGCCATTTTCAGTCGGAGAACTGGTAATCGGGGCAAAAGGAAAATTCTTTGCCCGTACTGTGGATGCCAACGTTACCCTTTCTACCCAGATTTATACTGAAGCTGCACGGCACCAGGGAACTTCAGTCATCGAGGTGCTCCAGAACTGCGTGATATTCAACGACGGAATTCATGAAAAGGTGACAGGAAAGGAGGTACGCGACGACCGCACTCTGATACTGAAGCATGGACAGCCTATGATCTTCGGAAAGGAGAGCGACAAAGGTCTTATTCTGGAAGGATTGAAGCTGAAAGTTGTCAAAATCGGAGAGAATGGCATTACGGAAAAGGATATTCTGATTCACGATGCCGCCGAACCCAATCCGGGAATTCAGTATATGCTTGCAAACATGAAATATCCTGAATATCCTGTAGCACTCGGCGTGATCAGAGCAGTTCCAGGTGCGACGTATGAAAAAGAGCTTGAAAACCAGATAGAACAGGTCAGAAGCAAATCCAAAATCAAAAATATGGACGACTTGCTCAACAGCGGATCGGTCTGGGATGCCTGATGAACCCTCTCCGGGACCTCATCCCGGATTTCTCTTTTAATAAAGCAGCAGCCTGCATTTCATGACAGGGATGGCAGAATTTTAGTAATTTTAAATTCTGATCCTTTTAATTTTTGTCTGATGGATGCCAATACTCAACTAACACCCGAATTCAACCGGCTGGTGCATGAACAGAGGGAGCGACTGAAGGAACTCGGATGCATCAATCAGACAACCTATATCCTTAAGGAAAACAAACCGGTCGAGGAAACCCTTCAGCACATTGTTCTGCTTCTTCCTGCAGCATGGCAGTATCCCGAATATACAGTTGCAAGGATAACCTTTATGAACAATCAGTTCGAATCGCCTGATTTCCGCGAAACGGAATGGAGAATGGCTCAGGAATTCAGCACAATTGATGATGAGACAGGAATAATTGAGATCTTTTATACAAAGGAATTCAGGGAAGAATATGAAGGACCCTTCCTCAAGGAGGAGAGAGATCTTGTTATTAACATCGCCAGTCTTATCAATGGTTATATAAACAGTTACAGGGCCAGGGACATTATACGGACCACCGGATCGATCCAAAAGCAGGAAGATGATTACCACACAGTGTCCAGCAAGAAACTCCTTCAGAGATTCCTTGACAGGCATAATGCCGAGAGGGACGTGTTTCACGATCTTCAGCCGTTCAAGGTGAAGGAAATCCTTCTCGTCGCAAACCTTTACGATGCTTATTCCATTGAAGGTGAAGGAAGGTTTGCCGATCACATCCTGGGGGAATATTTTCAGATGAGTATTACTTCCATTCCGAGAGTTACGGGCGTGTCGAGTGAGGAGGAGGCATTCCACAGGCTTAGGGCGCGCCATTACGATCTTGTAATAATCATGATCGGCGTCGACAAGGAGGGTCCCATGGAGATGTGCAGGAAAATAAAATACAAATATCCCTACCTGCCCACTTATCTTCTGCTCAACAATTCTTCCGACATGGATTTTGTAAAGAATCAGAAGGGAAAGGGGGTCCCGTTTGACAACTATTTTGTGTGGACCGGCGAATCAAAAGTGTTCTTTGCCATGGTCTCTCAGCTTGAGGACAAGGTCAATGTCGAAAACGATACGCAAAAGGGACTTACGGGTGTTATTCTTCTTGTAGAGGATTCGGCCGACTACTATTCGAGCTACCTCCCCATGCTTTACAGCCTGGTGATGGACCAGACGAAAAAGCTCATTCAGGATGTTTCCACCGATGAGCTTTACAAGGTTTTGAAACTCAGGGCCAGACCTAAAATTTTGCTTGTGTCATCATGGGAAGCAGCAATAGTTGTTTTCAATAACTACCGCAATAACCTGCTTTGCGTGATTTCAGACATGGCTTTCCCTAAAGACGGGGTGTTGAACGATAAGGCCGGATATGAACTGATAAAGCTTATAAAATCCTACCTGCCTAATCTGCCAACTGTTCTTCAGTCGGCTGATCCGGAAAACGCCAGATATGCATTTACCCTGAAATCCAACTTCATAAACAAGAATTCCGAAAGCCTGCTCCAGGATCTCAAGTCATTCATAAACTATTACCTGGGATTCGGTCATTTTGTTTACCGCGACAACAGCGGAAGGCAGATCGCCATTGCAAAATCGATGAAGGAATTCGAGGCCTATCTTGAGACAATCCCCGAAGATTCCCTTGCATATCATGCCATGAAAAATCATTTCTCCCTGTGGCTTATGGCCAGGGGAGAAGTAAAGATTGCAAAATACATTAATCCGGTTAAGGTTACTGATTTTGAAAACCTTAGCCAGCTCAGGGAATTCCTTCTCGACATAATCCGTAAGCGGAGGCAGGAGCTGAATAAGGGAAGAGTAATTATTTTCGAGGAATCAGCAATAATTGACGAGACAAACGTAGTATCGCTGTCGCCTGGTTCACTGGGCGGAAAAGGGAGAGGCCTGGCTTTCATCAATACCCTGATTTACAGCTTTGAGCTTGGACGACTGATTCCCGGCATAAATGTCAAGACACCCATAACGGCTATTATCGGGACCGATGAGTTTGACATGTTTATGGAGAGGAACCATCTGTGGCAGCTGGTAAAGGAAGAGAAGAACTTTGACGTTATACAAAAGGCATTTCTCGGAGGCAGCCTGAGCTACACACTCGAAAAAAAGCTTAGGGTATTTGTAAGAAAGATGACCAAACCGCTGGCAGTACGGTCATCAAGCCTTTTTGAAGATTCACAGAATCAGCCTTTTTCGGGGATATTCGGGACCTATCTGCTCCCAAACAACAATCCCGAACCGGATATAAGGCTTAAGCAACTCGCGGAAGCAATAAAACTGGTGTTTGCCTCTGTATATTCCAGGGATGCAAGAGGTTATTTTGAAGCTATTAATTATAAAATAGAGCTAGAAAAAATGGCCGTCGTAATCCAGGAGGTAGTCGGTAACCGGTATGAGGATGCCTTTTATCCCCATATAAGCGGATCGGCTCAATCGTTCAATTTCTATCCCGTTGCCCACATGACCCCCGAAGACGGATTTGCGGTTGCGGCTCTTGGACTTGGCCAGTACGTCATGGAGGGAAATCTGGCCTACAGGTTCTCTCCTGCATATCCGACACTCGAAATTATATCCCAGAAAGATCTTTACAGGAATTCCCAGTTGTGGTTTTATGCAGTTGATATGTCGCTCAGGGAGCTGAACCTTCTGGAAGGAGAAAACGCAGGATTGAGAATGCTCGAGGTGAGCGATTCTGAACGCCATGGGACTTTGCAGCACATGGCTTCGGTGATGAATCCTGACAATGATACTATTACGCCGGGACTGGATTCCACGGGCCCAAGGGTAGTGAATTTTGCCGATGTACTGAAGTATAATTATGTGCCTCTTGCCCAGGCTCTGAAAACGGTGCTCGAAGTTGTTACAGAAGCCTGCGGAACGCCTGTCGAAATAGAGTATGCCGTCGATCTTAACAAGGATGAATCAGGGAATGCATCATTTTATCTTCTCCAGATTAAACCGATGCTGGGAATCGGAGCGGGCTACAGGATCGATCCCGGATCGATAGATGAGGATAAACTGCTGCTTCTTACACATAAGAGTATGGGTAACGGGTTGGTAAATGATATTGCCGACATTGTCTTCATTGAACCTGAAAAATTTGACAACAAGCTTACAGTCAGCATGGCGGATGAAATAGCCGCTATAAACGAACAGATGGTCAAAGAGAACAGGAAATATATCCTGATTGGTCCCGGCCGGTGGGGAAGCCGCGACAGATTCCTCGGGATCCCCGTTGTCTGGCCGCAGATATCGGGCGCAAGGGTTATTGTGGAAGTGGCTCTTGCTGATTTCCATCCTGATGCTTCGCTGGGTTCTCATTTCTTCCATAACGTTACATCGATGAATGTCGGGTATTTTTCAGTTGACCACGACTCGCGCCGGGATATCATTCACTGGGACAGAATCAGGGAGGGCCGGCTAATCGGAACAGGGCATTTTTACCGGCATGTAAGGTTTGAAAAACCGCTGACCGTCAGTATGGACGGCAGAAAGGGAATAGCAGTGATTTCAACGAATTGATAAAATCTCTATCCATGACGATTATTGAAGGCATACTTGACCTGCAGAAATATGATTTCACAGACACCTCGTTCGACCTGCTGATGCAGAAGAGGATTCGCCGGGTACTTATTATATGCAGTAACTACGATAATTATATGCTGGAGGAAGACGGGAGAATCGATGAGCAGATTTTCAATGAGTATGTCTCCCTGAACCTCAAATACCCTCCGACATTTGTCCAGACCGATAACGCTGAAGATGCACTTAAGATACTTGAAAATGACAAGATAGACCTGGTAATTTCAATGCTCAGCCTGAGGGGAACCGATGTGTTCGCCATGGCAAAAATGATAAAGTCGAGGTTTAAAAGAATACCCGTCGTCGTGCTTACTTATTTTTCCAGGGAAGTCTCCCTCCGCCTTGAGGGCGAAGATCTTAGTGCAATCGATTACGTTTTCTGCTGGCTTGGCGATGCCTCGCTGATCCTGGCTATAATCAAGCTTATAGAGGATAAGATGAACGCCGACTTCGATATTGAGAATATAGGAGTTCAGGCAATCATACTGGTTGAAAACTCGATAAGATATATCTCGTCGTACCTCCCCAGTCTTTACAGAATTGTTCTTCAGCAATCGATTGATTTTCAGAGAGAGGCATTGAATGAGCATCAACGGATGCTCAAAATGAGAGGCCGTCCGAAGATACTGCTTGCCAATAATTACAATGATGCCCTGGCGCTTTACAAGAGACACAAATACAATGTGCTGGGTTTAATCTCCGACATCAGCTACAAGAAGGATAATGTTATTGATGAAAATGCCGGGATAGAGCTTTGCAAGGTTGTAATGGCCGACGATGATAAGGTTCCGTTCCTGATTCAGTCTTCAAGTCAGGTGCACAAGAAAATTGCCGGGGAACTTGGTGCCGGTTTCATCTACAAGTATTCAAAATCGCTGTCCCTCGAGCTTAGAAATTTTATTATCCAGAACCTTGCATTCGGTCCATTTGTGTTCAAGAATCCGGATACAATGGAGCCCATAGCAATTGCCACCGACCTCCAGAGCCTTCAGCAGAAGCTGCTTACTATTCCTGACCAGACACTGGAGTATCATGCAACCAGGAACCATTTCTCCAAATGGCTCAATGCAAGGGCACTGTTCCCGGTTGCCCAGTTGTTCAAGTATATCAGGAAGGAAGATTTCGATACCATGGATGAAATGAGGCGCTTCCTGTACGTGGCCATCTCCAGTTTCCGGCTTGGAAAGGGGAGGGGGGTTATAGCCAAATTCGACAAGAGCAGCTATGATGAATACCAGTTATTTTCAAGGATAGGTGATGCCTCAATAGGAGGTAAGGCAAGAGGACTGGCGTTCATCAACAGGCTGATAAAGGAACATAAGCTTTACAATAAGCTGCCCGGAGTGCTTATTACAATACCCCGGACAGTAGTCCTGAGCACCGACATCTTCGACGAGTTCATGGATCACAATAACCTGTATTCGCTGGCTCTGTCAGACATTACTGATGAAAAGATACTTGAAAATTTTCTCAAGGCTGACCTTCCTGCCAGGATTTATCAGGACTTTTACGCCTTCCTGTCAGTATCAAGGAACCATCCGATTGCAGTCAGATCCTCAAGTAAGCTTGAAGATTCACACTATCAGCCTTTTGCTGGCATCTACTCCACCTACATGATCCCCAGGCATCCCGATAACAAGATGATGGTCAAAATGATCTCCGATGCCATAAAGCAAGTATATGCTTCGGTTTTCTACAAGGCGAGCAAGGCATATATGACAGCGACGGCCAATGTGATCGATGAGGAAAAGATGGGAATTATCCTGCAGGAGGTTTGCGGTAACCGTCATGGCGAAGTCTTCTATCCGACGCTCTCAGGAGTGGCCCGTTCGATAAATTATTATCCGATCGGATCGGAAAAGGCTGGTGACGGTATCGCAAACATCGCTCTGGGACTTGGAAAACACATAGTAGAGGGAGGACTGTCTCTGAGGTTCTCCCCAAAGCATGCAAAGAAGATACTTCAGCTTTCCTCAATTGAGACGGCGCTCAGGGATACACAGAAGGATTTCCGTGCCCTGGACCTGAGGACAGACCGATTTGTGCCTTCGACCGACGATGGCGTCAATATTCTCAAACTGGGAGTTAATGACGTTACCAACGATGTTGCAATGAAGTATGTGGCATCTACCTACGATTACAATAACAACATACTTCGCGACGGAATCAGTTTCGCCGGTAAGAGAATTATTACCTTTTCAAATATCCTTCAGCATAAACTCTTTCCTCTGGCCGAGATACTCAATACCCTTCTCGACCTTGGGGAGTACGAAATGAATAACCCGATCGAAATTGAATTTGCTGCCAACCTTGAAACCCCGCCGGGTGCACCGAAGGTGTTCAACTTTCTTCAGATACGTCCCATAGTTCACACCGATGAAACGTCGGTGGTAAATCTGGCAGACATTGACCGCGGAGATGCAATCATCTGGTCGGAGTCGGCCCTGGGGAACGGATTTTTTAAGGGAATATCAGATATTGTATATGTGAAGCCGGAGTCGTTTAATCCGGCCAGAAACAAGGAGATAGCATCGGACATCGAAAAGATAAACAATGAGTTTGTAAAACAGGGTGCCGGATATGTGCTTATCGGACCCGGCAGGTGGGGCTCGACAGATCCATGGCTCGGCATACCGGTCAGATGGCCTCAGATCTCGGCGGCAAGGATAATTGTGGAGTCAGGCCTAAAAACATATCGTATCGATCCGAGTCAGGGAACCCATTTCTTCCAGAACCTGACATCGTTCAGGGTAGGATACTTTACCATCAACCCCTACATTAACGAGGGATCTTACGATGTTGAATTCCTTAACGGGATAAAAAGCAAATACGAGGATGATCATCTCAGGCATATAAGATTTGACTTACCACTTGAGATAATGGTCGACGGCAGAACTCACAGGGGAGTGATCATGAAGCCGAATCTGCAGTGACGTCCCTGCTTATTTTCCTTATAAGCCCCTGAAGCACATTACCCGGTCCAACTTCAGTAAAGGATACGGCCCCGTCTGCAATCATGTTCCTGACTGTCTGAGTCCAGAGAACCGGAGATGTAAGCTGTGAAATGAGACTGGACTTTATCACCTCAGGATCGATTGATGGTTTACCTGTGAAGTTCTGATATATCGGACACACAGGCTGGTTAAAACCGGTATTCATGATAGCCTTCTCAAGCTCCAGTCTGGCAGGCTCCATCAGCGGGGAATGGAAAGCTCCTCCCACAGCAAGTTTTACTGCCATTCTGGCCCCAAGTGACTTGAGTACTTCCACCGCTTTATCCACCCCTTCGATGGTTCCTGAAATTACAATCTGACCGGGACAATTATAGTTTGCCGGAACAACAATTGAATCTATTCCTGCACAAGTGTCTTCCACAATTTTATCGTCGAGACCTATAATTGCAGCCATGGTTGAAGGCGATGCTTCGCAGGCAAGCTGCATGGCCGAAGCTCTTTTGGATACAAGCATCAGGCCGTCCTCGAAGGAGAGAGCACCGGAGACAACAAGAGCCGGGAACTCACCAAGCGAGTGCCCTGCAACCATTGCGGGCTTTATGTTTTCAGACTGTGAAGCTGCAAGTATTGTTGAATGCAGAAAAATTGCAGGCTGTGTTACCCTGGTTTGTTTCAGGTCCTCATCAGTACCGCTGAACATAAGATCAGTGATTCTGAAACCCATAAGCAAGTTTGCTTTTTCAAATAATTCCCTTGCAATGGGGGAGCTGTCATAAAGGTTTTTACCCATCCCTGGAAACTGAGCTCCCTGACCGGGAAATACATAAGCTTTCATCATAAAAATTATATCTTAGTGCAGGTTCGATCCAATGAGATGAACAAATTCTTCCCTTGTGTTGAGATTGCTGAGGAAAATTCCGGTGAAGGCTGAAGTGGTTGTAACCGAATGCTGCTTCTGTACACCCCTGATCTGCATGCACATGTGCTGAGCTTCTATCACAACTGCAACTCCCATCGGACTCAGGCAATCCTGAATGGTATCCCGGATCTGTACTGTAAGTCTTTCCTGTACCTGGAGCCGGCGGGCATAGGCTTCAACAACTCTGGCTATCTTGCTTAAACCGGTTATATAGCCATCAGGTATATATGCAACATGAGCCTTTCCGAAGAATGGAAGCATATGGTGCTCACACATTGAAAAAAGTTCTATATCCTTGACAATGACCATCTGCTTGTATTCTTCTTTGAATTTGGCCGAGTTGAGGATCTGACAGGGATTCTGGCCATATCCCATCGTGAGGAAATTCATAGCCTTGGCTACCCTTACCGGTGTGTCAAGAAGTCCTTCACGGTCAGGATCTTCGCCCAGAAGCTTAAGTATGCTGTGATAATGCGATGCAAGCTCATCTATGGTTTCGGCATCCCACGATTCAGTTTTATTATATCCCTTTGGGGAGAATTTACTTCCGTTGTTTAGCTTTTCTATTCTTTTAGCCATAATATTCTATTGTATTGTTTTCGGTTTCACTTATTCTTACACAGTGAAGCATAGCGCCACACTTCTCGATCGCAGGTTTAAGCTCATTCCAGAATGCAATTGCCATATTCTCGGTTGTGGCAATCTTCCCTTTCATAAAGCTTACTTCAGTGTTGAGATTACGATGGTCAACCTTTTCAATAATCTTTTCCTGAATAATCTGCTTGAGAGTGGTCAGGTTAATGAAAAATCCAAGTTCTTCCGAAATCTCTCCCCTGACAGTAACGCTCAGCACATAGTTGTGCCCGTGCCAGGATGGATTTGAACACTTTCCGAAAACCTCCAGATTTTTTTCGTCCGACCACTCCTCCCTGCACATCCTGTGGGCAGCGCAAAAGGTTTCTCTTCGTGTGATGTATATCATAAACAGGCTTTTAAAGCTGCAATAATAACCAAT
>CAYQRF010000039.1:0-9981 GCA_964419775.1 uncultured Rikenellaceae bacterium
CAACCAGGGCCACCGAATATGGCTTCTGATTATTGTAAAGCATACACTGATCGATGTATTTCGACTGTTCCGACATGGCTTCCTCGATTCCCTCGGGACTGAATTTCTCACCGTCATCGGCAATGAGCAGGCTCTTGAATCGTCCGAGGACATAAAGGAATCCATCAGCTGTCATATAGCCCATGTCTCCAGTATACAGCCAGCCGTCCTTGATGGTTTCTTTTGTGGCCGCCTCATTCTTCCAGTAACCATGCATGACATTTCCGCCCCTGATTACGATTTCGCCTTTTTCACCAACAGGGAGTTCCCTGCCTTCATCGTCACATATTCTGAGCTCCATATTGCTTACAAGGACACCTGAAGAACCCAGCCTGTGTCTTGCCGCTGAATTCGATGAAATGACCGGAGAAGCTTCACTTAATCCGTAGCCCTGATACATGGGTACCCCAAGGGCATAGAAGAACCTCTGGAGTTCTATTTCGAGCAGGGCTCCTCCGCCGATGAAATAGTCCAGCTCGCCGCCGAAACTCTCCCGTATCTTTCTGAACAGGATCTTGTCATAAAGGTCGATGAGTGGCTTTTTAAGTTTCTGCAAGCCACGCCCCTTGTTCCATCCTTCCTTGTTGTATGAGTAGGATATTTTCATGGCGTGATTGAAAAGGAGCTCTGTCAGTTTGCCCTTCTCCTTGATTCCCTTTTCTATATTCTTCCTGAAATTCTTGGCAATAGCGGGAACACTCATCAGTAGGTTGGGTTTGATCTCCTTAAGGCAGGCCGGCATGTTTCTAAGAGTTTCCATGGGTGTTTTTCCGGTTTTCACCGATGCCACGCTTGCACCTTTGCCCATGAAGGCATAAATGGCTGCCGTGTGACCGAAAGAGTGATCCCACGGAAGAATCAGCAGTGTTTTGTAGAATGAGGGAATGTCCATCAGACTGTACGACTGGTAAACGTTGGTTACATAGTTGCTGTGGGTCAGAATAATCCCTTTGGGATCGGCTGTAGTACCCGAAGTATAGCATATGTTGGCAAAATCCGAAGGCTTTATGGCTGAATAAATTTCCTTGAATTTTTCTTTATTTTCCGGTTTTTCAAGCCACTCCCTTCCTGCCTTTCTGACCTCATTGAAATGAATTTCATTTTTTTCATACTCCTCCTGGGTGTCGAGGTGGACAATCTTCTCAATGGTACGACAGTCTTTAATGACTGTATTCAGCTTCGCTGCCTGTATAGAAGAAGCCAGAACCATCTTTGATTCGGAATGATTTATCCGGAACCTGATCTCATCCGGATTGAGTTTTACAGAGAGAGGTACGTTTACAGCACCGGCATAAAGAATCCCAAGCTCACCGATAACCCAGTTGTTGCGGCCTTCGGAAATGATACTCAGTCTGTCGCCCGGTTTGATCCCCATCGTGATGAGACCGGCCGCAAACTCATATACCTGCCTCCTGGTTTCACCATAGGTGGTTCCTTCGTACTTATCCTGCGGCTTTTCCCACAGATAAACGTTGCTTTCATACTTTTCAACACTCTCTTCGAAAAACTGAATAATTGATTTCATTCGGCAGGTAGATTATATTTACGTAACTAAATATGTAATTACATTGTAATTACTATGTTAGGGGGTGGAATTTCCGGAGCCTAATATACAAAAACCTTTTAAATCAACTATTGTATGATCGCTTGTAAAAAAGTATTAACCTTTGGATTGGTTTTCAATATTATGTACTTTTGAAATGAGAGATAATTAATTATGCCTCAAAATTTAAACCTCTTAAAATCAAAACATGAAGCATGTTGCAATAGTATTTCTGGCGATGATTCTCATTTTACCTGTTGCCTGCAGAAGAATTCAGGAAAGGGGGTTGTTCGGAAAGAAGGCCAAAACACTTGAGATGCTGCTTGCTCAGCAGGACAGCATAAGGGTGGCGGATTCAATAAAAAGGGTTGAAAACCGGCAAAGGGCAATTGAGGAAGCAAGGCTTGACAGCCTTATCAGGGCCGAACAGGAAAAGGCTGAATTTGAAGCTTGGCAGAAGTTTAATATAGTGGTCGGCAGTTTTATAACACCGGAATATGCACTTGCCTGGGCTGAAGAGTACAGGAAAATGGGTTATGATCCGCAGATTATCCGTGTTGATGACAGCAAGTTTGAGCTTGTTGTTGCAGAATCGCATGAACAATATTCCCGGGCTTTCAGAAGGCTGGAACAGTTCCGTGATACCGTTGAGATAGATGCCTGGCTTTATATAAGGAGGTAAACGGAGGCTATCTGAAAATTGTCGAATTCCTGTCGGGACCCACAGATACAATGGTTATGGGTATTCCTGTCTGACTTTCAATGAATTCAACATAATTCTTCAGATTAAGCGGCAGATCGTCGTATTTCTTTATCCCCGTCACATCTTCAGCCCATCCTGGCAGTTCAGTATAAACAGGTTCAATAATGGCATTGTTATCAAACGGCACCTGATTGATTGTTTCTCCCCCTACTTTATATGACGTGCAAACCTTTATAGTCCCGAATCCCGAGAGGATATCGGCTTTCATCATGAATAGCCTGGTGGTGCCGTTTATCATAATGGCATATCTGAGAGCAGGTAGGTCGAGCCATCCGCATCTCCTTGGCCTCCCGGTGGTTGCTCCGAATTCAGCTCCCTTTTTCCTCAAAAACTCCCCTGTTTCTTCGGTCAGCTCCGTTGGGAAAGGTCCGCTGCCCACCCTGGTGCAATAGGCCTTGAAAATCCCGAATATTTCTCCGATTGTTCTTGGCGAAACACCGAGTCCCGTGCATGCACCTGCACTGATGGTGTTTGAAGAAGTGACAAAGGGATATGATCCGAAATCCAGATCCAGCATCGTCCCCTGTGCACCTTCGGCAAGCACCTTAAGGCCGGCAGAAACCTTTTCATTGACAAGGTATTCGGTGTTTTCAATCCTGAATTTCTTCAGGAGTTCGATTCCCTCAAACCAAAGCTTTTCATATTCGCTGATATCGAAATCAAATCCGAGATTCTTAAGAAGAGTCATATGACTGGCAGTAAGCCTGATATACATAGGCATGAAGTCATTTAGCAAAATATCGCCAGCCCTGAGGCCGTTGCGGCTCGTCTTGTCGGTATAGGCAGGTCCGATACCCTTAAGTGTTGAACCAATTTTCAGGCTGCCTTTATTCTGCTCGTAAGCAGCATCGAGTATCCTGTGAGTGGGAAGGATAAGATTTGCCTTTGACGAAATGACAAGCCTTCCGGTCAACTCATCCAGGGGGATTCCCAGTTCCTCAATCTCCTGTTTGAAAACTGCCGGATCGAGTACAACTCCGTTTCCGATAATGTTAAGCTTGCCGGGATGAAATATCCCCGACGGAATAAGGTGAAGGACATGCTTGATATTGTTGAATTCAAGAGAATGGCCTGCATTGGGCCCTCCCTGGAAACGTGCAACTACATCATAGTCAGGACTCAGGGCATCCACAATTTTTCCTTTCCCTTCATCACCCCACTGAAGGCCAAGTAGTATATCAATCTTCATGAATCCTCAGGATTTATAAAACAGTTTCGAAGTTACAAAATAATCCGGCCTGCGATCACGTTGATAATATTATGTTGATAACTGAAGGGGAAATTCACGTTATGCTTTTTATTATATCTGATCGACAAACTCACTAATTGCAATGGCAAAATGAAAAAAATCGTTGTTCTTTTTCTGCTTTCAGCCTTAACTCTAAGCTCATTCGCTCAGGATGAGGTAGTTGTTGCGCCTGAAAAGAATGTTTTGAAAGTGAACACATTGGCACTGGTTATCGGAACTGGTTCCATCTTTTATGAACGGGAGATTTCCGACCTGGCTTCAGCTCAGATCGGAGTCGGCTTTATGAATTATAATTTTGGAGATGCCAGGTTTACCGGACTGATTCTTACACCTGAAGCTAAATTTTATATCAGGAGTAATGCCATAGACGGCTTCTATATCTCTCCCTACCTTAGATATAATCAGTATGGTTATAAATCAGACGAAGGTGAAGATGAGGGGAAATTCTCCGCGGTCGGAGGAGGCGTTGCATTCGGAAGACAATGGATTTTCAGGAAGGGATTCGTTATCGACTTCTTCTTCGGCGGCCACTATACTGACGGAAGCGTTGATATTCAACAGGGCGGTGAACCCGAAGATATAACTAAATTTGAAGGCTTTAAAACCAGGGTGGGTCTGGCGGTTGGTTTCGCATTTTAAAAATCAAATGTCTGCACAAATAGGGGGATTAGTCAATCCCCTTTTTGTTTTTTCACGGATTTATCAAGGTTGCCGTATATGTAAAGGGAGTGATACATTGGAGTGAACCCGTGCATACCGCATGCCGTACGGATGATCTGCTGAATTCTCGGATCGCAGAACTCAATTACCTTACCTGTCTCTAAATCGATCAGATGGTCGTGCTGCCCGCACTGGTAAGCCCGTTCATACTGGGCAATGTTTTTTCCGAACTGATGCTTTATTACAAGATTACAGTCGAGGAGCAATTCAATTGTATTGTATAGAGTTGCCCTGCTGACTCTGTAATTCTTGTTCTTCATGAAAACGTAAAGAGATTCCACGTCGAAGTGCCCGGTCCTTGAGTAAATCTCATCAAGAATTGCGAATCTTTCCGGAGTCTTCCTGTGTCCCTTCTTTTCCAGATATTCGGTAAATATCTGCTTTACTGTCGACCTGGTTTCATTTTCAGCCATTTAAGATCCGGTATTTTTGGTCATTTTATTGTCTCTCCAAGGCATCTTGATGATTATTGCTCTGATATCATCATGAAAAATCCTCAACACGACTGATTGTGTCAATTCCCTTTACATTCGACAATTTCAGTATAAGGTTATTGAGATCCTGGGTGTGATGGACAAAAAGGTCGATCGTTCCCTCGAAAATACCCTCCCTGACGTTGAAATTGATATTGGTCATATTGACTTTCAACTCTGAAGAAATAATATTTGTAAGGTCATTTACCAGTCCAATCCTGTCGACACCGCTTACCTTTATTCGCGCAAGGAAGGAGACCAGTTTGTGAATCGCCCACCTGACAGGCAAAATCCTGTTACCCTCGTTCGACATGATTCTGATGGCTACCGGGCACTTGGGCTTATGGATTACTATCGACCCCTGTGGTGAGTGATATCCGATCACTTCATCACCCGGAATCGGGTTGCAGCATTTTGCTATTTCATATGACTGCCCTGCATTTTCGATGTTTTCCCTGAGAAGGAAAGGTGCTGACGGATCGATCCTGCCGGTAACCGTCTCTTCTCCTTCTTCCTTTTTGTCTTTTTTCGGTCCCAGGAGCTTTAGCTCCCAGTATTTTATCACATTTTTTGCAGGTGACTTCCTGATAATCTTCTTAAGGTTGTCGGGGTTTATAGTTCCAAGCTCTATTCCTGAATATAGTTCATCCTTATTCGGTACATCATAGGCCTGCATCAGCTTTTTGAGTATCTCGGTGTTAGGAGTGGCTCCTATCTCGGCAAGTTTCATCTCGAGGATTTCCATACCTCTCTGGATTCTGTTGGTCGATTCGGCCCTGAGCACGCTTTTTATGGCTTCCTTGGCCTTTGAGGTGGTTACGTACGAAAGCCATTCCCTTTCAGGTTTTGCAATGTCGGATGTGATAATCTCCACTTGGTCGCCGCTCATCAGAACAGTGCTGATAGGATTCAGCTTATGGTTGATCTTGGCTCCAATGGCTTTGTTGCCTATCTCGGTATGTATTTCATATGCAAAATCGAGGGCTGACGCTCCTTTTGGCAGGCTGACAAGGGTTCCTTTTGGAGTGAAGACCATTATTTCGGATGAAAAAAGGTTCATCTTGAATTCGTCAAGGAATTCGATCGGATTCTCCAGCGGGTTCTCAAGCATCGACCTGATCTTCTTGATCCACTTGTCGAGTTCAGTCTCGGGTGCATTGTCACCTTTATACTTATAATGGGCGGCATATCCTCTCTCCGCTATTTCATCCATGCGCCTGCTTCGTATCTGGACTTCGACCCAGTGACCTTCAGGACCCATGACTGTTACGTGAAGTGCCTCGTAGCCATTGGGCTTCGGCCGGCTCACCCAGTCGCGCAGCCTGTCGGGCTTTGGCAGATAAGTATCGGTGATTACTGAATAGATGCTCCAGCAGGTTGTCTTCTCGGGTATGCCGGGCAGTGGGTCAAATACAATCCTGACGGCCAGTACATCATAAACTTCCTCGAACGGTACGTTCTTAGCCTGCATTTTTGTCCAGATCGAGAATATAGATTTCGGACGACCGCTTATTTCGAAATTAAGTCCCGACTCATTGAGTTTGTTTATGATGGGAAAACTGAATTTGTTGATGAGAGAGTAATATTTTTTCTCTCCGAGCTTCATTTTGGAGAAGATCTCATCATATATCACCGGCTGCCGGTATTTGAAACTGAGGTCCTCAAGCTCACTTTTTATGGCATACAGACCTATCCTGTTTGCAAGCGGAGCGTACAGGAAGATGGTTTCACCTGCGACTTTCATCTTCTTGTGTTCGGGCATCGATTCAAGAGTCCTCATGTTATGAAGCCGGTCGGCTATCTTGATTAGAATAACCCTCAGATCGTCCGACAGGGTCAGAAGCATTCTGCGGAAATTCTCTGCCTGAAGCGAAGAGGAGGTGCCCTTGTCGTAAGTGGTGCTCGATATTTTGGTAAGACCGTCTATCAGGGTGGCTATTTTCGGTCCGAAATCCCTGTTAACTTCTTCCAGGGTGTAGTCGGTGTCCTCAACGGCGTCATGAAGCAGGGCTGTAGCAATCGAACGGGCCCCGAGACCTATTTCCTGGTTAACAATTTTTGCAACGGCTATGGGGTGGATAATATAAGGTTCACCCGATTTACGGCGAAGATTCCAGTGAGCCTTGCTGGAGATATTGAAAGCCTTTTCAATCAGCTCGCGATCGCCCGGCTCCCTGCACCTTACCATATTGTTAATCAGGGAATCGTATTCGGATTGAATAAGCTGTATGTCCTCCTCGTCAAATATATCCTTACTGCCCATAAAAAACCATTGTGTTCTTTTCTGCCAGATACAAAGATAACGTAATTGAGCTAAATTGAAACTGCCTTATGATTTGTAGCTGGCCGGAAGTCAACGCATATTGCAACATTCAGGCAAAGCCTGATCTGTTATCTCCTGACGATTGTCAGCGTACCGGTCCGGTCAATAATCCTTCCGGAAGGAGCAGTCATCCGGAGGTACCACATTACCACTCCCTGTAGGGCCGGGGATCCTCCTGCCGTTCCATCCCATGATTCAGTGTAATCGCGGGTCTCAAAAAGGGTGTTGCGCCGCCTGTCGGCTATTATCAGCCTGTATTCTGAAGGTGTAAAAGTTATTACCGGCCTGAAGAAGTCATTTATCCCGTCGCCGTCGGGAGTGAAAATATTCGGAACAGTAACAACTTCCTCAATTGTCGTGCAGGCAATTTCTGAAACGGCTTCTCCTGCAATTCCAAACGGGTTATCCGTTTCGTCAGCCCTGATCCTGAAACAGATCTCTCCTTTTTTAAGCTCATACATGATATCCGGTATGCTTACAGAGAGAATAGTATCGGCAGGCCCTGCAGTGGCTTCAGTTTCAAACCCGTTCCCCTTGTCGGCAAGAATGGTGTATGACGAAACGGATCCGCGCCACTGACGATACCTGTTCCATTTCAGCAATATCTCGTTGCCTGTGTTTGTTAGTGTCAGATGAAGGTTGGAGGCCGTGTTGGAGGTAACTGTGCCTTGTTTGCATATGACTGCGGAAAGCCGGTAGAAATAAATTTCTCCCGTGCTGGCAGACCTGTCGGTATAGGCAAGCGACTCAATGTCGCCGCCGGTGAACAGGCTTATCTGTTGAAACGGTCCTGAAAATCCTGACCTTCTCTCAAGGGCGAAGGTGTCAATATCCGATAACGGGTCAATATGGAACGACAGGTCTATTTCTCCGTCATCCGTGACAGTTGCATAATCAGCATTTATCCATTGAGGGGGATTTGTAAGACTGGCAACGGCTGAGGTAAGGTTGGATGAGGAGGATTGCCCGTTCTCAAGAACAGCCTTTGTTATGAAATCATATCGGTTGCCTTCTGTTATATTATCGAGACTGAATGCAGTTTCTTCATTTTCAACCTGTCCGGCAAGGGAAAAAGGTCCCCCGTTTTCCGATGCCATGATTTCATATCGTGATACCTCATATGGAAATGAGGGATACTCACTCCAGGTGAGCTTTATAAGGTTATTGCATGGATCAGGACTGGATCTGACATGAATGGTGCACAACTCGTTTGAAAGCTTGCTTATGTTCCTTGCGTTATCAAATGCCGCAATAACATAACATTCAGATCTTTCTCTTGAGTACAGGTTGAGAAATGAATAGCTTGTTGCAGAAGGGTTGAATACTGAGTCGATAATATACCCTTCACCGTTTCTGAAGTTATAGAGAGCATAGCCTGCAAGATCGGGTTCAGTGTTGGCGGTCCATAACAACTCTGTAAAGCCGCTCTCCTGATTTATGGTTACCAGCAACAGGACGGGAGGTGCAGGTTGTTCCTCATCGTTCTGCCCCTTTGCGGGCAGCTTGACAAGTAAAATAATAACTATCAGGATGTATGTGAGCTTTTTATTCATCAGCCTGCCGTAATCTCGTAGATATCATCGGAGGTGTAATAGGTGTTGGCGAGTTTTAACAATTCTTCGGGCGTTATTGTCCTGATTGTATGCATAATTGCGGAAAAATAGCTTAGATCCAGACCAAATTCCCACGCTGATTTAAAGCTTTCTGCAATCGCCATCGGCCCGTCAAATAACCTGACTATCTCACCAGCCATGTAATTGCTTACCACTTCTATCTCATCAGCAGGAACCGGTATAGAAAGAAGCATGTTGATTTCCTTTTTTATTTCATCGACAGCCTTACCTGCATTCTCCCTTCCGACTTCGGTAGAAATCATCCTGAATCCCGATTTGTCGAATGATGAGACAATAGAGTGAATCCCATAGGTATAACCTTTTTCTTCCCTTATGTTCTTCATAAGCCTCGATCCGAAATAACCGCCCAGGATCACATTGAGGAACTTCAACCCGGGGTAATCGGGGTGTCGCTTGTTTATCGTTGCCGCTCCTATCCGTATTGCAGTCTGGACCGCTCCCTTTTTCTTTATATGTTCCTTTCTTACAGGAGACCCCTCAATTATGCTTTCTGTTTCAATGCTTTGAACTTTTTCTGACCGGAGACTTCCAAAGTGTTTTTCCAGTGAGGCTGCTGCAGAACCGGGAATTTTGCCTGAAACGATCACAGCCATCTCCTCGGGCCGGTATAACCGGGAATGGAAATCCCTTAAGAGTGCCGGCGTCATTCCATCGAAGTCAGGCTCAGTGATTTGCCTTCCATAAGGATGATTTATTCCGAAAACGGATTGGAAGAACCTGTCGCTGGCGATATTCTGGACTTTTTCCCTGTTGATTCTGAACCAGTTCAGCCTCTTCTTCATAAGCTTTTCCAGCTCTTTTGCCGGGAAAACCGGACAGAAGAGAACTTCTGCAATAAGTTCCAGCGACTTGTCGAAATATCTGCTGAGTAAATAAGCGGTGAGGCCGGCAGTGTCCCTTTCTGCCTGAAGGTTCAGGAATATCCCATAGAAGTCGAGCAAAGCGTTCAGCTCTTCCGATGTATACCTTTCGGAACCCTCGGTGAGCATCATATTGGCCGAGCTTGCAAGCAGAGGCAGGTGTTCCTTTATAATTCCTGCTCTGAAGACACATTCAATCCTGATAACATCCTCCGTGCCTGCCTCAATCATGAAAACCCGGGCCCCATTGTTCAATTCAAACGACTTTAAGGGGATATCAATTTGTGCATCAAATGGATGTACCTGGGGTTGTATTCTCTGAAAACTGCTCATTTACCTGTCTTTTTTGAGGCGATGTAATACAATGTGGAACAATT
>CAYQRF010000039.1:10081-15516 GCA_964419775.1 uncultured Rikenellaceae bacterium
AAACTGCTCATTTACCTGTCTTTTTTGAGGCGATGTAATACAATGTGGAACAATTCTCCGGATTAAGGTACCGGATAGCTGCATCCATTATCATTGGTTTGCTTACGGCCCGGTAGTTTTCAACTTCCCTGTTTATCCGGGAGGCATCCCCAAGCAACTCAAAAACCGAGAGGTTGAGCGCCTTGTTCAGAATGCTTGTATTTGACAGTACGGACGATGATTCATATCTGTTCTTCACCTTGTCGATCTCAGTATCCGGAGGAGCAGTGCACTTAAGTTCGTCAATAACTAGATTGACAGCATTTTCAGCTTTTTCGATATTAACCCCTTTCATCAGTTTTCCGGTCACGATCACTAGTCCGGGATCAAGGTCAGAGGTTATATATGCATTTATCTCGCTGAAAAGGTTAAGGTCCCTGACGAGCCTGTTGTAAAGCCGGCCTGATTCGCCACCCGCAAGCAGGTCGGTTATCAGATCCATTGTATGGAAATCGGAGCCGGAACGGGGTCCCATGTGCCATGCTTTGTAAAGAGCAGAGGCAGGCAGATCCCTTTCAAGTGTCATACGTCTTTCTTCGGTCTGGACTGGTTCGGCGGGCAGGCTCCTGCGATACTGTTCGCCTGTGGGAACAGAGCCAAACCACTTGAGCGCCAGATCATATGCTCTTTCGGGAAGAATATTTCCGGTCAGGGTTAAAATTGCCTTCCCCGGATTATAGTGACGATTGAAGAAGCGCTGAACATCCTCAAGACTTATTCTTTCGATGTGCGAGGGATCAATTCCTATTGTCGGCCACCTGTAAGGGTGAGTTGTGTAAGCCAGCGGCCTCAGCCGGAGCATGGCGTCGCCGTAGGGCTGATTAAGATACCTTTGCTTGAATTCTTCGGTTACGACACTCTTCT
Organism: uncultured Rikenellaceae bacterium; assembly: GCA_964419775.1. Classification (GTDB taxonomy): domain Bacteria; phylum Bacteroidota; class Bacteroidia; order Bacteroidales; family VadinHA17; genus LD21. Next base: position 10,985 of record CAYQRF010000039.1, read on the forward strand.
GAACATCCAGTTTCCCGCCGGTGAAATCCGGGGCAAGCATCCTGTCGGACTCGAGCCAGAATGCAGTCTCTATGTTTCCGGCCGGAAGGGTGAGGTAATAGTTGGTTATGTCGTTGTTGGTAAAAGCATTGTTTTCGCCGCCTGCAAGCTGAAGGGGAAGATCATACTCCGGAATGTTTCCTGTGCCGCAAAACATGAGGTGTTCAACAAGATGTGCCATCCCTGTCAGTGAAGAATCTTCATCCCTCGAGCCGGCATCATATAGAATGTTCATGGCAACCAGGGGTGTTGACCGGTCCTCATGCACTATCAGCCTCAATCCGTTATCCAGCCTGTAATTCCTGAAGTCTACCATCGCCGGGAAATTTAGAAAAAGACAAACTTAATTAAAAAACAGAGACACTTTGCTAATGTTTTTATCTTTGCGGTGCTATGTCGGTTATAAGATTCATAAGGAAGCTATTTGCAAAACAGTTCACCGGGATCGATCAGTCGAGGCTTATTTACATTCTCAGTCTGGCTGTGGGCTTATTCAGCTCTCTTGCTGCAGCTGTCCTCAAGAATTCCATCCATTACACAAGGAGGATACTTACTGAAGGAATAACCCCTGAGTCAGGAAGCTACCTTTATCTTATATACCCTGTTCTCGGCATACTGCTGACAGTATTGTTCGTGAAATACATAGTGAGGGACAACATCGAGCACGGAGTGAGCAGGGTGCTCCATGCGATATCCAGAAAGAAAAGCAGGATTTCGAGTCATAACAACTGGACTTCCCTTCTGGCAACAACCGTCACAATTGGTTTTGGCGGATCAGTGGGAGCGGAGGCCCCGATTGTACTTACCGGTTCGTCGATCGGTTCAACCATCGGCAGATATTTTGGCCTTAATTACCGGTATGTGACTCTCCTTATCGGCTGCGGTGCTGCCGGAGCGGTGTCAGGTATATTCAAGGCTCCCATTGCAGGTATCGTATTCACCCTTGAGGTGCTCCTGCTCGATCTTACAATGTCGTCGATAGTTCCCCTTCTCATTTCCTCGGTCACTGCTGCAACCGTGGCGTATTTTCTTATGGGTGACGATGTACTCCTGTCTTTCACGATAACCGGTGCCTTTAATATTCGCAATATCCCATGGTACCTTCTTCTTGGCGGGATTACCGGACTGGTTTCCGTTTACTTCACCAGGCTGACTTTGTTTCTGGAGTCCAGGTATAAGGAGATTCGTAATATTTATATAAGACTTCTGGCAGGAGGTCTTGTCCTGGGAATTCTTGTGTTTCTCTTCCCTGCTTTCTACGGTGAGGGCTATGATGCAATAATGGCTCTGCTCGAAGGCGAATCCGAGTCCTTGTTCCGGAGTTCCCTGTTTTCGCATCTGGGAAACGGATACCTGGTATTTTCACTTTTCTTTCTTTGCCTTATACTGCTTAAGGTGGTTGCCAGCAGCTCCACTACCGGTGCAGGAGGCGTAGGAGGGATATTCGCCCCTACACTGTTTCTGGGCGGGGTGACTGGCTTTCTGACTGCAAGCGTTCTGAATAAATTCGCATTGCTTGACCTTCCCGATAACCGGTTTGTCCTGGTAGGGATGGCCGGGACAATGGCAGCAGTTATGCATGCACCTCTTACTGCCATCTTCCTCATCGCGGAAATAACCGGCGGCTATTCATTGCTTTTACCGCTGATCATAACTTCTACAACAGCCTATATGACTATTAAAGGCTTTGAAAAACACTCAATCTACCATGTTCAGCTTGCCGAAAAAGGAGAACTGATAACACACGACAAGGATAAGGCAGTCCTGACAATGATGGACTGGAAAAAGGAAATTGAAAGAGACCTGACATCAGTCCGGGCATCAGATAACCTGGGAGAACTCGTCAAAACGATATCAAAATCGCCAAGGAATATTTTTCCTGTGGTCGATGAATACAATATCCTTCAGGGAGTTGTCAATCTTGATGATGTACGGGAGATAATGTTCAACAGCGACCTTTATAAGACTGTCTTTGTGAAGGATATGATGGTAATTCCTCCTACGTATCTTGATCTGGGCGAAAACGTCGAAGCCGTTATGGAGGCATTTACAAAAACGGATGCATGGAACCTGCCGGTGCTCGACAAGGGTTACTATGTGGGATTTGTTTCAAAATCCAGAATATTCGGTACCTACCGCGATTTGCTCATTCAGTTTTCCGAGGAATAGAACCCGCACAGGACATATATTTTACCCGGTCATCTGCATGAAATAGGCTAAGAACGCATCAGGACTTATCCTATTTGCATTATATTTGTCAATGGGAGAGGTTTAATCGGCAACCCCGGACCTGATTAATTTTCTGTTTGTAATTCATTGAAAATCATTTATAAATTATGAAAGACACATTGATATTCGATCTTATCGAGAAAGAACGTCAGCGGCAGCTGAACGGAATCGAGCTGATTGCTTCGGAAAATTTTGTCAGCCAGCAGGTGCTGGATTCCATGGGATCAGTCCTGACAAATAAATATGCAGAGGGTTACCCCGGGTACAGGTACTACGGTGGATGCGAGATAGTGGATCAGACCGAGCAGATTGCAATCGACAGGCTGAAACAGCTCTTCGGCGCCGAATATGCAAACGTTCAACCCCATTCCGGCGCACAGGCAAATATGGCCGTTTTCTTTACGGTTATGAAACCCGGAGATACCTTCATGGGATTAAACCTGGCACACGGCGGACATCTTTCACACGGATCTCCCGTGAATTCATCAGGAATACTCTACAGGCCGGTAGCCTACAGTGTAAAGGAAGCTGACGGACTGGTCGATTATGAAATGATGGAAGAACTGGCTCTGAAAGAAAGGCCCAAAATGATAATCGGCGGCGCATCAGCCTATTCACGCGAGTGGGATTATGAGCGTATGAGAAAGATTGCAGATGCTGTCGGTGCGATGCTGGTTGTGGACATGGCGCATCCCGCCGGACTGATTGCGGCCGGCCTGCTTAAGAATCCGCTGAAATACGCCCACATTGTTACTTCAACCACTCATAAAACGCTGAGAGGACCCAGAGGCGGAATTATTCTGATGGGGAAGGATTTTGTAAATCCATGGGGAATTACAACCGCAAAGGGTGAGGTAAGGATGATGTCGTCACTGCTGAACTCAGCTGTTTTCCCCGGAGTTCAGGGCGGTCCGCTCGAACACGTAATTGCATCCAAAGCTGTCGCATTCGGAGAAGCGCTTCTTCCTGAATTCGGCTTGTACCAGGCTCAGGTTAAAAAGAATGCCGCTGTAATGGCTGAGGCGTTTATGGCATTAGGCTACAAGGTTATCTCGAACGGAACTGACAATCACCTGCTGCTCATAGACCTGAGGACCAAATTCCCGGATATTTCGGGCAAAAAAGCTGAGAATACTCTTGTACTGGCACACATCACAGTCAACAAAAACATGGTGCCCTTCGATTCCAGATCACCTTTCCTGACGTCAGGACTAAGAGTCGGAACCCCGGCTATAACAACCAGGGGGCTGAAGGAAGAACACATGGGAGTAATTGTCAGTCTTATTGACGATGTTCTCTCAAACATCGACGATGAGGGAGTTTTAAAGACGGTGGGAGACAAAGTGAAGGACCTTATGAAACCGTTTCCGCTCTTTAGCTTCTGATAGCAACCTGCATTAAGTCTATCTCAGTACAAAGTTATAGGAGATAGTACCCTTCTGAACGGCCGGTGCATCAGTTTTTGGTTCGAACTTTGCCTTTAGCGCTGCTTCCTTTGCAACTCTCAGGAGATCAGCATTTAGGGTTGTAGAGCCTTTTGCTCCCGGATTTGCCTGAATTACTTTGCCCGACCTGTCGACACTGACTTCAACCACAACTTTGCCTCCTTCCTGGTAGTCGTAACTTGGTATTGGCAATGACACAGCCCCTCTTGTTCCAAGATCGAAGGAGACCCCCTGGTTACCCAGTCCGCTTCCGTCGCCTCTGTTCTGTGAATCTACCGATCCTGTAGGTACACCCTGGTTCCCCGTTCCTCCGGCCGCTCCTTCGCTGGTTGAGGTCGTTCCTGCATTTTTTGATCCGGCCAGGGCGTCACGGGTTTTGTTTTTTATATCGGCCGCTCGTTGCTGTTCAGCTTCAATCCTTTTTCTTTCAGCCTCTTCAGCTTCCTTCCTCTTTCTCTCAGCCTCGACCTGCTCCCTTATTTTCCTGTCGGCTTCAATCTTTTCGAGTCTCTTCTTTTCAGCTTCCGGATCCACTTTCTTCACCTCAGGAGCCTCCTCAGTGTCCTGGGTAAGTATGGCTTCTTCGTTCTGATTGTTTTGCGCTACCTGAGGAGGCGGACTTGAAGGCTCGGTCTCGACCGGAGGAGCAGAGGGTTCAATCATTCCAAGACCGGTCTCATCCAATCCGAAATTGACCAGGATTCCTTCTTCATTTTCAGGCGGTTCGGGAGCGGTAAAGGCAACAATAATCAGAAGCACCATCGTAACCAGGGCGATTATTGATGTGCCGATGATTCCCTTATTCCTTTCGCTGGGAAT
>CAYQRF010000040.1:0-15502 GCA_964419775.1 uncultured Rikenellaceae bacterium
GGGAAGGGGCTGAACGATTCGTCTAATTGAAAGCCGGAAGTCATACCTGAGTAAAGATTATCCTTCGTATTTATCTATATAACGGAAAATCCCGAGAGAACTTTCAGGACAATGGAAATCAAATTCGCTTATACTTTTAAGCGGAAGGACGTAGCAGAAGTTACATGCCGATCTTATATCGCGGGCTATCCTGCCCGGATCAGTCAGGTCTTCGTGGCTGACATATACCTCAGGTTCACCTTTTTCATCAGAAAATGACCACATTACGGTATCAGACGGCTGTGAGTACAGTCCTCGCTGGTCATTTCGTGCAAACAGAAGTTGTCCGGCAAGAAACAACAGGTCATCCTCTCTTATCTGTCCGAAGGATGAAGCCAGGAATCTTACCTTATCCAGCATCAGTTCCCTGTCATTTGTCTGGTCGGAGACTATCCTGTCGAGATGTATCCTGTTCTTTTCAGGGATTCTTGAGGAAGTTGACCTGTAGAGCTCCATGGAAGACCTTGAAAGGAGGCGTGCCGCTTCCTCCCTGAGAATCTGATCGGGACTGAAAAGCAGGGCAGCGGCCGATTCACCCAGAGAGGCATCCCCGAGGGCTTTAATACTCCGCAGAGCGCAGGCTTTGGTCCACACTCCGAGAATATTATAATCGCAGTTGATAATATCCTCAACCAGTCCGGCAAAAGAAGGTATTTCAAGAGGGAACCACTGCCGGAGTTTTTTGAGAGTCTTATTCCTGTTTCCCTTTTCATCGGCAGAGCTGAAGATCAGGGATGCCATTTCCGGAATGGGGTTATTACCATCCTCCTCCACCTTTTCATTATATACAAGGTGAAGCAGTTTGAGGAGGTATCCTTTCCACCGTTCATATTCCTTTTTCAGCTCACCTGAAAGGAACTCGTTTTTCCCCTCCTCCAGCGGGATCAGGATGGAGATGATCCATGTGAGGGTACCGAACGTTTCATTAATATTTGCCTTAAGCCGTTCCTTGCCGGTCTCATTCAGTCTGAATCCGGAGGCTGTCAGTGTGTCAAGCGATATCTCCCTTACGAGTCTGGAGTTTGAGGACAGTCTCTCGACTAGAAACGAAAGATCGGCCGGCTGATGTATCTCCGACATAAGCCTCAGGAGTACCTTGCTAGTATTAACATTTCCGGCTGTCTTCAGGTAGCATCGGTCAATATCCCTTGCGACTGCCGGGCTCAGGCTAAGCATCACCGCATAGGCATCATTCTCCACACCCGGAAGGGTAAGACATTCGCACACTTCCTGTATCATGTCGGTCATCCTGAACTTGCCGATGAGAAAGAGTGCCAGTCTTTTCAGTTCCGGCGATTTGTCCTTGAGCAGTTTAAGAATCTCTGTGGTTTGCGGGTATCTTGTTCCTGCCAGGATAATGCGGGCATTCTCGGCCCTGGTAAATTCGTTGGACCTGGTGTTTGCTTTCTGAGCAGTATCAATGGATTCTGTCTGCGAGGCTATCCGCTCATGAGCATCGGAGGCCTTGCGGCGGATTCCTTCGTCGAGATTTGCCGAAGCCGCGATTTTCTTAAGTGCAGGAAGCAGGCTAAGGTCGCGGAAGGCAACTGCATAAGCCACGATCTCCTCATAGAACCATCTGTTTCCAACAGTGCCGATTACAGATAAATCTCCGGTTTCGAGCCAGTAAAGCTTCTTCCTGAAAAGAGTCTTGCCCGAGAACTTGTTTTTCAGGCTATCCCATTCGCCGGTTGAGGGAACGACTTCCATCTTCGCGGGTGGTAGTACGAAATGTCTGATTCCCATAACCCTGAAACGTTTAATTCGACAACCTAAAATTAAGAAATCCGGCAGATAAATCACTATCCTAACCTGTTCTTTATCAACGGAAGCAAGGCTGAAATATTTCCCCCTTCAATTTCTGCAATTATTTCGGCCTTTGAGTACCAGAGTTCGCGTTCGGCCAGTTTTTCCCTTATATATGCCGGCAATTCCTTTTTTGCGAGGTCTTTAAGCAGCGGGCGCCCGGCGGTTGACCTTGAGAGACGTCCGGACAGTTTTTCAGGAGTCATTTTCAGATAAACGGTAAGACCGTTCTTCAGCATAAATTCCATATTGCCAAAAAAGCACGGAGTGCCTCCTCCGGTGGAAATGACAGTATTTCTGCTGTTTCCAAGTCTCCTCAACGCTTCGGATTCCGCAGTCCGGAACCATTCCTCACCCCTTTCGGCGAATAGTCCTGCTACAGACATCCCATTATCCCTTTCGATACGCTCGTCGAGATCGATAAATGACCATCCCAGTCGGGATGCGAGCTTCCTGCCTGCGGTAGTCTTTCCGCTTCCCATGAATCCGATCAGGAATATTTTGTCAGTTATCTGCATCAGAGCTCCAACTTCATCTGCGCCGGATCTGATGGCTTATCGTTACGAGGTTGTTCCTCATTCTCCTCCTGCTCATCCTCTACCGGCGGCTGTGATTCCTTTATTACTACAGGTTCTATTTCCTGAATATTATCGACCATAAAGCTTGTCAGACGCCTGCCTTTGGCCTTGTAGCTCTTGACACCAATGAATTCGGCAACTTCTATGATCTCATTGGTACGGTCCTTGTGCTTTCCCCCGAACCGGATCTCAAAGCGCGGATATTCCACTTCGGTTATGCTTATAAGCTTTGATTCAGGGTCCTCATTAATGAAGCAGAGAGGTTTTTCGGATTCCTCAATAAGGAATCGCTTTACATAATAGAATTTCTGTTCGGCATCCCAGTACGCAGCTGAATAGACTGCCCCGGGGCGGAATTTTTCTATTATAAGTATGTTTTCCTCAAAATGGTTTGACAGGTCAAACCCGGTAACCCTGAAGTAACCGTTCTTTGTGATGATCAGGATCTTGTCGTCGGCGCTGAATTCACCAAGATAAAGTCCTCTCCCGTCGACATTAAGCCTGAAGACGGCATCGTCGAACCAGATCTTCCGCCCTCCCAGGGTTGAAACTCCTTTTTCCTTGAGTGAAATCTTATGAACGGAATTGCGGGTCAGGATGTTTCCCATGGAAGTTTTTCCCTTAATCGCCAACTGGCCGAAGTCAAATTCAAATACGAGCTTTTTCAGCCTTGCCTTAGGCTTGTGGTGAACCTTGATCACTTCAGCCTCCCCGTTTGGATTGGCGCTGAAGTACAGGATTTTCGAACCCGGAATTCCCCTGGTAAGGTTATACTCCTTGTCGCGGGTGAGTCCCGATATGGCACATCTTTTTATATAGTACGGTCCGTCCTTCCCGTCCTGGTATACAATATTATATATGGTGCGTTCATCATTTTTCCGGAAGACAGTGGCATAGATCGGGTCGTTACCGACGAAGATCTTATCGGCAACCTTTGTTATCAGGTAACTTCCGTCCTTCCTGATAACGATTATATCGTCGATGTCGGAACACTCGCATAAGAACTCATCCTTTTTCAGGCCGGTTCCGATAAATCCCTCCTTGTAGTTGATATAAAGCCTGGCATTGTTTGCAACCACCTTGGTAGCCTGGATTGTATCGAAGCTCCTGATCTCGGTTTTTCTTTCCCTCCCTTTACCGTATTTCTTTTTAATCTGCCTGAAATAATTGATGGCGAAGGGGATCAGATTTCTGAGATGATTCCTGACCTCTTCCATTTCGACATCAAGGGCTTTGATATGTTCATCCGCCTTTTTAGCGTCGTATTTCGATATCCGTTTGATTCTGATTTCGGTGAGCATTATGATATCATCCCTCGTGATATCCCTCAACAGCCTTTTTCTGAAGGGTTTGAGACCATCGTCGATTGCCTTTATAACCGCCTCCCAGGTTTCGCACTCCTCGATATCCCTGTATATCCTTTCCTCGATGAATATCTTCTCGAGCGATGACATATGCCACTCCTCCATAAGTTCGGACAACCTGATCTCAAGCTCGGTTTTCAGCAGTCGGACCGTGTTGTCGGTTGAAAACTTCAGAATTTCGCTGACCCCCATGAATGAGGGTTTACTGCCGGTAATTACACAGGTATTCGGGGATATTGAGTATTCGCAGTCAGTCAGTGCATAGAGGGCATCGATGGTTTTGTCGGGCGAGATTCCCGGCATGAGATAAACCACTATCTCCACGTTGGAGGAAGTGTTGTCATCTATTTTCCTGATCTTGATCTTTCCCTTTTCGTTGGCCTTTATTATCGAATCGATAAGACTGGTGGTTGTTTTACCGAAGGGGATCTCTGTGATTACCAGCGCCTTTTTATCAATCTTCTCGATCTTTGCCCTTATCTTTACTACCCCTCCTCTCTGGCCGTCATTGTATTTGGAGACGTCGATCATTCCTGCCGTGGGAAAATCGGGATATAGAACAAACTCCTTTCCCTGCAGGTAATCGATTGAAGCGTCAATGATCTCGTTGAAATTATGGGGGAGAATTTTTGAGGCAAGGCCTACAGCGATTCCTTCCACTCCCAATGCGAGCAGAAGCGGGAATTTGACCGGCAATGTGACAGGCTCCTTATTTCTTCCGTCGTAGGATTGTTTCCACTCGGTGGTTTTCGGGTTGAATACCACGTCGCCTGCAAATTTCGACAGGCGGGCTTCTATGTAGCGCGGTGCTGCCGCACCGTCGCCGGTAAGAATGTTTCCCCAGTTACCCTGGGTGTCAACCAGAAGGTCCTTCTGCCCCAGCTGAACAAGAGCATCGCCTATTGAAGCATCGCCATGAGGGTGAAACTGCATGGTATGCCCGATGATATTGGCAACCTTGTTGAAGCGACCGTCATCCATTCTTTTCATTGAATGGAGAATACGCCGCTGGACGGGTTTCAGCCCGTCGTGGAGATGGGGTACGGCGCGTTCGAGAATCACATACGAGGCATAATCGAGGAACCAGTCCTGGTACATACCCGACAATGCCGTCACCGAGTGCATGGCAGCAGAGCCCTGACCAAGATCATCTTTATCTTCAGGCCTGTCCGGTTCAAGATCCAGATCTTCCATCCTCTGAATATCCTTTTTTATCTTTTAAACTTCCTGCTCAACGAGATCCTCCTCAACCCTGAGGTTCTCAATAATGAAATCCTGCCTGTCGGGAGTGTTTTTTCCCATATAGAATTCAAGATAGCCGTTCACGGTGTCATTCTTTTTCATCCTGACGGGTTCAAGCCTCATGTCCTTGCCAATGAAGTTCTTGAACTCATCGGGGGATATCTCACCCAGACCCTTGAACCTGGTTATTTCAGGTGCAGGACCAAGGGCTTTAATGGCTTTTGCCTTCTCATCCTGGGTGTAGCAGTATCTTGTTTCCTTTTTGTTCCTCACCCTGAAGAGAGGCGTCTGGAGGATATACACATGGCCTTTTCTTACAAGATCGGGAAAGAACTGCAGGAAGAATGTAAGGAGCAGCAGACGTATATGCATTCCGTCGACGTCGGCATCAGTTGCAATCACGACATTGTTGTAGCGGAGGTCCTCCATGCCGTCCTCAATATTCAGTGCAGCCTGCAGCAGGTTGAACTCCTCGTTTTCATAAACAATCTTCTTGGTCAGTCCGTAAGTATTCAGCGGCTTGCCCCTAAGGCTGAAGACCGCCTGTGTTTCAACGTCGCGCGATTTGGTTATTGAACCGCTGGCGGAATCACCCTCGGTTATGAATATGGTTGACTCGAGTTTGCGGGGATCGTTTGTGCTGAAATGAATCCTGCAGTCGCGGAGCTTCTTGTTGTGAAGGCTCACCTTCTTTGCCCTCTCCCTGGCAAGCTTCTGGATCGACGAAATGGCTTTTCTCTCCTTTTCCGAGTCCTGAATCTTCTGAAGAAGGATCTTTGCCGTTTCAGAATTCTTGTGGAGATAATCGTCGAGTTGTTTCCTGACGAACTCGCCGATGAAATTCCTGACTGAAGGGCCCGAGGGTCCCATATCCCTGGAACCCAGTTTTGTCTTTGTCTGTGATTCGAATATGGGTTCTTCGACCTTAATGCTGATTGCGGCAATTACTGATGCCTTGATGTCGGACGGATCAAAGTCCTTCTTGTAGAAGTTATGGATTGTTTTGACGAATGCCTCCTTGAAGGCCGCCAGGTGGGTTCCCCCCTGTGTTGTATTCTGTCCGTTGACAAAGCTGTAGTAATCCTCTCCGTACTGTGTGCCGTGGGTGAATGCCAGTTCGATATCCTCTCCCTTAAGGTGGACGATGGGATATAAACCCTCCTTGCTCATGTTTTCATTGAGAAGGTCGACCAGACCATTCTTGGAAAGAAATTTCGTTCCGTTGAAATTGATCACTAGTCCGGCATTCAGGTATACGTAGTTTTTCAGCATTGCATCCACGTATTCCGAGATGAAGAAGTATTTTCCGAACATTGCCTCGTCGGGCTGGAAAATAACCTCAACGCCGTTTTCCTCAGTGGTTGGCTCGAGAGGGAGGTCCTTCACGATCAGTCCGTGTGCAAATTCGCTCACTTTAATCTGACCGTCGCGGATCGACCGGATTACAAACCTGCTCGACAATGCGTTTACGGCTTTTACCCCAACTCCGTTAAGGCCGACTGATTTCTTGAAAGCCTTGGAATCGTACTTGGCGCCTGTATTCATCCTGGAAACAACTTCAGTGACTTTTCCCAGGGGAATACCCCTTCCGTAGTCGCGGACCCTTACCTCACTGCCGTTTATCGTCACATCGATCTTCTTTCCATAACTCATCATGAATTCATCGATCGAATTATCCATAACCTCCTTCAGGAGAACATAAATACCGTCGTCCTGCGACGAGCCGTCGCCCAGCTTCCCGATGTACATACCTGGTCTCAGCCTGATATGCTCACGCCACTCGAGGGTTTTTATATGTTCTTCAGAATATCCGACAACTGTCATTTTCCGGAATTTTTGCGCAAATATAGTCATTTAGGGATTGGCCGATTACCCGAATTTTCAACAATCAGGCCTGTTTTTGAAACGCTGCAACAAGCATAAACTGCCTGTCCGGAATATTTATCTGATTAATTGATTCTTATGCGGCATAACAAATCAATTACTGCCGTACCATACATTGTTAATAAATGGTGGCTGATCAGACTATTCCCATCTGCTTCATCAGGAAAGCCGCATTCATCTTACGTGTTATGCCGTCGCGCAGGAGGTAATCAAAGCTGATGTTCTCGCCGTCGATCCCTATCTCAAAGCAAAGGTTGAAGACCTTCCCGGGGTATACTGACTCCATTTCACCGAGTGATATATCGTGAGTGGCAATCATTCCGGTTCCGTCCAGATCGACCAGCTTTCCGAGGAACTGTTTTGAGCCAAGACTCTTGTCAGTCGAGTTTGTGCCCTTGAGGATCTCATCCAGGACAAAGAACATCTTTTCGCCGCTTTCCAGCTTTTCCTTCAGTAACCTAAGCCTCTTCAGCTCGGCATAGAAATATGATTCATTCTGACTCAGCGAATCCACCGTACGCATGCTGGTGAAAAGCTTAACAGGAGTCAGGACCATTTCCCGTGCACAAACCGGTGCCCCCGTCATTCCAAGTATCATGTTTACGGCGACTGTGCGCAGGAAGGTGCTTTTCCCCGCCATATTGGCTCCGGTGATTATGAATACCCGGCCCTTACTGCTTACAGAAAAATCGTTGCATACCCTTGTTTCGCGCGGAAGCAGAGGATGACCAAGGGCAACCGCTCTGATCACGGGTTCGCCGGCGGCGATTAAAGGATAGCAGTAACCGGGATTATTGAAGGCATGATTTGCGAGGCTGTTGAGAGCATCCACTCTGCCAAGGAGGCTGAGCCATAAGGGAAGCCCCTTCTCTGCCGATCTGCGCCAGCTTTCAAGCTTCATGATGCAGTGAAAATCCCAGAGAAGGAAGCCGTTAAGGAGAAACCCGCCAAAAATATTCAACCTGTTGTCAAACTTCCTGATTATCCTGTTCAGGTCCCTTATCCTTTGTGCCACCGAACCTTCGGCAGAACAAAGCTTATCCTTTACAGACAGAAGAACAGGAGAAGTAAAGGATTCATTTTCGAAAGCTGACAGAAGCTGTTCAACGGAAGCAAGAAAATGATGCTTCTTTGAAACCATCTCATGGATTCTGTTTGTTTTGCCCAGCGACAGGCCGACAAGGCCCAGGTTGATAAGGAAGACCAGCATGAAGGCAGAATAGGGAATAACACCGGCGATGAGAAGGCCGAGAGCTGAAATAGCTGCAGCGGGAAGTATAAAATAAACAGCCCTTTTAAAGGGGGAAGCGAAGGAATCGCCGGTACAGTCCAGCCATTCCCTGAGGCTCCTTATCTCATTATCGTCCAAAGGTTTTCCGAGTCCGCGGGCAGTAAATTCCTGGCGCCATTCCAGCTTCGCCGACAATTCCTTCACCGCTTCCTGCATGGGAAGGATGTCGTTACGGAGTTCATACGGATCGAGAAGCCACCCTGCAAGAATGTTTCGTCCCGAACCGGTCACAGTCCGGTTAAGGTAGCTGAACACGGAAGCATCGCCGAAAAGATCTACATCAACAGAGAAGTCATGCCCCGGATCATTCTTATCTGAACCACCGTCGAAAGGAGACAAGTCGCCGTCGAGTGCCCTGATCTCGTCGCCATTGATCCTTGCCAGATTTTCCGCTATGGTTATCCTTGCTGTAAAATCCTCGAAAATCTTCAGCAGAAACAGAAACACTATTATTGCAGAAATCAGGACGGCAGAGCCCAGAGCAACCGACCGCGTGAAGGCCACGGCCGACAGAACCGCTCCCGCCATGAATACAAACAGTCTCAGCAGCGAAATCCAGAGATGCTTTTTTTTAAGCTCCGCCAGCAGAAGTTCCTGTTCCTGCTTCCGCTTTTGATATGTTATCCTGATTTGCTGCTTCTCCATCTTAAAACATCATTGCCCTGACCATGAAGGCCGATTTCTTCCTGAAAAAATCAGGTCTTTTCTCTTCGAAATGCCAGGTCCATTCATCCGTCTGTTGTGCTTCGGGCAGATCAACAACGACTGATGGAATTTCGTTTATCCTGCCTGAACTTTCGGTGATGACCTCAGAGATATCGGTTATGAGTACCGAAGGATGTTTCTTCAGAAATCCGATATGCTTTTCCTGCACCCTGCGCCTGAATCTCATAAAGGCTTCTTCATCCCCGCCCGACCTCCTTTTAAGGAACTCAAGGGGAAGGTTTTCCAGCTGGGTAAGAATATTCAGGGAAATCACCATCCCCGGATCAGAGCCGGGCATGTATTCCCTGACATCAATGCTGTCGGGGGTTCTGAGCCTGTTTATAAGGAATCTCCGTCTGGCTTTCTCCCAAACCTCGCTTATCAGGCCTCCGGAGACATCATCCTCGATAAGTGTCACTTTTTCCAGTCGGGCAACCTGTTCCTTCACCTCGGGCGGATGTACTATGTCAACCAGGCAGATATGAACGCCGGTTTCGGCCATTTCCCTGAGGGGAAGGTCGAGGAGCCATCCGCTTCCGAGAACGGTCACCTTTGCAGGCTTTCGCAACTCCATAGCCTTCATTATGAAGGCCCTGCAGTTACCCAGATGGCTGTTCCAGCTTCCCTCCTCATCGAGATGATGATAGATGAGCCCACGCTGGTAGTTGTAATAACCCATCCTGTTGAGCACCCGGCGGTATGAGAGGTTGTATGTCATTTCAGGAGCTTCGTCGCAGTTCGCTCAGTTCCCTGGTTATAAAGTTATTGAAATATACCGAAAGCTCATCGGGATCGGTGGTGCTGAAAGATTCCGGAGTGACAGGGTCAAATACCCTGACCTTCACCCTGTGGCCGGTGGTGAATATGAGGCCGTGTTTCGGAAGCACCCCGCCAGAGCCGTCGAGGACTACAGGCAGAATCGGGACACCTGCATCGATTGCCATCTGAAATGCACCTCTCTTGAAAAAACCAATCGCTCCGTTAACCGATCTGGTTCCTTCCGGAAACATCATTACTGAAGTGCCCTGTCTGAGCAAGCTCATCGATTTCTCCATCATCTTCTCCTTGCTCTCCTGGTCTCCCCTGTTGATAACAATATAATCGGCCATTCGCAGGTACCATCCCAGGAAAGGTATTTTCATGTTTTCTATCTTCGACACCCATTTCAACCTGTAGCACAGGCAGTTTATGAAAAGAATGTCGAGGATTGACTGATGGTTTGAAATTATTACAAAAGGGCCTCCTCCGGAAGCTTTTTCCCTGCCCTCTATCTTCAGTTTCCATATCGGAATAAGCCTGACCGCTAAAAGGCTTTGCCAGTTAAGCAGCCGGTGGATCACAGCCCGGTTTTTATCAAAGGGAAGGGTAATAAGCCATATCAGGAATGTCAGGGGGAAGCATACAACAATCAGGAGTACTCCTGTCATCCATATAAAGACTGATTTCAGAACATCCATACCGGGCTTGCCTAGGTCAGAAAAGATTAAAAATATCAAATCCGGGACTAAAGATATTCTCTTTTTCCAGAATTTCCCTTACATCGCCTGCCATATGCCTGCATCCCCCGAGTAAGCTGCCCGCTTTTTCAAGATCGGCATGACCTGTCAGAAGGCACCGGGTTATTATTCCATCCTGCACCGCCAGGTCGCACAAAACTTCTTTACCTCTGTGCTTAAACCCCTTTCTCAAACGATAGGAAGGTCCGTAAGCATAGGTCCAGTCCCATGTCTTGTACCGGGTTTCTGCGAGATCGTTTATCTGTCTTGCTTCATTGTCCGAAAGGGATGATCTGAAAGAGCCGGGCTGGCAGGCAAGGAAATATTCCAGCATCTGATCCCTGAAATGCATTGTATCGCTGATGCCTCCGAGCATCCCTGCCAGGTTGGTCACAGGTGAGGGATTGGAACTCACTGCCCGGGTCTCATACACCGAAGTGTCCTTCCTGATACAATTCCTCAGAAAGTCAAGGTCAGCGCTGAAAAGGAGGGTTCCATGATGGAGGACCCTGTTTCTGAAGACATGTTCCGCGTTTCCTGAAATTTTAAGACCTTCGACCTTGAGATCATTCTTTCCTTCAAAACGGGCGTCTATCCCGAGAGAAGCAAGGAAAGAGATTACCGGCAGGGTGTATTTCCTGAAATCTATCTGTTTTCCTTCGGTGCTGTTGAGGATGAAGCTGAAATTCAGGTTCCCGGGGTCATGGAAGACTGTTCCTCCGCCCGAGATTCTGCGGATCACAGGTATTCCGTGTTCAGTGACAAACCGTGTATCGGTCTCCCTGTGGGGAACCTGATGTTTGCCGGTGATGACCGACCTCTCATTGATACTCAGGAGTAAGTATTCATCACCGGAGTTCCGGAGGAGAAACTCATCAGCCGCCAGGTTGAAATAAGGATCGGATGAAGGCAGGGTGATGCACTGCATAAGTGTGTGTTATGTCCGCGACAGGGTTCTTCGTTCGTATAACGAAAACAATTTATAAACTCCCCAGCCGATGAAGGCACCGAGTATGGCCCCTCCCGCCACATCGCCCGGATAATGGACACCCAGGTAGATCCTGCTGTAGCTGACTGCTGAGGCCCAGAGGATAATAAAGAAGGTGTACCATTTTTTCCTGATGAACATAAGGCTCAGGAAGGCCACGTTGAATGAATTTGCAGCATGGGATGATACGAATCCGTACTTTCCGCCGCATACTCCTTTTACCATATGGACAAGTCCCTGGATTGAGGTCTCATGGCACGGCCGGGGCCGGTCGACAAGGTACTTGATCATCACGGATGTACGGTCGGCGAGGAACACGGAAAGGGCAACGAACAACAGCAGTATCCAGAACTTTTTCCCGTACCTTTGTCCCATCCATAGCAGGATTGCGAGGTACAGAGGCGCCCATACGAGTTTCATGCTGAGAAAGTACATTATACTGTCCCAGAATGGTGAGTTTGCCGAGTTGAGAAAAAGAAAAAGCTGCTGATCAATCTGCTCCATGTCTGTTAGTAACTGTTCAGTGTCTTCCAGATCATATCCTTAAGGGTGGTTATCCCCTCGAGGGTGAGTGATGAGAAGAAAACCCTCGGAAGATCAGGAAGGTCTTTCCTGAGTTCATTCCTTATCTCGTCGTCGGCCAGATCTGATTTCGAGATCCCCAGGAGCCTTCTTTTATCAAGGAGTTCCGGGTTGTACATATGGAGTTCATTTACAAGAATGTCATATTCCTCCACAATGTTCCGGCTGTCGGCCGGAATTATGAACAACAGTATCGAGTTCCTTTCAATATGTCTGAGGAATCTGATACCCAAACCCTTTCCTTCGTGAGCCCCTTCGATGATCCCGGGGATGTCGGCCATCACAAAGGACTTTCCTTCCCTGTATGACACGATTCCAAGGTTGGGAACCAGTGTAGTAAAAGGATAATCGGCGATTTTGGGTTTCGCAGCCGATACAACCGACAGAAGTGTCGATTTGCCTGCATTGGGGAAACCCACCAGTCCGACGTCGGCCAGAATCTTAAGTTCGAGAATGAATGCCTCCTCAATCCCGGGTTCTCCCGGCTGGGCAAATCTTGGAGTCTGGTGAGTAGCCGATTTGAAATGATCATTGCCAAGTCCGCCGCGGCCTCCTTTGGCCAGTATCCTTTCATCGCCGTGATCCGTTATCTCGAAGAGAATCTCGCCGGTGTTTTCTCTTTTTGCAATTGTGCCCAGAGGCACCTCGATGACTATATCCTTTCCGTCGGCACCGGTTGAAAGCTGATGGCCTCCCGGGCCGCCGTTATCGGCAAAAATATGTCGTTTGAATCTGAGATGCAGGAGGGTCCACATCTGGCTGTTACCCCTGAGGATGATATGGCCGCCCCGGCCTCCGTCGCCTCCGTCGGGTCCGCCCTTCGGAATGAATTTCTCCCTCCGCAGATGAGCGGAACCCGGACCTCCGTTGCCGGAGCGGCAGTAGATCTTTACGTAGTCGACGAAGTTGGAACTTGCCATTATTATCCTATATACCCGCTGATGAGAGTGCTGAGACGCCCGAAAATTTCATCGATCGATCCGACACCGTCAACAGGCTGGTAAATACCTCTTTGCCTGCAGAAGTCAATAATAGGTTCCGTTTTGGCCTTATATACATCAATGCGGTTTTCAATCACGGCGGGATCCTTGTCGTCGGGGCGACCCGAAAGTTCAGCCCTGAGGATCAGTCTTTTCACCAGTTCATCATGATCGACGTCGAGAACAAGCATGCTGTCGATCTTCATTCCTCTTTCATTGAGCATCTTCTCAAGAGCTTCGGTCTGTGCAACAGTACGGGGGAATCCGTCAAATAGGAATCCGGCAGAGTCTTTCGTGCTGTCGATCTTGCCTGCGATCATTTCGATCACCACCTCATCCGGAACAAGTTCGCCGGTTGCCATGATTGCACTCATCTTTTTCCCAAGCTCTGTTCCTGCTGCTATTTCAGCACGGAGCATATCGCCGGTGGAAAGATGTTTGAGGTTGAATTTTTCAGCCAGTTGCACCGACTGTGTTCCTTTACCGGATCCGGGAGGACCAAAAATCAAAAAGTTGAGCATAGATATTAAATTTATATTTATAAAGATTTGAAAAATATTTCAGGGCACCAGAGTATAGACTGCAGAGAGATTTCTTCCCTCCCCGTCGTAGTCGAGTCCGTAACCCACAACGAAGTCGTTGGGTATTTCAAACCCGACATAGTCGATATGGATGTTCTTCCTGTATGCTTCGGGTTTGAGAAGCAGTGTTACTATACTTATTTCCTTAACATTCCTTATTATCAGGTTGTCGACCGTATGTTCGAGGGTAACGCCTGTGTCGACGATGTCCTCGATGATGATCACCGATTTGCCTTTGAGGTCTTCGTTCCAGCCTATCAGTTCCCTTATTTCGCCCGAGGAAGAAGTACCTGCATAGGATGCCAGTTTTATGAATGTGATCCTGGCTTTGAGCTTTATCCTTCTGAAAAGGTCGGCTGCAAAAATGAACGATCCGTTGAGCACACCGACAAAGATTACCTCTTTACCTGCAAAATCGGTGTTGATCCGGTCAGCAAGCTCAAGGACCTTGTCATTAAGGGCATATTCAGGAATATATTCCCTGAATTTTTTATCGTGTATCTGTATTTCGGAGGCTGTCATAATCCGGTGAAAAATATCCCTGCGAAAATATGAAAATAATAGCTTATTTTTGTTCTCTTCAGGAAGTTAAATGAAAATAACAGGATGGAACCAGTTGTCAGCATAATAATGGGAAGCACTTCCGACCTGCCTGTAATGGAGAAGGCAGCACAGGTGCTCAACGATTTCAGGATACCTTTTGAGATTAACGCACTATCTGCTCACCGCACTCCGGAAGAAGTCGAAAAGTTTGCGAAAGGAGCCGCTGAAAGAGGAATAAAGGTAATAATCGCGGCTGCAGGAATGGCTGCGCACCTCCCCGGTGTGATTGCAGCTATGACTCCGCTGCCTGTGATCGGAGTTCCGATCAAGGCTTCGCTCGAAGGGCTCGACTCGATGCTGTCGATCATTCAGATGCCTCCCGGAATCCCGGTGGCAACTGTTGGCATTAATGGCGCGCTGAACGCCGGAATCCTGGCCGCCCAGATCATAGGAGCAGGCGATGCTGAGGTTATGAATACCGTGGTAAAATACAAGGAAGGTCTTAAGAAGAAGATTGTCGAGGCAAACGAGGAGTTGAAGAAGATCAAACTCCCTTTCAAGACGAACTGAATTTTCCCGCAAGCCGCATTTCCAGGGTACGGCAAACACCAATACATATCATTATCGCCAGAAATAACAACAAGTTTTTATCGTAAATCGATAATTTTTGATATGTTATTCGACAAGTTTTTTACCTGAAACGATATGGGTTTTGAGACGGAAGACGGAAGGAACAGGTCGAACGATAAAGCTTTTGCCCATTTATAAAGTTGGATCAGTTCATTCCCCTTTTGCGGTATACCAACCCCATCCCCCAGAAGATAGCATGCCATACCTGGTTGTTCCACCCCCCCACCCCCCTAAAGGGGGGCTTAAGAATCTAAATATTAATGCTTTATTAGGTTACAAGTTACATCCAAAAACAGATTATATAGTCAAATTCCGGCGGCAGCACCCGGTTGACATTTTCGTGCTTGATTTTTATTGTCATGAGCTTAGGCTAGCCATAGAAGTCGACGGTGAGATTCACTTAAGTGCTGAAGTGAGGGAATATGATGAAGGAAGAACTTATGAACTTGAGAAATTGGGCATTAAAATACTGAGGTTCACAAATGAACAGATATTTGAAAATCTGGACGACGTTCAGGAATCTATACTCAGAATAATCAGCGACATAGCCCCCCTTTAGGGGTCCCGAAAGCTTTCGGGATGGGGGGTAGAACCAACCGGCAGGATTGCCAATCACCATAGCCCACAGTTGGGGGGTAGACAAAAAGGATAAACGGACACTGATTCTAACTTGCAATAAGAAAAACTAATTTCTCCGCATCCTGTTTCATAATTATTGCCTACCTTGCTTAAGTTAAGTGAAACAGTTTGTACTCGCTGCGCATTATACCTGTTTCGTTCATATTTGTTTTTC
>CAYQRF010000041.1:0-15387 GCA_964419775.1 uncultured Rikenellaceae bacterium
GTTTTGCAAAATAAGATTTATCATCTTTACAGCCTGTAAAATCATACCAACTGCCGGAAGAAATATGGCCACGGAGAAGAAGAAACGGAAGAATAACGAGGGAGAGATGTCTTTTCTTGAGCATCTTGAGGAACTGAGATGGCATTTAATAAGGTCTGTCATTGCCATATTCGCTTTAATGATAATCGCCTTCATGTTCAAGAACGTGATCTTTGACAACATAATACTTGCTCCCCGAAGTCCTGATTTCTTTACCAACCGCCTTCTCTGCAGGTTGGGTGATGCAGTGAATATCAAAGCTTTATGCATCAACACAGATCCTGCCAAGCTGATAAGCATCAAAATGGCCGGTCAGATCACCACCCATATTACGGTCGCACTCGTAGCAGGACTAATCCTGGCGTTCCCATATATTCTTTTTGAATTCTGGAAATTCTTCAAACCGGCCCTTCACAACAACGAGCAGCAGGTAGCCAAAGGCGGTGTTCTTGTAACTTCATTGCTTTTCTTTACCGGTGTTCTTTTCGGATTCTTTGCTCTTGCTCCCCTGTCAATCCACTTCCTCACAACCTATGAGGTCAGCCCCGAAGTGGTAAACCAGATAAACATCCGGTCATACATTGGAACAATAACATCTATATGTCTTGCCACAGGTCTGATTTTTGAGCTTCCGGTGATAACATTTTTCCTTACAAAGGTGGGGCTTATAACCCCGGAATTTCTGAAAAAATACAGAAAGCACGCGATCCTGATCATCGTAGTTCTTGCAGCAATTATAACTCCTCCCGATGTTTTTTCCCAGATGCTTGTGTGTATTCCGCTACTGATCCTGTATGAAGTGGGTATCGTCATCGCGAAGCGCGTAGTTAAGCAGAAGGAGATGAGGCACAAGGAGTTCATGAATGAGGAGGCTTCCTGAAAATCCTGTAATACAATAAGGGGATGAAGCTATACACCGAAAATCTTGTAAAAAAGTACCGAAACCGGACTGTTGTTGACCACGTCTCGATTGAAGTTGAACAGGGCGAGATTGTCGGGCTGCTTGGTCCCAACGGTGCCGGCAAGACCACATCCTTTTACATGATTGTAGGGCTTATCAGACCCAGGGAAGGAAACATCTTTCTTGAGGGAGAGAATATTACAGCCCTTCCCGTGTATAGAAGGGCACGAAAGGGCATTGGTTATCTTGCCCAGGAACCCTCGGTCTTCCGTAACCTGTCGGTGGAGGACAATATAAAGGCAGTACTGGAGATGTCGGGGCTTTCAAAGGCCGATCAGGCTGAACGTCTCGAGACACTCCTCAATGAATTCGGCCTTCAGAGGATAAGGAAGAGTAAGGGGATCCAGCTCTCAGGAGGTGAAAGGAGACGTACCGAGATAGCCAGGGCTCTCGCCCTCAAGCCAAAATTCATTTTACTCGACGAACCATTTGCAGGTGTCGATCCTATAGCGGTGGAAGATATCCAGGACATTGTGTCAAAGCTGAAGGACAAGAATATCGGAATAGTAATCACCGACCACAACGTACATGAGACGCTGGCAATAACCGACCGTGCCTACCTGCTTTTCGAAGGCCGCATCCTGATGTCGGGAACCTCGGCCCAGCTTGCCGAGGATGAGCATGTGAGGAAAGTTTACCTCGGTAAAAACTTCGAACTCCGCAAGTAACACTCACCGTTTGTAATAACAATTATTTTATCTACTTTTGCGGGGATTTTTCCGCGGATGTGTCGTAATTGGTAGCCGAGCAAGACTTAGGATCTTGTGTCTTTATGACGTGGGGGTTCGAGTCCCTTCATCCGCACAAGAATACACCGCACGAAACGGTTGTCAGAAATACGTTCCGGCGGTTTTTTTAAATACTCAATAAACAATTAAAAATGAATATCACCAGGGAGAATACTGACGATCTGAATGCCATACTGAAAGTAGAGGTTGAAAAGACCGATTATGAAGGGAATGTGGAAAAGGTACTGAGAGACTACCGTAAAAAAGCAAATATAAAGGGATTCCGCCCCGGAATGGTTCCTTTCGGACTGATAAAGAAAATGTATGGCAGGGCTGTCCAGATCGATGAGATTAACAAGGTAGTCACTGAAAATATCCAGAAGTTTCTGACTGATGAGAAGATAGAGATACTCGGCGACCCGCTTCCCCGTCCCGATGAAAACGAGAATCTCGATTTCGATACCAGGGAATCATTCACATTTTCGTTCGACCTTGGCCTTGCCCCTGCATTCGAAACAAAACTCAGCAAGAAAAACAAGGTAACATATTATGAGATAGCCGCCGATGATAAAATGAGGAATGACTATCTCGACAACTATTCCCGCCGTTACGGCCGCTTTGAAAAAGCTGATACTTCGGAAGAAAAGGATATACTCAAGGGAAAGATTGAGGCACTCGATGAAAACAGTGATCCGCTGCCCGACGGACTCTTTGCCGACGACACCACCCTTTCGGTCGAACTTATAAAGGACAGCGAGATTCAGAAGCAGTTCCTCGGGAAAAAAGAAACCGATACCGTGACCTTTGATCTCAGAAAAGCCTTGCCGAATGACAATGAGATAGCCGGTCTGCTGAAAAGGAAAAAGGAAGAAATAGAGAATATCGACGGCAACTTCAGGTTCACAATAAATGAGATAAGCCGTTTCAATAAAGCAGAACTTAACCAGGAACTTTTTGACAGGATTTACGGAGAGGGAGTAATTAAATCAGAGGAGGAATTCCGCGGACGCGTTGATGATGAGATTGCAGCAACCCTTCGTAACGAAAGCGAATATAAACTTTCACTGGATCTGAAGAAGCTTGCCATCGAGAAGTCGGAATTCGAACTTCCTGAAGAGTTTCTGAAAAGATGGCTCCTGAAAGTAAATGAGAACAATACTGAAGAACAGATAGAAAAGGAATTCGGCAATTTCACCCAGGACCTCAAATGGCAGCTTATCCGCAACAAGATTGCCAGGGACAGTGAGATCAAAATCACTGAGGAAGAGCTTAAAAAGGAAGCCGAGAATATCACCAGGCAGCAATTCAGGCAGTACGGTCTGTTTTATGCCACCGACGAACAGGTTTCAAATTACGCTATCGAAACGCTGAAGAGAGAGGAAGATGCAAAACGAATTGCCGACAAGATCCTTGAGGAAAAAGTCATTCTGGCTCTGAAAGAGATGGTTAAACTCGAAACCCTTACGGTTTCAACTGATGATTTCAATAAGCTTTTTGAATCGTAATCAGTGGTTTACACCTGACAACAATTTTTTTCTTAACTTTGGGTTTTATCAAAAAGACTATTACCATGAAGAATGTTGACGATTTTGGAAAATTTGCAAGAAGCAGGCGTGGAATAAGCAGTCTGACCCTGCACAAATATGCCACCGTAACTTCAAACAGCTATATATCGCCTACAATCATTGAAGAGCGTCAGCTTAACGTAGCCTCGATGGACGTTTTTTCGCGTCTTATGATGGACAGGATAATCTTCCTCGGACTGCCGATTGATGATTACGTGGCAAATATAATCCAGGCTCAGCTTCTTTATCTCGATTCCTCCGATCCCGGAAAGGACATTCAGATATATTTCAACACCCCGGGCGGATCGGTAAGTGCCGGACTTGGCATTTACGACACCATGCAGTACATCACGGCCGACGTTGCAACAATCTGCACCGGCATGGCTGCCTCAATGGGAGCCGTGCTTCTTACCGCCGGAACAAAAGGAAAGAGATCAGCACTAAAACACTCCAGGATAATGATCCACCAGCCTATGGGGGGATTTGAAGGACAGGCTTCCGATATCGAGATCCAGGCAAGGGAGATAATCAAACTGAAAACCGAGCTCTATGAGATAATAGCACATCACACCGGAAATCCGCTCGGGAAGGTTGAAAAAGATTCTGACAGGGATCACTGGATGACTTCAGTCGAGGCAAAGGAATACGGAATGATTGATGAAATACTTCAGAAAAGCGAACGTCAGAGATAATGGATAAGTGTTCATTTTGCGGCAGGACAAAGAAGGAGGTCAGCATGCTTATAGCCGGTCTCGAAGGTCATATCTGTGACCATTGCATCGAGCAGGCTTACGGCATTATGAACGAGGAGCTCGGCACAAAGAAGAGCTTCAGCTTCGACACTATCAATCTTCTGAAGCCTGCCGAAATAAAACATTTTCTCGACCAGTACGTGATCGGCCAGGACATGGCCAAGAAAATAATTTCCGTAGCCGTTTACAACCACTACAAAAGGCTGATGCAAAAGCCCGATGCTGAAGATATTGAAATTGAAAAATCAAATATCATTCTTGTCGGTGAAACCGGTACCGGAAAGACTCTTCTCGCAAGGACGGTTGCGAAAATGCTTCATGTCCCGTTCACTATTGTCGATGCAACGGTGCTGACTGAAGCAGGGTACGTCGGTGAGGATATTGAGAGCCTTCTGACCCGTTTGCTTCAGAATGCCGACTACGACGTCAAGGCAGCTGAAAAGGGCATCGTATTCATTGACGAGATCGACAAAATAGCAAGGAAAGGCGACAATCCGTCAATAACAAGGGATGTATCGGGCGAGGGAGTTCAGCAGGGTTTGTTGAAACTTCTCGAAGGATCAATTGTAAACGTTCCGCCGCAGGGAGGCAGGAAGCATCCCGAACAGAAAATGATTCCCGTTGACACAAAAAACATTCTCTTCATATGCGGCGGCGCATTCGAAGGAATTCAAAGGAAAATAGCACAAAGGCTCAATACCCAGGTAGTAGGGTACGGTGCTGCCAAGCAAAGGGAGAGAATAGACAAGAATAATCTTTTGCAGTACATTGCACCCCAGGATCTTAGGGCTTATGGACTTATTCCGGAGATTATCGGAAGGCTCCCCGTGCTGACTTATCTTAATCCCCTCGACAGGGAAGCATTGCGGGCAATCCTTACAGAACCGAAAAATGCACTCGTAAAGCAGTATATCAAACTTTTCAAAATGGATGGAATCGAACTCAGCTTCGGCGAAGGAGTTCTTGATTTCATAGTCGACAAAGCCATAGAGTTCAAGCTTGGTGCCCGCGGCTTAAGATCCATCTGTGAGGCTATCATGCTTGATGCAATGTTCGAGGCTCCGTCGGCCGATACAAAAGAGCTTGTAATAACAACCGACTACGCCGGCCGCAAGCTTGAAAGGATCGACATGAAGGTGCTCAAGGCTTCATAAAGCCCGGCGGCCCTTTCTCCTCTCATATATTACATAGGAATAAGGTATCTCCTTTTCATCCTGAGATATGCATTCCTGTTTTTCAATCACTTTCCACTTCCTCATGTCGATGCGCGGAAACCAGACATCGGCTTCAGCCTTTCTGTGAACATGGGTTATATAAAGCCTGTCGGCAACCGGCATAAACTGGCGGTAAACGCTTCCGCCTCCTATCACAAAAATCTCCTGGCTGTTGTCGCATTTGGAAACAGCGTCTTCAATCGAGTATGCAGTCATTGAACAATCGATGCATTCGCCCGGAACGTCCGTTATAACAATGTTATAACGTCCCGGAAGAGGCCTTCTGGGCAGTGATTCCCAGGTTCTTTTGCCCATAATCACACACTTGCCCAGGGTAAGTTGCTTGAACCTCTTAAGGTCGTCGGGCAAATGCCACAGGAGTCCGTTCCCCTTCCCTATTCCCCAGTCGTCGGATACAGCTGCAATTATTGATATCATAATATTTTCATTACACTGAAATATCACCCTTTATATGGGGGTGTGCCATATAACCTGACAACTCAAAATCCTCGTACCTGAAAAGGTCGATGCCGGTCACGGCCGGATTCAGTTTCATTTCGGGCAGTGCGAACGGTTCCCTTGTAAGCTGAAGCTTTACCTGTTCAATATGGTTCAGGTAGATATGTGCATCGCCGAGGGTATGAATGAATTCACCAGGCTTAAGTGATGTCACCTGTGCGACCATATGTGTAAGAAGAGCATAGGAGGCAATATTGAAAGGAACACCCAGGAAGATATCGCAGCTTCTCTGGTAAAGCTGGCACGAGAGCCTGCCGTCGGCCACATAAAACTGGAACAGTATATGACAGGGAGGAAGCGCCATCTTTTCTATCTCTCCTGGATTCCATGCGCTTACAATATGCCGGCGCGAATCGGGATTTTCCCTGATTGACTTTATCACGGTTGCAAGCTGGTCGATCTTCCGGCCGTCAGCCGCGGGCCACGACCGCCACTGGTAACCGTAGATTGGTCCGAGGTCGCCGTAAGCGTCAGCCCATTCATCCCATATTTTTACCCCTTTTTCCTTGAGATATGCAGTATTGGTGCTTCCCGAAATAAACCAGAGAAGCTCATGGAGTATTGATTTAAGATGGAGCTTCTTGGTTGTCATCAGGGGAAATCCATCCGCAAGATCAAATCTCATCTGATAGCCGAAAACGCTCATCGTCCCTGTTCCCGTCCTGTCGGCTTTCCTTGTACCCTTGCTCAGGACATGGTCGAGTAGTTCAAGATATTGCTTCATAGGCTTACCTCACCATGCTATTTAGGAGAAATACGTGCCACCCATCCGCCGCCGGGGGCCAGTGTAAGACTCAATTTATCACCGGATTTAACGCTCTTTTTCAGATGCTTGTAATCCTGAGCATGTTTATCGGCGTTCACTCCGTCCTGGAAGATATCCATTTCATATTCGCCTGCGGGCAGAAATGAAAGATCGAGGTTGAGCTGGCGGGGGCTCCAGTCGGTCAGGCCTCCCACAAACCATTCATTTCCGGAACGGCGGGCCAGAAGGAGATAATCGCTTGTTTTAGCATCAAGAACCTTAATTTCGTCCCAGACAACCGGCACCCTGACAATGAAATCGGTGCACTCCTGTTCCTTCATATAGTTTGACGGACTGTCGGAAAGCATCTGAAGGGGACTCTCAAACACAACATACAACGCCATCTGGTGAACCCTTGTCCCAAGGCTTGCGGGCCTGGTGAACTGCGGATTGAAGTTGGCCCTGTCCATATTCACCATTGCTCCGGGGGTATAGTCCATCGGCCCTGCAACCATCCTTGTGAAAGGCAGAATAAGATTGTGTTCGGGAGTGATTGTACTTTCCCATTTTGAATTTTCCATTCCCCTTACGCCTTCGCGCGTCAGTGCGTTGGGATAGGTTCTCTGAAGGCCGTCGGGCTTGTATGACCCGTGGAAATCGATAAGCATGTGATGTTCGGCAGTCTTGCGGGCGGCTTCATAGTAGAAATTAACAATCTTCTGGTCATCCCTCTGCATGAAATCGACCTTGACACCCTTTACTCCCCATTTTTCATAAAGAGCCACAGCCTCATCAATTTCATCCCAGAAGGTTTTCCATACCACCCAGAGGATCACTCCCACGTTTTTGCCTGCTGCATACCTGCACAACTCAGGCACATCAATTTCGGGAATGGATGTAAGCACCGAGCCTCCTATTTTGTACCATCCTTCGTCGAGAACAATGTATTCAATGCCGTTACGGGAAGCAAAATCAATATAATATTTATATGTATCGTTGTTGACTCCCGATTTAAAGTCGACGCCGTAAATGTTGCATGCATTCCACCAGTCCCATGCCACTTTCCCCGGTTTAATCCATTCAGTATCTTCCAGTCTGTTGGGTGATCCGAGCCTGAACACCATGTCGCTTTCAACAAGCTGGCCGTCATTAGCGGCAATGATGAACACTCTCCATGGGAAGGTCCTGGTACCCTTGGTTACGGCGACATAATCCTTTGTTTCGGTAACATAAAAGTCGCGGTCGGTCAGCAGCTTTTCCGTTTCGGGGTATCCCGGCTGCACACCGGTTATTTTTCCTGCTCCTTCGCCCCTGATCCACATTCCGGGATAGTCTTCAATATCGGCTTCGGTAAACAGAACATTTACATCATTCGCCTTAAACAGGGCCGGAAGGCTTGCCAGGTGCTTGTCTGTTATTGTATCGAGCGATGCGGGGTAAAAAATCCTTTCATTATGCGACATGAATCTTTCCTCGAGGGGGTACCAGGCTGTGGAGCCTGCAGGGAAACGGATATCGGCGATTTCATTTTTCACGACGATCTCATCTTTGAGAGCTGTTTCATACCTGTAGGCAACACCGTCGTTGTAAGCCCTGAACTGAATTGAGAATCCGGATCTGAATGAAAGCACCAGGGTGTTGCCGTTATCAGGCGACTTCGATCGCTTGTAGGCAACAACGGGTTCCAGCACCTGGTCAACCTTACCCGGGGCGGCTCTTCTAAGACGTTCGTTCTGGCCGAGAGTCCGGCCGTCGCCCAGCACCATTCCTGTCGTGACCGAGGAAATAACCTCCCTGCCTTCATAAGTTGCCGACCATGTGATGCCGGTGCCCACCGAAACAGTCATGATTATCCTGCCATCGGGAGATGCAACCCTGTAATCCTTTGAATACATCAGGCCCGATGAGCAGATCACCAATGCAACAATTAGCAGACTCTTCTTCATGATATTTAATTTTAGTTGATTATTCATGCCTGGTGAAAAGAGCCGGACTCATTTATCTGTCCGTTTTCTTTCGCTTTTCGATCTCATCCCTTATCGCGGCAGCCCTTTCATAATCCTCGGTACTGACAGCTTCGTCGATCATCTTATAAAGCTCCTCGTCGGAATAGGTATCGTATTTTGAACCCCCCGTTTCAAAAAGGCTGTCGGAATCTGAATCAGTATCCGCAGAAGGTTCTGATTCAGTTGGTGTTATTGTTATGCCTGCCTTGTCGAGAATCTCTTCGGTGATGTAGATGGGGCATCCGAACCGCAGTGCAAGGGCAACTGCATCGGAGGTCCTGCTGTCGATCGATATTTCCTTTTCGCCGTTGTTGCAGAGAAGCCTGGAATAGAAGACTCCTTCCTCGAGTTTGTAAATCATCACTTCGATAATCGAAATGTTGAATTCCGAGGCAAAGCTTTTGAAAAGATCATGAGTCAGGGGCCGGGGCGGTTCGAGGTTTTCGAGTTTGATCACAATTGCCTGGGCTTCAAAGCCTCCGATTATTATAGGGACCCTTCGCTCACCTTTATCTTCAACCAGAATCAGTGCATATGCTCCCGATTGGGTCTGACTGTAGGAAATCCCTAGAACCTTCAGCTTTACTCTCTTCATATCAAACATTTAGAAACCAAAGGAATATATGCCTCCCGGGTTGTGTCAGACAAATATAAAGATTATAGCAGTAAGACAAATGCCTGTAATGTTCTTTTTTTCAACAGAACTGCCGGCCCCGACATGCAAATCAGTAAGAGTCTTTTATTTCCGGACAAAAATTAAAGGTGCCTGGTTGCCGGTTTAATGATTTTATATATCTTTGCAGTCCGAATTTGAATAAATCCCTGCAGGCTTATCAAAGTTGTATGAAGTTTTAACATGCACGCCTCCCGGAGTCACTTAAAAAAGAAGAACAAAGATGTACGCAATCGTTGAAATTGCAGGTCAGCAGTTTAAGGTAGAAGAAGGAAGGAAAATATTTGTCCACCGTCTTGATGCAGAAATAGACTCCATCGTTGAATTTGACAGGGTTCTGCTGGTGGAAGACAATGACAGGGTACTTGTCGGGGAACCGGTTATCGAGAATTTTATTGTTGAAGGGAAGGTACTTGATCATGTCAAGGGAGACAAGGTTATTGTTTTCAAGATGAAGAGGAAGAAAGGCTACAGGGTTAAAAACGGGCACCGCCAGCTTTTTTCCCAGGTAGAGGTGATCGGAATCGGGGAAAAAGGAACCATAGTCAGGAAAGAAACCCCTAAAAAGGAAAAAGTAAAAAAAGAAGTGGTTGAGACGGCAGAAGAAACGGCAGTTGTTGAGGAGAAGCCTAAGGCAAAGAAGACGGCAGTGAAAAAGACTGTTGAAAAAGCTGAGAAGCCGGAGCCTAAGGAAAAGAAGGCTGCTGCAAAGAAGCCTGCTGAGAAGAAAGCTTCAAAAAAGAAAGAATAGATTAATTTAAAGATTTAAATACTATACAATTATGGCACACAAGAAAGGAGCGGGAAGTTCACGTAACGGCCGCGATTCAGAAAGCAAGCGACTCGGCGTCAAGCTCTTCGGAGGTCAGATAGCCAAAGCAGGCAACATCATTGTACGCCAGAGGGGAACCAGGCACAATGCCGGACTGAACGTAGGTATCGGCCGCGACCATACCCTTTTTGCACTTAAGGATGGTGAAATTGAATTCAGCAAAAGAAAAGACAACAAGGTTTTCGTATCGGTAAAACCGGTAGCTGAACAATAATATCATAAGAATCCCAGACTCCCGAAATTCTTTTCCTCCGGGGAAAGCATTACCGGGAGTTTTTATATTTTTACAGCAGGCTTTCAGGCCTGCTTTTTTATTAAACTGACAACAAAATGCTTACGATAAACCTAATCCGGGAAAACAGCGGCTTCATTGTCGAACGACTCAGGATAAAGAACTTCGAAGCCGGCGAGATAGTCGGCAGGATACTTGAACTCGACCAGACGCGCCGCGAGATACAGTCGAAGTGCGACCAGATGCAGGCCGATATGAACCGGATATCGAAGGAAATCGGAGGCATGATGAAGGAAGGCAGGAAGGATGATGCAGCTGTTGCGAAGGAGAAGACCTACTCGCTGAAGGAAGAAATCAAACTGTTGTCAGAAAAACTTGATGTTCTTGAAAACGAGGTAAGGAATGAGATTATCAAGCTCCCGAACCTGCCGTACAGCCTTGTTGCTCCGGGCTTTGGAGCCGACAATAATGTAAAGGTGAAGGAAGGCGGTGTTGTACCGGTTCTTCCCGATACAGCGATGGCGCACTGGGACCTGATAAAAAAGTACGATATCATTGATTTCGACCTGGGCATAAAGCTTACGGGAGCCGGATTCCCGGTCTACAAGGGAAAGGGAGCAAGGCTTGAACGCTCGCTTATATCCTTTTTTCTCGACGAGGCAGTTAAAGCGGGATATACTGAGCTGATGCCCCCCATAGTTGTTAATGAGGATTCCGGTTTCGGAACCGGTCAGCTGCCCGACAAGGAAGGACAGATGTATCACGTGGGCATTGATAATTTCTACCTGATCCCCACCGCCGAGGTTCCCGTAACCAACATATACAGGGATGTAATACTTGACAGTGACGACCTGCCGGTGAAAAATGTAGCCTACACTCCCTGCTTCAGAAGGGAAGCCGGTTCGTGGGGCGCTCATGTGAGAGGTCTCAACAGGCTCCACCAGTTCGACAAGGTCGAAATAGTGCAGATAGCACACCCCGACAACTCATACCAGTGCCTCGACCAGATGGTCAGCCATGTCGAAAGCCTGGTTTCAAAGCTTGAACTCCCCTACCGTATCCTGAGGCTTTGCGGAGGCGACATGTCGTTCACTTCAGCCATGACCTACGATTTTGAAGTCTGGTCGGCAGCCCAGAAAAGATGGCTTGAGGTGAGTTCCGTATCGAATTTTGAATCTTTCCAGGCCAACAGGCTCAAATGCAGGTTCAGGGAAAAAGGGGAAAAGCAGAACCGACTTGTTCATACCCTGAATGGAAGTGCTCTTGCATTGCCGCGAATTGTTGCCGCCCTTCTTGAGAATAATCAGACGGACCAGGGAATTACAGTTCCTGAAGTTCTCTGGCCTTACACCGGATTCAGCATCATCAACTGATAACCCGCATCCTTACTCCTCCTGTTCCTGAAAGGGAATAAATTACTTCAGGGCTCAAAGAATGAACAGATCGCGTCAATCATACATCTATGCCGGAACTGCAATACTGTTCTGGGCAACAATACCAACCGCGTTCAAGATCTGCCTTGGGGAAATGTCCGTCCTCCATATGCTTTCACTGGCTTCGGCAACATCTGCCCTGGCCCTCCTGGGAATACTCCTCGTGGAGAAAAAAACAAGCCTGCTGAGGCTGACTTCTCCGTCCGACCTGCTGAAGTCTGCTATTCTGGGGCTGATGAACCCTTTCATTTATTACCTTGTACTGCTCAGGGCATATCAGCTCCTGCCTGCCCAGGTGGCACAGCCTCTCAACATGATATGGCCCATTATCCTTGTCTTTCTTTCGGTACCAATCCTTAAGCAGAAGATCGCTGCACGAAGTTTTGCCGCTCTCTTCATTTCGTTTCTCGGAGTGTATATAATATCATCCCAGGGAAATCTTTTTAGCCATAATCAGGCCGATACAAAGGGAGTGCTGCTGGCAACGGGCAGTTCGGTATTCTGGGCCCTGTATTTTATACTGAATATGAAGGACAGGAGGGATGAAGCCGTGAAGCTGTTTTTAAGCTTCGTGTTCGGATCGTTCTATCTTGTACTGGCAATGGCAATAACGGGCGACTGGCCGACAGGTCTGAGTTTGAAAGGCCTGTCATCCGGGATATACATCGGCCTTTTTGAAATGGGTATTACATT
Source organism: uncultured Rikenellaceae bacterium (assembly GCA_964419775.1). Lineage (GTDB taxonomy): Bacteria > Bacteroidota > Bacteroidia > Bacteroidales > VadinHA17 > LD21. Next base: position 12,393 of record CAYQRF010000041.1, read on the forward strand.
CTTTTTCTGGCTCAAGGCCCTTCAGCTGGCTCCCTCCACCGACAAGGTGAGCAACCTGGTTTACCTTGCGCCGTTTCTTTCACTTGTGTTTGTTCATTTCATACTTCACGAACCAATCTATTATACGACTCCGGCAGGTTTAATTCTTATAGTATCGGGAATATTGATCCAGAACAAAAAGCGAAAGAGTGTGTAATCAGCTATCTTTGCACCTGGCGTGAGGCGTATTGGAAAGAATTCAGGGTATGTTCCTGAATAAATGCAAAACAGCGAAACAGATTGAAAAAGATCAGAAGTGAAAGGATCATACTGGGGATTGACCCCGGAACAAGCATAACCGGTTACGGAATTATCAGGGTATCGGGCAGGGAACCCGAGCTTGTTACCATAGGTTCGATCGATCTGTCGAAGTTTGACGATCACTTTCTGAAAATCAAGCATATTTTCGAGCGTACTATCGGCATCATCGAGGAATATCACCCCGATGAGCTTGCGATTGAAGCTCCCTTTTACGGCAAGAATGTCCAGTCGATGCTGAAGCTCGGCAGGGCTCAGGGTGCAGCGATTGCGGCCGCTCTCAGCCGTTCGGTTCCGGTGTCAGAATATGCACCCAGGAAAATCAAGATGTCGATTACGGGAAGAGGTTCCGCATCAAAGGAACAGGTAGCATCCATGCTGATGAAGATACTTAACTTCGATAAGATTGAGGTAAGGCTTGATGCCACCGACGGTCTGGCTGCAGCTTTGTGTCATTTTTACCAGACCAACAATCCGGTTCAGGACAAGAGCTTCAACAGCTGGAAAGACTTCATCAGCAAGAATCCGCGCAGGGTTAAAAGGCAATAGGCCGTCAGATCGCTGAAAAAGCAAGCGCGGCGACGCTGACCTTTGTGTTCCCCTCCCTGAGAATTTCACCGGCACAAGCCTCAATGGTCGATCCGGTAGTGATTACATCATCCACGATAAGGACATGTTTCCCTTTGAGTCTCTGCCGGCAGGTAACCCGGAATATGTCATCCACATTAGTCCATCTGTCGTATCTCGATTTCCTCGTCTGAGTCCCGGTAACTGTCTTTCTTTCCAATATCCCGGCGTCGACCGGAATACCGGAAGCCTCCGAGATCCCCATTGAAATGAGGTCACTCTGGTTATAACCTCTTTGCCGCTTTTTGGACGGGTGAAGAGGAACGGGTATAATGAAATCAATGCCATCGAGAAAGTCTGAATTTTTAAGTGAATTACCGTAAATCCTCCCGAGTTCGGTTCCGATTTCGGCAGCGCCCTTGTACTTCAGATGATGTATCATCCTCCTGATCCTGCTGTCGCGGGTGTAATAAGAGAATGCTGCAGCCCTCTCAACAAGGCATCTGCCCCATAAGAGCTTTTCAACCGGATTTTCGCGGATCAGATGATAATTGGTTCTGGGTATAACGACATAACATTCGGTGCAAATAACCTTCTCGTTCCTCAGGAGCTGATTGCCACAGCCATGGCAAAGCCTGGGAAGAAGAAGACTTATGACGTCATCCCACAGATCGTACAGGTAATTCATGCAGCGGGCAGAATTGTACCTGTAAAGTTATGAAATGGAAAGAAAGGATAAAAGGGAAGACAGAAAAATCAGAGGATTACCTTTTCACTGATCCTTAAGGCAATTTTTTCAAACTCCTCAGGGGTCATTTTCAGCTTTGGATTTCTGAAATTAAGATCCGCCATGGTGTTTATGGGCACCAGGTGGATATGGGCATGAGGCACTTCGAGTCCTATAACGGCCACACCAATCCTGGCACAGGGAATTGCCTTTTCAATACCGAGGGCAACCTTTTTGGCAAAAAGCATAAGTCCCGAGAAATCATCATCGCCAAGGTCGAAGATGTAATCTGTTTCATTCTTAGGCACCACCAGGGTATGACCGGCCATCAGCGGGTTGATATCGAGAAAGGCAAAGTATTTATCACTCTCGGCCACCTTGTAGCACGGTATTTCACCCCGGATGATTTTAGTGAATATAGTTGCCATAGAACCAGTAATTTATTAAGATATGAAGAGTATTTCGAAGGTCATCAGGCCTGAAGGTACCTTTATGTTGACGGTATCACCTACCTTTTTCCCAATAAGTCCCATAGCAATGGGAGAATTGACCGCAATCTTACCCAGTTTCAGATTTGCCTCGCTTTCGGGAACTATCTGGTACTCCATCACAAAATTATTGGATTTGTTCTTGATCTTCACCCTATTCAGAATTCTGACCGTTGAGGTATCAATTTTGGATTCATCGATTACCCTTGAGCGGGAGAGGATATCCTCCAGCCGTGAGATCTTCATTTCAAGCATTCCCTGAGCTTCCTTTGCGGCAGCATACTCAGCATTCTCGGAAAGATCACCCTTGTCCCTGGCTTCCGCGATCATTCTGGAGATTTTAGGTCTCTCAACAAGCCTGAGCTCATCGATCTCCTCCCTGAGTTTCTTAAGGCCATCTTCCGTTATGTATACATTATCTGACATTATTTTTCTCTTGCAGTTAAAAAACAAGAAGAATCCCGGGATTCCCGGAACTCTTCAGTAACAAATATACTAAACTTTTATTGAATTTCCAAAAATAAAACGGCTTAAAACAGGTATTAAACAAGTAATTAAGTCAAGTTAATGGTAGCTGGTTACTTGTTGCTGGTTGTTGGTTACTGGTTGATGGTTGCTGGTTACTGGTTAAATCTATGATTAAAAAGTTAATATGTGAAGCCTTTAATAATCAGTCTAATAATTTTCTTAAATCTATAATGCTCATTATCAAGCAACAAACAGTTGGCAGTTGGCAGTGTGCAGTTGGCAGTCAGAGACCGGTAACCGGTATTCGGTATTCGGTATTCGGTAAATGTCGTTGCCCAGCACTCTGAGCTCTGCGCCCTGTGCCCTGCGCCCTGCCCCAGCAACCAGATCAACCTCCTACCTGAATTTTCTTTCTGCCTTTTTGGAGTCAGCATTCCTTTTCTTCTTT